>NZ_CP130558.2:1237500-1580000 GCF_030534315.2 Thermoanaerobacterium sp. CMT5567-10
GTTTTTCTTCTACCTGTGCCAAAAAATTGGATCGTAGCCATTCCTTATTTCCCTCCTTATATGTCAAGTTTTTCTGGTTTTTGTGCCATATGATTATGTTCAGGACCAGTATAAACTTTGAGTTTTTTAATCATATGTCTACCTAATTTATTTTTAGGAAGCATCCCTCTAACTGCTCTGATAATCGCTTTCTCAGGCTTTGTCCTCATCAATGTCTTGTACTGTATCAATTTTAGTCCACCTGGATGTCCTGTGTAATACTTAAAGTACTTTTGCTCTAATTTTTTGCCTGTTAAAACAACTTTATCTGCATTGATTATAATAACATAATCACCCGTATCAACACTAGGCGAATATATAGGTTTATTTTTACCCGACAAAATCTTTGCAACTTGACTAGCTAATCTACCTAATACTTTTCCTTCGGCATCTATAACATACCATTTTCTTTCTACTTCATTCTTTTTTGGCATGAATGATTTCACTATATTTACCTCCTTAAGAAACTTATACTTAAGTAACATATACTTCAATAAACGGGGCACAATTTTACATAATATAATTTTAATCCACAGCCCCACCCATGTCAATAGTATATTTTAGTTAAAAATAACCCTTGTGGCGGTGCAGTTTTACCTGCCATACATCGATTTTTTGAGTCTAAAATTTCTTTCACGTCGATGGGATTAATCTTACCTAATCCTACATCAACAATTGTACCAACAATTATTCTGACCATATTGTATAAAAAACCATCAGCTTCAATTTCAAATTCTATATTAAAGCCATTTTTTTTAAGAGAAATATCACGAACAGTTCTTACAGGGCTTTTTGCAGAGCTTCCACTTGCTTTAAATGCCGAAAAATCATGTGTACCTTCTAAGTACTTAAGTGATTCTCTCATTTTTTCTACATCTAAACTCTTACTTATGTGCCAGCTATAATTTCTATATATTGGAGAATTAACTTTTCTATTGTATATGATGTATTTATATCTTTTACTTTTAGCAAAATATCTTGAATGAAAATCCATATCGGCCTCAAAAGCATCTTTTATAACTATATCAGCTGGAAGAACACTATTCAAGGCATTAGGAATTTTTGAAGTAGGTATATTAGTACATGTTTTAAAATTGGCAACTTGATATAAAGCATGTACACCAGCATCTGTTCTGCTGGAACCAATTAAATCTACATCTTCCAGTGTTATTTTCTTTATTGCCTTTGTTATTACTTCTTGAATTGTAACAGCATTTTTCTGAATTTGCCACCCGTGATAATTTGTACCGTCATATTCGATAACTAAGACTATATTTCTCATTTTAAATCTCATCACCAAGGCCAAAATCTATTCCATATTATTATACATACAAGAGCCGCTGTCAATAAAATAGCTATATAATCTCTATGGCTTACTTTTAATTGTTTTAGTTTTGTTCTATTAAAGCCTCCTCTGTAACACCTTGCCTCCATTGCAACAGCAAGTTCGTCAGCTCTTCTAAAGGCGCTGATAAACAAAGGCACTAACAGAGGAATCAAGTTTTTCGCTCTTTTCATTAAATTGCCGCTTTCAAAGTCAGCACCTCTAGCAATTTGTGCCTTCATTATTTTATCTGTTTCTTCTAGTAATGTTGGTATAAAGCGTAAAGCAATAGTCATCATCATAGCTAATTCATGTGCTGGCATTCCAATGCGTCTAAAAGGATTCAAAAGGCTTTCTATGCCATCCGTTAATGCTATGGGAGATGTTGTAAGAGTTAGAAGCGATGTCCCAACTATCAAAAATATAAGCCTTAATCCCATAAATAGCGCTAGTCTTACACCATTAGAAGTTATCTTAAGCGGACCAATTGATGCAAGAAGTATCCCACCAGGAGTGAAAAATATGTTTAATCCAACAGTTAATATGAGAATTACCAAAATCGGTTTTAATCCTTTAAAAATGTAACCTAATGGTATTTTCGATATATATATGCTTCCTAATATAAATAATAAGATAAACACATAACCTGAAAATTTTGTTATTATAAACAGTGAGATTATGAATATTATAGAAAGTATTATTTTTACTCTGGGATCCAAACGATGTATGAATGTATCACCTGGTATATATTGGCCTATAGTAATATTTTTAAGCATCTCTCACACCCCTAAGGTACTCCAATATGCATCTTTTCGCTTCATCAACTGTTAATATATCATCTGGCAACTCTATTCCATTTTTTCTTAGATCTCTTATAAGATAAGTAATCTGTGGCACACCAAGTCCCATTTGCTCAAGTTTTTCGACATTTTTAAAAACTTCTCTAGGAGTACCTATCAATGATACCTTTCCTTCATGCATGACAATTATTTTATTCACAAGTTTTGCTATATCTTCCATGCTGTGAGACACAAGTATTGTAGTCATTTCATATTTTTCATGAATTTCTTTAATCTTGCCTAGTATCTCATCTCTCCCTCTTGGGTCAAGACCAGCCGTTGGCTCATCAAGAATCAATATCTTTGGCATCATAGACAAAACCCCAGCTATTGCAACACGTCTTCTTTCACCTCCAGATAATTCAAAAGGTGACATGTCTTTCATACTTACATCGAGTCCAACAGTCTTCATAGCTTCAAATACTCTCATCTTTATTTCATCGTCTGGAAGTCCCAAATTAGATGGTCCAAATGCAATGTCTTTGTATATTGTCTCTTCAAATAGTTGATGCTCCGGATATTGAAAAACAATTCCAACTTCTCTTCTGATGTTTTTTAAATTTTTTGTACTTGTAATATCGATTCCATTTATTGTTATTCTACCAGATGTTGGCTTTAAAAGGCCATTTAAGTGTTGTATAAGGGTAGATTTTCCTGAACCAGTATGTCCTATAATTCCTACAAATTCGTTGTCTTCTATTGTAAAACTCACGTCTTTTAATGCTTCTGACTCAAATGGGGTGCCTTCATTGTAAATAAACGAAATATTTTCTACTTGTATTGACATATAAACCTCACCATCTCATCAACAGTTAATATTTCAGTAGGTATATCTATCCCCTCTTGCTTCAGTTTATAAGCTAACTCTGTAACTTGAGGAACATCAAGACCCAAATCTTTCAGCTTTTTTACTTCCTTAAATACTTCTTTTGGTGTACCATCTAGAGCAATATTTCCATCATCCATTACAATTACTCTATCGGCAAGAACAGCTTCTTCCATAAAATGTGTAATTAAGATTATTGTAATGCCATTCTCTTTATTTAACCTCTGTATTGTATTTATTACTTCTTTTCTTCCCATAGGATCAAGCATAGCAGTTGGCTCATCTAATATGATACACTGAGGTCTCATAGCTATGACTCCGGCAATGGCTATTCGCTGTTTTTGCCCACCTGAAAGCATATGTGGTGCTGAATCTTTATATTTAAACATGTCTACCGCATTTAATGCAAAGTCCACTCTCTTACGAATTTCTTTCGGATCTATGCCTAAATTTTCCGGTCCAAAAGCCACATCTTCCTCCACAACCGTTGCTACCAATTGGTTATCGGGATTTTGAAATACCATACCAGCAGTCTGCCTTATATCCCATACATGTGCAGAATCTTTAGTATTCATTCCATTGACATATACATCCCCTTCTGTTGGCATGAGAAGAGCATTAAAGTGTTTTGCAAGTGTGGATTTCCCTGAACCATTGTGTCCAATAATGGCAATAAATTTTCCTTCCTCAAGATCAATGTTTAATGAATTCAATACAATCTTTTTTTTGTTCTCTTCGTTGCCAGTCTCATAGCTAAATGTAAGGTCTCTTGCCATAATTATATTTTCCATATGACCACCTTCTTTTAAGCCGCAAAATAATTGGCTGTGACTATTAAAATAGGAGTTAAGTTTTATTGATAACTTAACCCCTTTTGAGTCTAAACAAGTTCTATGATAACCAGCGGTGCTGCATCGCCTCTACGAGGACCAAGTTTTAATATTCTTGTATACCCGCCATTTTTATCTGAATATTTAGGAGCAATCTCATCAAATAATTTTTTAACTACCGTTTCATCTGTTAAATATGCCAAAGCCTGTCTTCTTGAGTGCAAATCGCCCCTCTTTGCAAGTGTAATCATTTTTTCCGCAATGCTTTTTATTTCTTTGGCTCTGGCTTCTGTAGTTTGAATTCTTCCATAATTCAAAAAGCTAGTTGTAAGGTTTCTCAACATTGCTCTTCTCTGGTCATGTGGTCGACCTAATTTTCTGTATCCCATTATCTGCCCTCCTTACTCTTCACTCTTTTGCAGCGATAGTCCTAATGCTTTTAATTTTTGCTCAACTTCCACCAAAGACTTTTTGCCAAGATTTCTAACTTTCATCATTTCTTCTTCTGTTTTTTGAACTAAATCTTGAACAGTATTAATTCCTGCTCTTTTAAGGCAGTTATATGACCGTACAGATAGATCAAGTTCTTCTATCGTCATGTCAAGAGGTTTATCTGTCTTCTTCTCTGGTTTTTCAACCAAAACTTCCATATCATTGTAATTTTCTGCAAATGATGTAAATAAATTAAAATGATCAATTAATATTTTAGCAGCTAAGCTTATGGCCTCTTTAGGACTTATAGTTCCATTCGTCCATACTTCCATAGTAAGCTTGTCGTAATCTGTAACCTGACCAACACGAGTATTTTCAACATTATAGCTTACTTTCTTAACTGGAGTAAATATAGAATCAACCGGAATAATACCTATCGGCTGATTCGGCTCTTTATTTTTGTCTGATGGAACGTATCCTTTTCCTTTAACCAACTCGATTTCCATATTTAGCTTGCCATTATCGCTAAGTGTAGCAATATGAAGATCTGGATTCACTATCTCAACATCGCCATCAGATATTATATCTCCTGCAGTTACTTCACCTTTACCTTCTGCTTCAATCCTCACTATTTTTGGTTCGTCCGTATATAATTTCACTGCCAACTCTTTTAAGTTCAGTATAATCTCAGTAACATCCTCTTTTACGCCTGGTACAGTAGAAAATTCGTGTAACACCCCATCTATTTTAATTGTCTTTGCTGCCGCACCTGGAAGTGATGATAAAAGCATACGGCGTAAAGAGTTGCCAAGTGTTATCCCATAGCCACGTTCAAGTGGCTCAATAACAAACTTAGCATACGTGTCATCATTGGATTGCTCCACTATCTCTATTTTTGGTTTTTCAATTTCAATCACCATTTAAACCCTCCTTTTTTACTTTTATGAGGGTAACCGATTATTACCTTGAATACAATTCAACAATCAAGTGCTCTTCAACTGGTAAGTCTATATGTTCCCTTGTTGGCAGAGATAAAACTTTACCCTCTAATGAATCTTTATTAAAATCTAACCAATCAGGTATATTTGTGGATGCCTCAACATTATTCTTAATAACTTCTAACGACTTGCTGCTGTCTTTGATAGATATTACATCGCCTGCTTTTACTAAATACGAAGGTATGTCAACCTTTCTTCCGTTTACAAGAATATGACCATGTGATACAAATTGCCTTGCTTGAGCCCTTGAAGACGCTATTGACAATCTATACACTACATTATCAAGTCTTCTTTCAAGAAGTTGTAAGAGATTGTCACCAGTTATACCTTTCATTCTTTCAGCTTCCTCAAAGTATCTTTCAAATTGTCTTTCTAGAACTCCATAATACCTTCTCAATTTTTGTTTTTCTCTTAACTGTGTGCCATAGTTTGTAAGCTTCTTCTTATTTTGTCCATGTTGTCCGGGAGCATATGGCCTTCTTGCGAATGGGCATTTCTCAGTATAGCATTTATCGCCTTTTAAAAATAATTTCATACCTTCTCTACGGCATAATTTACATGTAGATTCTGTGTACCTTGCCATTTTTGCACCTCCTTATACTCTTCTTCTCTTAGGTGGTCTGCACCCATTGTGTGGAATCGGTGTGACATCCTTTATAAGACTTACTTCTAGCCCAGCAGCTTGCAAAGCTCTTATTGCAGCCTCTCTGCCTGCACCAGGACCTTTTACATATACATCTACAGTTTTAAGTCCATGTTCCATTGCAGCTTTAGCTGCTGTTTCTGCTGCCATCTGTGCTGCATATGGAGTAGATTTCCTAGAACCTTTAAATCCTAACGTTCCTGCACTTGACCATGCTAATGCATTGCCTGCCATATCAGTCAATGTAACTATTGTATTATTAAATGTTGAATGTATGTGTGCGGCACCACGTTCAACATTTTTGCGCTCACGGCGTTTAGCTGTTCTTTTAACTTTTTTTGCCATAATTTCCCTCCTTATTATTTCTTCTTCTTAGCAACAGTCTTCTTTGGACCTTTTCTTGTACGTGCATTTGTTCTTGTCCTTTGCCCACGTACTGGTAAGCCTTTTCTATGCCTTATTCCTCTATAACATCCTATATCAATAAGTCTCTTTATGTTTAGAGATACTTCTCTTCTTAAATCACCTTCAACTTTATACTCTTTATCGATGATGTCTCTAAGTCTTGACACTTCATCTTCTGTCAAATCTTTTACCCTAGTATCAGGATTTACACCTGCTTTTGCTAAGATCTCATTTGCGCGAGAACGTCCTATCCCATAAATATACGTCAATCCTATTTCAACGCGTTTTTCTCTTGGTAAATCAATGCCAGCAATTCTTGCCATTTTTCCACCTCCTAACCTTGTTTTTGCTTATGTTTAGGATTTTCGCAAATTACCATTACCTTGCCTTTTCTCTTAATAACCTTACATTTTTCACAAATCGGTTTAACCGATGGCCTTACTTTCATTATTATACCTCCTTATCACTTGCCTCGCCATACAATTCTGCCTCTTGTTAAATCATATGGGGATAATTCAAGCGTGACTCTGTCCCCTGGTAGAATCCTGATAAAATTCATTCTAAGTTTACCCGATATGTGTGCTAAGATTCTGTGTCCATTATCAAGTTCCACCTGAAACATCGCATTTGGTAAAGCTTCTATAACTTTACCCTCAACTTCGATAACATCATCTTTTGCCAAGGATATCAAACCCTCCTTATTCTTCACACTTAAACTGTTTTAAAGCATTTTTTATCTCAGCATTTGTAACAGTTTCACCTTTTAATATCTTTTCTCTTATTATTTCGTCTACTTCATTATACTTTTGAAGATGAATCAATTTTTTCTTTTTCGGCTTTTCAATCTTCCTTAAATCACCGTCAGCTATAAACACATGTTTTTCATCGGCAACTCCAACTATTATAAAGATTCTGTCTTTATCTCTGCCAGCCTTTGACTTAACTATTCGCCCTATTGAGGTATCATCCATTAAATTCACCTCTTAAACTAATGTTAAAATTTCAGGCTCTCCATTTGTTATAACTATGGTATTTTCATAATGAGCAGATGGACTACCATCCACTGTAACAACTGTCCAATTATTATCCTCAATCTTTACATCATATCTTCCCTCATTAACCATTGGTTCAATAGCAAGAGTCATGCCACTTTTTAATCTCGGCCCTCTTCCCGGCGGACCATAATTTGGTACTTGAGGGTCCTCATGCATTTTTTTGCCAATTCCATGACCTACATATTCCCTGACTACTGAAAAACCGTTTTTTTCTACGTAAATCTGTATAGCATTTGATATATCAGAAAGTCTGTGTTGCTCAGTTGCCAATTTTATGCCTTCAAAAAAACTTTGTTTTGTCACATCTATTAATTTTCTGAGATTATCACTAATCCTTCCGACTGCAAAAGTCCTCGCCGCATCACCATTAAATCCATGGTATATCGCACCAGTATCTATACTAATAATATCGCCTTCCTTAAGCCTTCTTAAACCTGGTATACCATGGACAACTTCATCATTGATTGATGCACATATTGAAGCTGGAAAGCCATAAAGTCCTTTAAAAGCCGGTATACAATCTTTACTTCTTATATAATCTTCAGCTATCTGATCAAGTTCTTTGGTGGTTATACCCGGCTTTATATACTTTTCTAAAAGATTTAAAACTTCTCCTGTAACTTTTCCAGCATATCTCATCAAAGCTATTTCACTATCAGATTTGATATATATCATTAAACTTCGTCTCCTATTAATGCCTGTATCTCCTTATAAACTTCATTAACAGGTTTATTCCCATCAATATTGCGAATCAAATTCAATTTGCCGTAATACTCCACTAGAGGTTTTGTTTCATCTTCATATACTTCTAAGCGCTTTAAAACAGATTCGATGTTATCGTCCGTTCTTTGAATTAATTTTTCACCGCAGTTATCGCAAATTCCTTCCACTTTGGGCGGTTTTGTGACAATATGATATGTTGCACCACAGGATGGACACACTCTTCTACCACTAAGCCTCTTTACTAGTTCATCTCTATCAACTATTATATTTAAGACATGATCTATTTTAAGATTTTTATCCCCTAGGTATTTGCCGAGAGACTCAGCCTGCACAACGTTTCTCGGATATCCATCAAGCAAGAAACCATCTTTGCAATCATCTTTCGACAGCCTGTCTTCAACGATCTTGTTCGTCACATCATCTGGTACCAACATCCCTTTATCGATGTACTGCTTTGCTAATTTGCCAAGTTCAGTATTGTTTTTAATGTTGTACCTAAAGATATCGCCAGTTGAAATGTGAGGTATTTTATAATCCCTCGTTATGCTTTCCGCCTGCGTTCCTTTTCCAGCTCCAGGTGGTCCTAACAATATGATTCTCATATATTTTCCCCCTGACTATCTTAAAAATCCCTGGTAGTTACGCATTATGAGCTGTCCTTCTATTTGCTTCATAGTTTCTAGTGCCACACCAACAGCGATCAGCAATGCCGTACCGCCAAAGTATAATTGTAAACCAGTGACATTCATCATTATCACAGGAAGTACCGCTACAGCAGCTAAAAATACTGCACCTACAAATGTCACTCTATTCATAACCCGCGTAATAAAATCTGTCGTTGGCTTTCCAGGTCTAATACCTGGAATAAAACCACCATATTTTTTCATATTATCAGAAATTTCTACAGGATTAAATATTATCGCTGTGTAGAAGTAAGTAAAGAATATTATAAGGAGAACATTCAATACATTATATATCCATCCATTTGTTCCAAGCCATTTCTCTGTAAAAGCGTAAAATGCTGATTTAGGGAAAAATGTAGCTATCTGCTGTGGAAATTGCAGAAGTGAAAGCGCAAATATCAGAGGAATAACACCAGCCATGTTTATTCTTAATGGTATATGAGTTGATTGTCCTCCATATACTTTACGACCTACAACCCTTTTCGCGTATTGAACAGGTATTCTTCTTTGCCCTTCTGACATCAATATGATTGAGACAATCATAACAAGTATGACAATCAAGAAGGCTATTGCACCAAATATGTTAGCTGTCCCAGCACCTACGTACTGTATTGTAACATAAATCATGTTTGGTATTCTAGCTAGAATGCCAGCAAAAATTATAAGAGAACTGCCATTCCCAACACCATTTTCAGTTATCCTTTCACCTAGCCACATTAAGAATGATGTACCCGCTGTCAATGTTATAACGATTATTGTTAAGTTCAGAAAATTAGGATTAATTACTGCACCTCTTAAACCTATTGTCATTCCTATTGCCTGAATTAATGCAAGTACTACTGTCATATAGCGAGTATATTGAGCAATTTTTTTTCTTCCTTCTTCCCCTTCTTTTGCCATTTGCTCCAATGAAGGTATAGCTATAGTTAGTAGCTGCATTATAATTGATGCATTAATATAAGGAATGATGCTCATGGCAAAAATCGTAAAATCGCGGAATGCACCACCTGAAATTATATCAAAAAATCCAAAAAGCGTTCCTTGTCCAAGAATATTTTTGATTTGATTTGGATCAATACCAGGTACTGGTATATGTGATCCAAGTCTAAATATCAAAAGCATCATTACAGTATAGATAATTTTTTTTCTGATGTCCGCAACCTTCCATGCATTGACAAGGGTCTTTAGCATTTATATCACCTCTGCCTTTCCCCCTACGGATTCTATTTTATCTACAGCAGATTTACTAAACTTATGCGCTTTTACAGTTAACTTTTTATTAAGTTCACCTGAGCCCAAAATTTTTACGCCATCTTTGATTTTTTTGATAATCCCTTTCTCGATTAAAAGTTCTGGAGTTACGACAGTTCCATCTTCAAAATTATCAAGCAAACTTAAATTGACAATAGCATATTCCTTCTTAAAGATATTTGTAAATCCCCTCTTTGGTAATCGTCTTGTTAAAGGCATCTGTCCACCTTCAAAGCCTGGCCTTATATTTCCACCGCTTCTAGCCTTCTGGCCTTTATGTCCACGTCCAGATGTTTTTCCTAATCCCGAACCAATACCTCTGCCAACTCTTTTTCTTTCTTTTCTTGCACCTTCAGCAGGTTTTAAATCGTGAAGTCTCAATGTCCACACCTCCTATTCATTTACTTCTTCGACACTTACTAGGTGTTTAACCTTGTTAATCATACCTCTTACTTGTGGCGTATCATCTAAAACCGAACTACTTCCTATTTTTCTCAATTTCAATGCTCTTACAGTATCTATTTGTGATTTCTCACGGCCTATAGTACTTCTCACCAGAGTAACTTTTAATTTTGCCATTTCAATCCTCCTATCCAAGCAATTGCTCAACAGGAATTCCACGTAATTTTGCTACTTCCTCTGCAGTCTTTAATGATTTCAATCCTTCAATTGTTGCATATACCATGTTTGTAGAATTAGCTGATCCTAAGGATTTTGTCAATATGTCCTTAATTCCTGCTGATTCAAGTACAGCACGCACAGGTCCTCCAGCAATTACTCCTGTACCTTCCTTAGCCGGTTTTAACAAAACTTTCCCGGCCCCAAAAACTCCTATCGTGTCATGTGGAATTGTAGTTCCTACTATTGGAACCTTTATAAGATGTTTTTTAGCATCTTCTACTGCTTTTCTGATTGCTTCAGGAATTTCTGCGGATTTCCCGGTTCCAACACCAACATAACCTTTTTCGGAATCTCCAACAACTACAGTTGCACTAAATCTGAAATTCCTTCCACCCTTGACAACTTTTGCAACACGATTTAAACTTACAACTTTTTCTTTTAAATCAAGATTTGATATATCAATACGTGCCATGATTTCCCTCCTTATTAAAAATTCAAACCGCCTTCTCTTGCAGCATCTGCTAATTCTTTTATCGTACCATGATATATATATCCACCACGATCGAAAACAACATCCTTAATTCCCTTTTCAAGAGCTTTTTTTGCAATTAATTTCCCTACTAATCTTGCTGACTCTTTATTTGCACCTTTAGCAATATTCTTCAATTCTGGATCTAATGTAGAAGCATGTGCTAAAGTAACACCATTTACGTCATCAATAAGCTGCGCATATATATGGCTTAAACTTTTGTACACGCTAAGTCTAGGCCTTTCGCTTGTTCCAGAAATTTTTTTTCTTACTCTTAGATGGCGCCTTTTCCGTGTCAATCGTCTGTCTATTTTTGATATCATATTATCACCCCTTACTTCTTACCTGTTTTGCCTTCTTTTAGCCTTACATGTTCTCCAACATACCTGATACCTTTTCCTTTGTAAGCATCTGGTTGCCTTACTTTCCTTATATTTGCAGCTACCTCACCGACTCTTTGTTTGTCAATACCTTTCACTGTAATCTTATTTGTTCCATCAACTGCAAATTCAATACCCGGTTCTTCTTCTATTTCTACTGGATGAGAATAGCCAACTGTTAAAACAATTTTTTTGCCTTGCTTTGCAACACGGTAACCCACACCAACAATCTCAAGGCTTTTTTCATATCCAGTACTTACACCTTTCACCATATTTTGAATCAAAGCTCTAGTTGTCCCATGCATAGCTTTTGCTTCTTTATTATCGCTGTTTCTTGTTACAACGACTTTATTATCTTCTACAGATATATTAACTAGATTTGGAAAATCCCTTTCAAGAGTACCTTTTGGACCTTTTACTACAACATGATTATCATTAACTGTAACTGTTACATCTTTTGGAATATCTACTGGTTGCTTCCCTATTCTAGACACACTTCACACCTCCTATTTTGAATTACCAGATATAGCAGAGAACTTCTCCTCCGACTCCTTCTTTTTTAGCATCTTTATCTGTCATTATTCCTTTAGATGTTGATATGATTGCCATACCAAGTCCACCTAAAACTCTTGGAATTTCATTGCTTTTTGCATAAACCCTCAAACCTGGTTTGCTTATTCTTTTAAGACCTGATATAACTCTTTCTTTATTTGGCCCATATTTAAGTGTAATCTTTAAAATACCTTGTTTACCATCATCTATTTCTTCTACTGCTTTAATAAACCCTTCACGAAGCATAAGCATTGCTATTGCTCTTTTTGTATTTGATGCTGGTATCTCTACTGTTTCATGTCTCACTATGTTTGCGTTTCTTATACGTGTAAGCATATCTGCTATTGGATCTGTCATTTCAATACCTCCCCTCTTACCAGCTTGCCTTTTTTACGCCTGGAATAATGCCTTGATGAGCATATTCTCTAAAACAAATACGGCATATTCCATATTTCCTGATATATGCATGTGGTCGCCCACAAATTTTACATCTGTTATATGCTCTTGTACTAAATTTAGGGGTCTTTTTTTGCTTCAATATCAATGCCTTTCTGGCCATTTATATACCTCCTTTACTTTGCAAACGGCATTCCCATAAGCTCCAAGAGTGTTCTCGCTTCTTCATCATTCTTAGCTGTCGTTACAAATATGATATCCATTCCCCTTACTTTATCAATTTTATCATAATCAATTTCAGGGAATATAAGCTGTTCTTTTATGCCAAATGAGTAATTTCCTCTGCCGTCGAAAGATTTTGTCGGAAGACCTCTAAAATCCCTAACCCTTGGTAATGCCACATTAAATAACTTATCAGCGAATTCATACATTCTTTCGCCTCTTAATGTCACCTTAACACCTATAGGCATGCCTGCACGTATCTTGAAATTTGCTATTGATTTTTTTGCCCTTGTAACTACTGGTTTCTGACCTGTTATTACAGCCAAGTCATTAGAAGCAGCTTCTATCGCTTTTGGATTTTCTTTTGCTTCACCAAGTCCTATATTTAAAACTATTTTTTCTAATTTCGGTACTTGCATTATGTTTTTATAAGAATACTTTGCCATAAGAGCAGGTACTACTTCGTTTATATATTTATCTCTAAGCCTTGCCATGATATACCTCCTTTCACATTTACAATGTCTCTCCACACTTTTTGCAGTATCTTATCTTCTCACCATCAGCAAGAATTTTAACACCATATCTCACGCCGGTTCCACAGTTATTGCAAAATAGCATAACTTTTGACGCATAAATAGGTGCTTCTTGATGTATTATCCCACCTTGATCCTGCGGTCCACGTGCTCTTCTATGTTTTGTAACTACATTTACTCCTTCAACAATAACTTTGCCTTCCTTTGGCAATGCTTTTAACACTTTGCCCTTCTTCCCTTTATCTTGACCCGAAATCACTGTGACTATATCGCCTGTTTTTACATGAAGTTTTTTTCTCTCCAATTGTTACACCTCCTTATAGAACTTCCGGTGCAAGTGAAATTATCTTCATAAAATCTTTTTCCCTTAATTCTCTGGCAACTGGTCCAAAAATACGAGTTCCTCTAGGTTGTAAATCATCTTTTATTATGACAGCAGCATTATCATCGAATCTTATATACGTGCCGTCTTTTCTTGCTACACCTTTCTTTGTTCTTACTATAACAGCTTTGACCACATCACCTTTTTTTACAACACCTCCGGGTGTTGCACTTTTGACAGAAGCTACTATTATATCACCTATATTTGAGAACTTTCTAGTTGAACCACCCATCAAATGTATACACATAATCTCTTTAGCACCAGTATTGTCTGCAACTTTTAATATTGTTTGAGGCTGTATCATTCCAAATACCTCCTTTCGGTCATTCTGCCTTTTTAATTATCTCTACAAGCCTCCATCTTTTCTCCTTGCTTAAAGGCCTCGTTTCCATAATTTTTACTACATCACCAATATTGCATTGATTATTTTCGTCGTGAGCTTTAAATTTCTTTGTACGCCTTATTATTTTATTATACAGTGGATGCCTTATTCTATCTTCAACAGCAACAACTATCGTCTTCTGCATTTTGTTGCTGACAACTTTTCCTATTCTAACTTTTCTCATGCCTCTTTCCAATTTAAATCCTCCTTTCTATGCATTCAACTTGCCAAGTTCTCTTTCTCTCAAGATCGTCTTTATTCTCGCGATAGACTTCCTAACATCTCTCACCCTCATTGGATTATCTAATTGACCAGTGGCAAGTTGAAACCTAAGGTTAAAAAGTTCTCCCTTTAAATCGGAAAGCTTCTGCAATAATTCCTCGTCAGTCAGTTCTCTAATCTCTTTAGCCTTCATTCTCTTCACCACCCAATTCTTCACGTTTTATGAACTTCGTTTTAATAGGCAGTTTATGTTTAGCTAATCTTAAAGCTTCCCTTGCGACGTCTTCACTTACACCGGCTATCTCGAAAAGCACTCTGCCTGGCTTTACAACAGCTACCCAGTACTCAGGTGATCCTTTACCAGAACCCATACGTGTTTCTGCAGGCTTTTCTGTTACAGGTTTATCAGGAAAAATCTTTATCCAGACTTTTCCTCCTCTTTTTATATACCTTGTCATTGCTACTCTGGCAGCCTCTATCTGTACAGCTGTTATCCAACCACCTTCTAGTGCTTGTAAGCCATAATCTCCATAACTTACTGTATTTCCTCTAGTAGCATTTCCTTTGATTCTGCCTCTTTGTTGTTTCCTATATTTAACTCTTTTAGGCATTAACATGATTATTTGCCTCCTTCCGCTGTTACCTGTTTCTTCGGCTGTGGCAATATCTCTCCTTTGTTAATCCAAACTTTAACGCCGATCTTGCCATAAGTAGTATTTGCTTCTGCAAATCCATAATCTATATTTGCCCTTAATGTTTGAAGGGGCACGACACCTTCATGATATCTTTCAGTGCGAGCAATCTCTGCACCTGCCAATCTCCCAGAACATGCTATTTTTATACCCTTAGCACCTTGTTTCATTGCTCTTGATATTGACTGCTTCATGGCTCTTCTAAATGAGATCCTTCTTTCTAACTGTGAAGCAATATTTTCAGCTACTAATTGGGCATCAAGTTCTGGATTCTTTACTTCAACAATATTTATGATGACCTTCTTATTAGTCATTTTTTCAATTTCCTGCCGCAATCCTTCAATTCCTGCGCCACCTTTTCCTATTACCATTCCTGGTTTCGCAGTATATACATCAATCTTTATTCTATTTGCAGCTCTTTCTATTTCAATTTTCGGAACACCTGAAGCGTAAATCTTATTTTTGATAAAATCTCTTATCTTTATATCTTCTATCAAAAGATCACTAAAATCTTTATCCTTTGCAAACCATTTTGCATCCCAATCCTGTGATACACCAACTCTCAAGCCACGAGGATTAATCTTTTGACCCATTTTATCCCTCCTTTTTATTTTTCATTGACAACTACTGTTATATGGCTCGTTCTTCTTCTCATCAAATTTGATCTACCCATCGCCCTTGGCATCATTCTCTTCATTATTGGGCCCTGATCTGCCACAGCTTTTGCCACATACAGATTATCTCTATCAAGTCCAAAATTATTTTCAGCATTTGCAATCGCTGATTTTAATACTTTTTCTACAATACCAGCTGCTTTGTTTGGAGTAAACTTTAAAATCGCTAATGCCTCATTGACATCTTTCCCGCGTATCATGTTCATAACAAGGCCAGCTTTTTGTGGTGAAATTCTTACATATTTTGCAACTGCCTTCGCTTCCACACTATTACCTCCTTTGCCTATTGAACTTTTGAAGACTTCTCAGTATCTGTATGGCCGTGGAATGTACGTGTTGGAGCAAATTCTCCTAATTTATGACCAACCATATCCTCTGTAATGTATATAGGCACATGCTTTCTTCCATCATGTACAGCTATAGTATGACCAACCATCTGAGGAAATATAGTGGAACTCCTTGACCATGTCTTCAAAACTTTTTTCTCGTTTTTCTTGTTCATTTCTTCTATTTTTTTTAATAGCTTCTCATCAACATACGGGCCTTTTTTTAAGGATCTACTCAATATTATAGCCTCCCTTCCCAACTAAGCTTTACGACTTTTTACAATCATTTTATTAGTAGATTTGTTTTTCTTACGTGTCTTGTACCCAAGCGCTGGTTTACCCCATGGAGTCATTGGTCCTGGATGTCCTATAGGAGCCTTTCCTTCACCACCACCGTGTGGGTGATCAACTGGGTTCATAACCGAACCTCTGACTGTCGGCCTAATTCCTAGCCATCTGGACCTACCAGCTTTACCAATTGTTACATTTTCATGATCTAAATTAGACACTTGTCCAATCGTCGCTCTACAGTTTGATCTAATCCATCTTACTTCCGAAGATGGCATTCTTACTTGTACATAGTCTCCTTCTTTCGCTACCAACTGTGCCATTGAACCAGCTGCTCTCACCAATTGGCCACCTTTTCCAGCTACTAATTCAATATTGTGAATAAATGTTCCAACTGGAATGTTGTAAAGCGGAAGTGCATTGCCAACTTTTATATCAACATTTTCACCAGATTCTACTATGTCACCAACTTTTAATCCATATGGTGCAATAATATATCTTTTTTCACCGTCAAGGTAATGAATAAGTGCAATATAAGCTGACCTATTTGGATCATACTCAATTGAAGCTACTTTGCCTGGTACACCGTCTTTATCTCTCTTAAAATCTATGATCCTGTATTTTCTTTTGTGACCGCCGCCACGGTGACGGACAGTAATTCTGCCATATACATTACGTCCACCTGTTTTGTTGAGACTAACTGTCAGGGATTTTTCCGGTTTATCTTTTGTTACTTCTTCAAATGTCAAGACAGTCATTTGTCTTCTACCAGGTGAAGTAGGATTGTATTTTTTAATTCCCATTGTTTTCCCTCCTTAAATTGCTGTATTAAGCTTGCAATCCTTCAAAGAATTCAATTCCTTTGCTGTTAGGCTTTAATTTAACAATAGCCTTCTTATAACTGCTGGTTCTACCGACATTTCTCCCTACTCTTTTTAACTTGCCAATATAATTCATTGTATAGACTTTTTCTACATCAACACCAAACAATTTTTCAACAGCTTGTTTTATCTGAATCTTATTTGCATTCTTATTTACAATGAAGGTGTATTTTCTTTCACTCATTAAATTCATACTTTTTTCTGAAATAACCGGTCTTAATATTACATCTCTAGGATCCATCAAGCATACACCTCCTCAACTTTATTGACAGCATCTTTTGTTATTATGAATCTGTCATATTTTAATACATCATATGTGTTTAAGCTATTTGCATACACTGCCTTAACATTCGGTATGTTTCTTGATGATAGTACCACATTCTCTTTGCCTTCAGGAATAACAATCAATGCATTTTTAACATTAAATTTTTTCAGCATATCGACAACTTTTTTAGTTTTTGGCTCATCAATGTTTATATCATCAATTACTATTATTTCGTTATCTCTAACTTTTGAAGATAATGCTGACTTTAATGCAAGCCTTTTAACCTTCTTTGGAATATTGTAGCTGTAGTCTCTTGGTTTCGGACCAAAAACAACACCACCTTTAATCCACTGTGGTGCCCTTATACTTCCTTGGCGAGCTCTTCCTGTACCTTTTTGCCTCCACGGCTTAATACCGCCACCTCTAACTTCGCCACGTCTTTTTGTTGAATGAGTACCTTGCCTTTGATTTGCCAAATAATTTAAGACAGCTTCATGCATAACAGGTACATTCACTTCAACACCAAAAACATTATCACTCAATTCCATTTCACCAATTTGTTCACCATTTATATTATAAACTGTTACTTTCGGCATCGATTTTCCTCCTTTCATTACTTGCTTTTAACAGTATCCCTTATCATAAGAAGTGAGCCTCTGATTCCTGGCACCGAACCTTTTATAAGCAGCAAATTCTTCTCAGGATCTACTTTTACTACTTCTAAATTCTGTACCGTTACTCTCTTATTTCCCATATGACCTGGTAATCTCTTGCCTTTAAATGTCCTTGAAGGATCTGAGCTTGCACCCATAGAACCTGGTCTTCTGTGGTATTTAGAACCATGGGACATAGGTCCTCTGTTTGCATTGTATCTTTTTACAACGCCTGCAAATCCTTTACCTTTTGATGTACCAGTTACATCTACTCTATCACCGGCTGAAAATATATCAACCTTTATTTCACTGCCAACCTCATATGATGATATATCATCCAATCTGAATTCTCTCAGATACTTTTTAAACGGCACATTAGCTTTTGTAAAATGGCCTTTTAACGGTTTTATAAGTCTTTTTTCCTTTACATCGCCAAAGCCAACTTGTATAGCATCGTATCCATCATTTTCTTTAGTCTTCTTTTGAACAACTACACATGGACCTGCTTCTACAACTGTGACTGGTATCATTTCATTTCCTACGAATATCTGAGTCATTCCGTGTTTTTTGCCAAGTATTGCTTTTTTCATCTTCTACCCTCCTGAAATCATCGGACGCTTCTGCGTCATAATTTCTTATTATTTGTTATAATTTTATCTCTATATCAACACCAGCAGGTAAATCTAATCTCATTAATGCATCTACAGTCTTTGGTGTTGGACTTAATATGTCAATAAGCCTTTTATGTGTTCTCGTCTCAAACTGTTCTCTTGAATCTTTATATTTGTGTGGCGCTCTCAATATTGTAATTACATCTCTCTCTGTCGGAAGTGGTATCGGTCCCGATACTTCTGCGCCTGTTCTTTTTGCTGTTTCAACTATTTTCTCAGCAGATTGATCTAAAACCATATGGTCAAAAGCTTTTAATCTTATACGAATTTTCTGTTTGGGCATAAATTTTCCCTCCTTCTATATGAACAATCATTAATTCCAGATACACTCATCCGTGTGTTTTCAGTTCTATTGAGAATCTCGTTCAACTTTATTAGTTTAACTTAAATACCGCATTATTTCAAGTCTTGACAAAACAATAGTTATGTGCTAATAGCTTAAGCTATTAGCACATTTTTATTAAGCAAGAATCTTGGAAACAACACCGGCTCCTACTGTGTGTCCGCCTTCCCTTATAGCAAATTTTAATCCTTCTTCCATTGCTATCGGTGTTATTAATTCTATTGTCATCGTTACATGGTCTCCAGGCATTACCATCTCTACGCCCTCTGGTAATTCTATTACTCCTGTTACGTCTGTCGTCCTGAAGTAGAACTGTGGCCTGTATCCATTGAAGAATGGTGTATGTCTTCCACCTTCTTCTTTTGTTAACACGTATACTTGTCCTTCAAATTTCGTGTGCGGTTTTACTGAACCTGGTTTCGCTAATACTTGTCCTCTTTCTACTTCTTCTCTCGTTACTCCTCTTAACAGTACTCCTATGTTATCTCCTGCTTCTGCTTCGTCTAATGTCTTCCTGAACATCTCTAATCCTGTTACTACTGTCTTCTTGCTTTCATCTGATAAGCCTATTATCTCTACTTCGTCTCCTACTTTTAATTTGCCTCTCTCTACTCTTCCTGTTGCTACTGTTCCTCTTCCTGTTATCGTAAATACATCTTCTACTGGCATCAGGAACGGCTTATCTACATCTCTTTCTGGTGTCGGTATATAACTGTCTACTACATCCATTAATTCCCATATCTTCCCGCACCACTGACAGTCTCTTTGTCCGCATCCACATTCCATCGCTTTTAATGCTGATCCTACTACTATCGGTGTGTCGTCTCCTGGGAATTCATATTCGTTTAACAGTTCTCTTACTTCCATCTCTACTAGCTCTATTAATTCTTGGTCGTCTACCATGTCTGCTTTGTTTAGAAATACTACAATGTATGGTACTCCTACCTGCCTTGCTAAGAGTATGTGCTCTCTTGTCTGCGGCATTGGACCGTCTGCTGCTGATACTACTAGTATCGCTCCGTCCATCTGCGCTGCTCCTGTTATCATGTTCTTTACATAGTCTGCGTGTCCTGGACAGTCTACATGCGCATAGTGCCTTTTATCTGTCTCGTATTCTACGTGCATTGTGTTTATTGTGATTCCTCTTGCTTTCTCTTCTGGTGCTTTGTCTATTTCGTCATATGCTGTCGCTTGTGCCATTCCTTGTTTTGATAATACTATTGTTATCGCTGATGTTAACGTCGTTTTGCCATGGTCTACGTGCCCTATTGTTCCTATGTTTGCATGGGGTTTCTTTCTTTCAAATTTTTGCTTCGCCATTTCTTTTTCCTCCTTACATTAATTTATTTTTTACTTTTTCGCTAATATTTGATCAGCAATATTTTTAGGCACCTCTTCATAGTGACTAAACTGCATAGTATATGTGCCTCTTCCTTGTGTTTTTGAACGAAGGTCTGTAGCATAACCAAACATTTCTGCTAGCGGAACCATGCCTCTTATGACTTTTGCTCCAGCTCTGTCCATCATGCCTTCAATTCTACCACGTCTTGAATTTATGTCACCCATTACATCGCCCATATATTCCTCTGGCACAACAACTTCAACTTCCATTATAGGCTCTAAAAGTACAGCTCCGCCTTTTTTCATACCTTCTTTGAAAGCCATTGAACCTGCAATCTTAAATGCCATATCTGATGAGTCAACTTCGTGGTAAGAACCATCCACTAAAGAAACTTTTACGTCCACGACTTCATAACCGCCAAGGATGCCATTCTCCATCGCTTCCTGTACACCGGCATCAACTGCAGGTATATATTCCTTTGGTATAACACCGCCAACGATTTTATTCTCAAATTGATATCCTTGACCTCTCTCCAAAGGTTCCATTTCAAGCCATACATGTCCATATTGACCGCGGCCACCTGACTGTCTTATAAACTTGCCTTCGATGCGTACAGGCTTTGTTATCGTCTCTTTATAAGCAACTTGCGGTTTGCCAACATTACATTCTACATTGAATTCTCTTTTCATTCTATCAACAATGATTTCCAAATGCAGTTCGCCCATGCCGGCTATAATCGTCTGCCCTGTCTCTTGATCTGTATATGTTTTAAATGTCGGATCCTCTTCTGCAAGTTTCTGAAGTGCTACAGCCATTTTATCCTGTGCAGCTTTAGTTTTTGGCTCTATTGCAACTCTTATAACAGGTTCAGGGAATTCCATTGACTCTAAAAGAATAGGTTGATTTTCATCACACAGTGTATCACCTGTTGTCGTATCTTTCAATCCAACTGCTGCTGCTATATCACCTGTATAAACTTTGTCTATCTCTTTTCTATGATTAGCGTGCATCTGAAGGATTCTTCCTATTCTTTCTTTCTTTCCTTTTGTAGAATTCAATACGTATGAGCCTGATTCCAAAGTTCCTGAATATACCCTAAAAAACGCAAGCTTTCCAACGTAAGGATCAGCCATTATCTTAAAAGCAAGTGCTGAGAATGGTTCATTGTCATCTGCTTTTCTCTCTATCTCCTCATCACTATTAAGCTTCATTCCTTTTACAGCAGGAATATCGATAGGAGATGGTAAATACCTTACAACAGCGTCTAACATCGGCTGTACACCTTTGTTTTTATATGAAGAACCGCAAGTAACACACACAAGTTCATTATTAATGGTTCCCTTTCTCAATGCTGCATGTATCTCTTCTTCAGTTATCTCTTCGCCTTCTAAGTATTTCTCCATCAATACTTCATCTTGCTCTGAAACAGCTTCTAAAAGTTTTTCTCTATACTCCTGAGCTAAATCCCTCATATCTTCTGGAATTTCAACTTCTTCTGATACAGTTCCTAAGTCATCTTCATATATAATCGCATCCATCTTTATTAGGTCTATAATCCCTACAAACGTATCTTCTTTTCCAATAGGAAGCTGTATCGCAACAGGATTTGCGTTTAACCTTTCTTTCATCATCTTAATAACATTAAAAAAGTCCGCTCCCATTATGTCCATCTTGTTGACATATGCTAGCCTTGGTACTCTGTACTTATCTGCCTGTCTCCAAACAGTCTCTGATTGTGGTTCAACACCACCTTTTGCGCAAAATACTGCAACTGCTCCATCTAACACTCTTAAAGAGCGCTCTACCTCAACTGTAAAGTCCACGTGTCCCGGCGTATCTATAATATTAATCTTGTGATCTTTCCAATAGCATGTTGTAGCAGCAGAAGTTATTGTAATACCTCTCTCCTGCTCCTGCTCCATCCAGTCCATTGTTGCATTACCTTCATGTACTTCACCTATCTTATGGACTTTTCCTGTATAAAACAGTATTCTTTCGGTAGTTGTAGTTTTGCCAGCATCTATATGCGCCATTATTCCAATATTCCTAACTTTATCTAAGCTAAAATCTCTAGGCATTTATATCCTCCTTTCCTGCCCATATAATACACACTACCATAATCCTTATTACCATCTGTAATGTGCAAATGCTTTATTTGCTTCAGCCATTTTATGTGTATCTTCTCTCTTCTTAACACTAGCACCTGTATTATTTGCAGCATCCATAATTTCCGCCGCTAATTTTTCCATCATTGTCCTTCCACTTCTCTTTCTTGCAAAATCTATGATCCACCTTATTCCAAGTGTCTGTCTTCTCTCAGGCCTTACCTCGACAGGTACTTGGTAAGTAGCACCACCAACACGCCTTGGCTTTACTTCTAGCACAGGCATAACATTATTTAATGCTTCTTCAAAAACTTCCAGTGGATCTCTACCAGTTTTTTCTCTTATTATGTCAAATGCACCGTAGCATATCTTTTGAGCTATACCTCTTTTACCACTGTACATTATCTTATTTATTAGCTTTGTAACTTTCTTGCTATTATAAACTGGATCTGGTAGAACATCACGTTTTGCTACATAGCCCTTTCTAGGCATTCACTATCCCTCCTATCATTTAGGTTTTTTCGCACCATATTGTGAGCGAGCTTGTTTTCTATTAGCAACACCAGCTGCATCAAGCGTTCCTCTTATAATCTTATATCTAACACCAGGTAAATCTTTTACTCTTCCACCTCTGATAAGAACAACAGAGTGCTCCTGCAAATTATGTCCTATACCCGGGATATATGCAGTGACTTCAGTATTATTTACAAGTCTTACTCTGGCTATCTTCCTTAATGCTGAGTTAGGCTTCTTTGGCGTTGTTGTCTTAACAACTGTGCAAACACCCCTCTTTTGAGGATTACCTTTTAACGCTGGGGATGTAGATTTATATTTAACCTTTTTTCTTCCTTCTCTTACTAACTGATTAATTGTCGGCATCCTTACACCTCCTTCCAATATTTAGAAGATTTATCCCCTATGCAGGGGATAAATCTAATTATTTTTCACTTCAACTCAGCAGCAGTCGCTGCTCCTACATCAATGCCACACATGTCTCCTAGTTCTTTCATTGTGTCTATATAAACTATATCGATAGATTTTGAATTACAAGCATCAATGATTTTTTTCGTAACGTGTTCTTCAGCATCCCGAGCAACATATACCTTAGCAGCTTTATCATTTGTTACAGCCTTAAATGTCTGCTTCGCCCCTATTACCATTCTAGAAGAACCACTTTTACTTGAACCCATTAAGTTCTTCTCCTCCCTACTTGGAAGTAGTTTTTAACACACTTAAATATTTTATCATTAAGGTGAAACTCTGTCAATAATAGATATTATTTTACATTAACTTCTGCATTATCACTTTCAGCATTACTTTCAACGTTGTCTGATTCACCTGCAGTCTTAACAACTATGTTTCTATACCGTGAAAGTCCAGTACCCGCAGGAATCAATTTACCAATGATGACATTTTCCTTAAGGCCTATCAAAGGATCAACCTTTCCTTTTATCGCTGCATCAGTTAAAACTCTTGTAGTCTCTTGGAAAGATGCAGCAGATAAGAATGAATCTGTTGCCAGTGCAGCTTTTGTAATACCTAAAAGTGCCCTGCTCCCAGAAGCCGGCCTCAATCCCTTTTCTTGAACCTTCCTGTTTTCTTCTTCAAACGCAAACATATCAACAAGCTCACCAGGCATCATTGATGTATCTCCAGAATCCTCTACTTTAACTTTCCTCATCATCTGTCTGATTATAACTTCAATATGCTTGTCATTTATTTCAACACCTTGTAGTCTGTACACTTTTTGAACTTCTTGTAACAAATACGTCTGAACCGCAAACAATCCTTTTATCTTCAAAATATCATGCGGATTTACAGACCCTTCTGTAAGCTCATCACCTGCTTCAATGTACTGTCCATCTTGAACTTTAAGCCTTGAACCGTATGGTATAAGGTATGTCTTTGAAATATTATTTTCATTATCTGTTATTACGACTTCCCTTTTCTTTTTCGTCTCATTTATTTTCACAACACCTGGTATTTCAGAAATCACAGCTAATCCTTTTGGCTTTCTCGCTTCAAATAGCTCTTCTACCCTAGGCAAACCTTGCGTAATATCGGCACCAGCAACACCACCTGTGTGGAATGTTCTCATTGTAAGCTGTGTACCAGGTTCTCCTATTGCTTGTGCTGCGATTATGCCGACAGCTTCGCCGATTTCAACTTGTGATCCAGTAGCCAAGTTCCTTCCATAGCACATCCTGCAAACGCCATGTTTCGATTTACATGTGAGAAGTGATCTTATTTTAACTCTCTTAATTCCTAGCTCTTCAATCTTTTCAGCATCTTGCTCTGATATCATTGTATTTTTCCTTACTATTACTTCGCCAGTATTAGGATCTTTTATATCTTCTAACGATACCCTTCCACTTAATCTGTCAGCAAGCTTTTCTATTACTTCATTGCCTTCTTTAATCTCGCTTACATAAATTCCTTCATCTGTTCCGCAATCATCTTCTCTTATAATCACATCTTGGCTTACATCTACAAGTCTACGGGTCAAGTAACCTGAGTCAGCAGTTCTCAAAGCCGTATCTGCCAAGCCCTTTCTAGCACCGTGTGTAGAAATGAAGAATTCCAAAACATTAAGTCCTTCTCTGAAATTGGATCTTATAGGAAGCTCAATTATCCTACCTGCAGGATTAGCCATCAATCCTCTCATACCAGCTAGCTGCTTTATTTGGTTTTTGCTACCCCTAGCTCCTGAATGGGCCATCATAAATATCGGATTGAATCTATCAAGATTTGCCATAAGGGCATCACTTACTTTTTCTGTCGTCATGTTCCAAGTTCTAATTACGCTTTCATATCTCTCTTCCTCAGAAATAAGACCACGCCTAAACTGGGCATCTATCTTCTTCACTGCTTCATCTGCTTCATTTAAGAGAGTCTTTTTCTCTTCGGGTATAACCATATCAGAGACGCTAACAGTCAATGCAGCCTTTGTAGAATATTTATAACCTAATGCTTTGATTTTATCTAGTGTCTCGGCTGTTTTTGTTGGCCCATGTACCCTGTACACTCTATCTAATATCTTTCCTAATTTTGATTTGTCAACAAGTGTTGATATTTCAAGATCAAACATGGTATCAGGATTTGTCCTGTCTACAAATCCTAAGTCTTGAGGGATGGCTGAATTAAATATAAGCTTTCCTATGGTAGTCTCTATAATTTTGGACTTAACCTCACCATTTACCTCTCTTTTCATCCTTACTTTTATCTTGGCATGGATATTTATTTGTCCTAATTGATATGCCATCAATGCTTCTTCATAATCTTTAAATATTCTGCCTTCACCTAAGACGCCGTCTTCATCACCTGTTAAATAGTAACATCCAAGAACCATATCCTGTGTAGGTGTCATAACAGGTTTTCCGTCCTGAGGCTTTAATATGTTGTTAGCAGCCAGCATCAAGAATCTTGCCTCTGCCTGTGCCTCAACAGTCAACGGGACGTGGACAGCCATCTGGTCTCCGTCGAAGTCGGCGTTATAAGCCGTACATACCAATGGATGCAACTTTATGGCTCTGCCTTCCACTAATACAGGCTCAAATGCCTGAATACCCAAACGATGCAGTGTAGGTGCTCTGTTTAGAAGTACAGGGTGTTCCTTTATGACATCTTCTAAAACATCCCACACTTCTGGGCGGACTTTCTCAACCATTCTCTTTGCGCTTTTTATATGCTGTGCAATTCCTTCATCAACAAGCCTTTTCATGACAAATGGTTTAAAAAGCTCAAGAGCCATTTCTTTAGGAAGACCACATTGATAAAGCTTAAGTTCTGGCCCTACCACAATAACAGAACGTCCAGAATAGTCAACCCTCTTACCTAAGAGGTTTTGCCTAAATCTTCCTTGTTTTCCCTTTAGCATGTCTGACAATGACTTAAGTGGTCTATTGCCAGGACCTGTGACTGGTCTTCCTCTTCTGCCATTGTCTATCAATGCATCTACAGCTTCCTGAAGCATCCTTTTTTCATTTCTAACTATAATATCTGGAGCGCCTAGGTCAAGAAGCCTTTTTAACCTGTTATTTCTATTTATAACCCTTCTATAAAGATCATTTAAATCTGATGTTGCAAATCGTCCACCATCTAGCTGAACCATTGGTCTTAAATCAGGTGGTATAACAGGTATGACGTCTAATATCATCCACTCAGGTTTATTCCCAGAATCCAAAAATGCCTGCACAACTTCTAATCTTCTTATAGCTCTAACTCGCTTTTGACCAGTTGACTCTCTTATTTCTGCTTTTAATTCTTTGGATAACTTCTCAAGGTCTATTTCCTGCAAAAGCTCTTTTATAGACTCGGCACCCATGCCGGCTTTAAACTTATTTCCATATTTATCAAGGTATTCACGGTATTCCTTCTCACTTAACAACTGTTTCTTAGATAGATTTGTTTCACCAGGATCAATTACAACGTATGAGGCAAAGTACAAAACTTTTTCAAGTGCTCTTGGTGACATGTCAAGTATTAATCCCATACGGCTAGGTATTCCTTTGAAATACCAAATATGGGAAACAGGGGCAGCAAGTTCAATATGCCCCATCCTTTCACGCCTAACTTTTGATCTCGTTACTTCGACACCACATCTATCGCATATAACACCTTTGTACCTTACCCTCTTGTATTTGCCGCAGTGGCATTCCCAATCTTTAGTAGGTCCAAATATTTTTTCGCAAAATAGTCCTTCCCTCTCTGGTTTTAATGTCCTGTAGTTTATAGTTTCAGGTTTTTTTACTTCACCTCTTGACCATTCCCTTATCTTTTCAGGTGAAGCCAGTCCTATTTTCATTGAATCAAAATTCTTAAGCTCAAACAAGGAGTTTCGCTCCCTTCATAATTATTTTATATACTATAATCATCATCGAAACTGTCACTGTCACCAAAACCAATATCACTAGGTTCAAAGTTTAAATCATCCAAACTGTCTTTATCTTCATCATAATCTTCATTAAATTCTTCACCATAATTTACTTCTGTTGGTGCATCTTCTCTTCCCTCGATATTTATATTTATTGTATCTTCTGAAATATCATCTTCATCTTCATCTTCAAATTCTTTCAATGCTACTTCCTGATTATCTTCAGTCAATACTTTCACATCAAGGCAAAGACTTTGTAATTCCTTTACCAAAACCTTAAACGATTCTGGAACACCAGGCTCTGGTATATTTTCACCTTTAACTATAGATTCATACGTTTTTACACGGCCTGTTATGTCATCAGATTTGACAGTTAATATCTCTTGTAAAGTATGTGCTGCACCATATGCTTCAAGTGCCCATACTTCCATCTCACCAAATCTCTGACCGCCAAATTGTGCTTTACCACCAAGTGGCTGCTGTGTAACCAATGAGTACGGTCCTGTAGATCTTGCATGCATTTTGTCGTCTACAAGATGGTGTAACTTCAACATGTACATATATCCAACCGTAACTGGATGGTCAAATGGCTCACCAGTCCTTCCATCGTACAGTTGAATCTTTCCATCCGGTGAGAACCCCGCTTTTTTAAGTAGCTCTTGTATATCTTCCTCATGAGCTCCATCGAAAACCGGTGTAGCCATGTACCAGCCTAAAGCTTTTGCTGCAAGACCTAAGTGGACTTCCAGTACCTGACCTATATTCATACGAGAAGGAACTCCAAGAGGATTCAAACATATCTGAAGCGGCGTACCATCAGGTAAGAATGGCATATCCTCAACAGGAAGAATTCTTGAGACAACACCTTTGTTGCCGTGTCTTCCAGCCATCTTATCACCGACAGATATCTTTCTCTTCTGTGCGATAAAGACTCTAACCATTTCATTTACTCCTGGCGGTAACTCATCGCCATTTTCTCTCGTGTACACCTTGACATCTACAACTATACCGCCTTCACCATGTGGTACTCTCAAAGATGTATCTCTTACTTCCCTTGCTTTTTCTCCAAATATGGCCCTTAAAAGTCTTTCTTCAGCAGTAAGCTCTGTTTCACCCTTTGGAGTTACTTTACCGACGAGAATATCTCCTGCTGTGACTTCTGCACCAATTCGTATGATTCCCCGCTCATCTAGATCTTTTAATGCCTCTTCACCAACATTTGGTATATCTCTCGTTATTTCTTCAGGCCCTAATTTCGTGTCTCTCGCTTCTGACTCGTATTCCTCAATGTGAATAGATGTAAGAGCGTCTTCCTTCACAAGTTCTTCGCTAATTAAAATTGCGTCTTCGTAATTATAGCCTTCCCAAGGCATGAACCCAACAAGCACATTGCGTCCAAGGGCAATTTCTCCCAATTCTGTAGAAGGACCATCGCTTATAACCTGTCCTTTTTCAACTCGATCTCCTTCATTTACTATTGGTCTACAGTTTATGCAAGTTCCCTGATTGGATCTCTTAAATTTAAGCAGCTCGTATTCGTCACGTCTCCCGTCATCTGTTCTTATCACTATTTTATCTGCAGTTACCCTCTCTACTACACCGCTATTTCTTGCAATATTCACAACACCCGAATCTCTCGCAGCTTTATATTCAATACCAGTTCCAACAATAGGTGCCTGTGGCACAAGAAGTGGAACAGCCTGTCTCTGCATGTTTGAACCCATCAAAGCTCTGTTTGCATCGTCATTTTCCAGGAAAGGAATCATAGCGGTAGCAACAGAAACCACCTGCTTTGGAGAAACATCCATGAAGTCCACTTCTTCTCTAGGCACTGACAAAATATCATCTTTAGAGCGGACTGTAACTCTCTCATTTACAAATCTATTTTCTTTGTCAAGGGGTTCATCTGCCTGAGCGATTACATATTCATCTTCTACATCTGCAGTCATATAGACAATTTCATTGAGAACTCTACCTGTAGCTTTATCAACTTTTCTGTACGGAGCTTCAATAAATCCATATTCGTTTATCCGTGCATATGTAGCAAGGGAACCTATAAGTCCTATGTTCGGACCTTCAGGCGTTTCTATAGGGCACATCCTGCTGTAGTGTGTATGATGAACATCCCTAACCTCCATTCCGGCTCTCTCACGGCTCAGTCCTCCTGGACCTAATGCACTCAATCTTCTTTTATGTGTCAGCTCTGCAAGGGGATTAGTCTGGTCCATAAACTGCGAAAGTTGCGAACTTCCAAAAAACTCTTTAATTGCAGCAACAACAGGCCTTATGTTTATCAAATTTTGAGCAGTTATCTCACTGACATCCTGTATTGTCATTCTTTCTCTGACTACTCTTTCCATTCTTGAGAGTCCAATTCTAAACTGATTTTGAAGCAATTCGCCAACAGATCTCAGCCTTCTATTTCCAAGGTGATCAATATCATCTACAAATCCTATTCCAAATGAAAGATTCAAATTGTAATTTATAGAAGCAATTATATCATCTTTAGTTATATGCTTAGGTATTAATTCATCTATTCTGCGTTTTATCTCATTTTTTATTTCATCTTCACTTGTAAAATTGCTAAGTATTTCTTGTAAAACACCTAATTGAACCCTTTCCTTGATGTTTAAATCAGAGACATCAACAGGAAGAGGGTATTCGTTAATATCAACAGTATTATTGCCAATAACCTTTATTGGTCTTCCTTCTACTAGCACTTCAACTACATTTATACCACAATTTTGTATTTTTTTAGCTGTCTCTCTTGATATTCTTTGACCTTCTTCTACAATAATTTCCCCTGTTATAGGATTAACAATCTTTGTAGCTGCCTTTTGATTAGTCAATCTAGAACTTAATGCAAGCTTTTTGTTAAATTTATAGCGGCCTACGTGTGCAAGATCGTATCTTTTTGGATCAAAAAACAGAGAATACAAAAGGCTTTTAGCACTGTCAACTGTAGGAGGCTCACCAGGCCTTAATCTCTTATATACTTCCAGCAAACCTTCTTCTTCAGATTTCGTGGTATCTTTATCAAGCGTGGCTTTTATCCTTTCATCTTCCCCAAAAAGCTCAAGAATCTGAGCATCTGTTCCATAGCCCAGAGCTCTTAAAAATACAGTAATTGGAACCTTCCTGGTCCTATCTATTCTTACGGAAAATATATCATTAGAATCTTCTTCATACTCCAGCCAAGCACCTCTATTTGGGATAACCGTTGCAAAGAATAGTTTCTTCCCTAATTTATCAAACTGTTGTTCGTAGTATACACCTGGCGACCTTACTAATTGGCTTACTATAACACGCTCTGCACCATTTATTATGAAAGTGCCTTTATCCGTCATTAAAGGAAAGTCACCCATAAAAACTTCGGATTCTTTGATTTCTCCCGTATCCCGATTAGTCAATCTTACTTTCACTTTCATAGGTGCAGCATATGTCGTATCTCTATCTTTGCACTCCTCTACAGAATATTTAGGATTGTCATCTAGCTTATAGTCAAGAAATTCCAAAGACAAATTGCCGGTAAAGCTCTCAATTGGAGAAATATCTCGGAAAACTTCCCTTAAACCTTCTTCAAGAAACCACTTATACGAATTTTTTTGCACCTCAATAAGATTAGGCATTTCCAAGACTTCCTCAATCCTTGCAAAGCTCATGCGATTCTTATAGCCGGCATCAACAGGATGTAACATCCACTTCACCCCTTATAAATTTAAAATAACCAAAAGAGAAAGCTTTTGGATAATATACAGAAAGACATAATTATTATTTACCAGAATACCAACAAATATTCTATTATTTACATGTGCATAAAAATTTTGTTGTCTCGTAGTTCATTTTATGTAATAAAATGACACTGTTAATGCAATATATAATATTACCACAATAGCAAAACCATGTCAACAAGAAAACATTCATTAGAAAGAAAAAAAGCATCCTTTTCGAATGCTTTTTTTCTCAAGTCTAATTTTATTTTAATTATTTTATTTCTACTTTTGCTCCAACTTCTTCGAATTTTGCCTTTATCTGATTTGCTTCATCCTTGCTTACGCCTTCTTTAATTGGCTTTGGAGCACCTTCAACAAGATCTTTTGCTTCTTTCAGGCCAAGATTTGTAACTTCTCTAACTACTTTTATTACTTTTATCTTTTCTGAACCTACATCTGACAATATAACATCAAATTCTGTCTTCTCTTCAGCAGGTGCTGCTGCTCCTCCTGCTGCAGGTGCTGCTGCTACAGCAACAGGTGCTGCTGCAGATACTCCAAATTCCTCTTCCAAAGCTTTAACTAAATCAGCTAATTCTAAAACTGTCATTCCTTTTATAGCCTCTAAAATTTCTTCCTTATTCATTACAAATACCTCCATTTAAAATTTTTTATTATGCTTCTTTTTTCTCTTTAACAGCATTTAACGCTATTACAAGACTTCTTAATGTACCAGATAATACATATACAAGATTGTTTATTGGAGCTTTCATGCTGCCAAGCGCTTTTGCGATGAGTTCTTCTTTTGATGGTAATTCTGACAATGCTTTTATTTCATCTGGACCCACTATTTTACCATCGACAATACCTGCTTTTAACTCTAAACTTTTATTGTTTTTTAAAAATTCAACTAGGATTTTTGCAGGTGTAACAGGATCATCGTATCCAAAAGATACTGATGTTGGTCCTTCTAAGTACTTCTTTAAGTCATCATAACCTAGCTCTTGCGCTGCACGCCACATCAAAGTATTCTTGTATACTTTGTACTCAGCATTAGCCTCTTTAAACTTTCTTCTTAAAGCAGTATCGTCCTCAACTGTCAAGCCACTGTAACTTGTAAATATGACGGATTGTGCTCTTTCCAGTTTATCTTTAAATTCACTAACAACTTTTTCCTTAGCTTCCCTCGCTGTACCCAAACTTACACCTCCCGTCTGTAATATTAAAAGGATCCCCCGTAGACATGAGGATCCTTCTTTGCTTTATTAAAAACCTCGGTAGGATTTACGTGTTGCCACACCTACTGTCTACGGTAAGTTTTCAATTTTACTTTAAGAGTATATCATTATTGTGTTGTTATGTCAACAGCTATCATAAAATTCTTTGTGGATTAACCTTGATTCCAGGCCCCATTGTTGAAGAAAGAACAACACTTCTTAAATATTGTCCTTTTGCGGCTGCAGGTTTAGATCTTATTATAGCATCCATTATCGTTTTGAAATTTTCAACTAATTTCTCTTGTCCAAATGAAACTTTCCCAATAGGTACATGGATTATTGAATTTTTATCTACCCTGTACTCAATTTTACCAGCTTTAACGTCTTTTACTGCTTTCTCAATATCAAATGTAACAGTACCAGCTTTTGGGTTTGGCATCAAACCTTTTGGTCCTAAAACTTTACCAAGTCTACCTACGACACCCATCATATCTGGTGTTGCTATAACAACATCGTAGTCAAACCAGTTTTCATTTTGAATCTTTGCAACAAGCTCTTCAGCTCCAACATACTCTGCACCAGCAGCTTCAGCTTCTTTTGCTTTATCGCCCTTAGCAAAAACCAAAACTCGAACTGTTTTTCCAGTTCCATGAGGCAATATTACTGTTCCTCTAACCTGTTGATCAGCATGCCTCGGATCTACGCCAAGCCTTACAGATAAATCAACAGTTTCGTCAAATTTAGCTTTAGCAGTTTTTAAAACTAAATCGATAGCCTCATTTGCATCATACAACCTTGTTTTGTCTATCAATTTCACACTGTCTAAATATTTTTTCCCATGTTTCATTTTATTACCTCCTTGTGGTAGGTATTATTAGCGGACATTCGTCCTCCCACCGTAATCCTCTATTGTTCTACTTCAATGCCCATGCTTCTAGCTGTACCAGCTATCATCCTCATAGCAGCTTCTATATCTGATGCATTCAAATCTTTCATCTTAAGTTCAGCTATTTCTCTGACTTTATCTTTTGTTATCTTTGCAACTTTTTGTTTATTTGGCTGCGGCGAACCACTTTCAATGCCAGCTGCTTTCTTTAGAAGCACTGCCGCAGGCGGCGTCTTTGTGATGAAAGAAAATGATCTATCAGCGTATATTGTAATAACTACAGGAATGATTAAACCAGCTTGTTTAGCAGTTCTTTCATTAAATTCTTTACAAAAGCCCATTATGTTGACACCATGTGGTCCAAGTGCTGTACCTACTGGTGGAGCTGGTGTTGCCTTTCCTGCAGGTAACTGTATCTTCACCACTGCAGCAACTTTTTTAGCCATATTTACACCTCCTAATTTATGTCATTTATTGGATTTTTTGAATCTGGACAAAGTCAAATTCGACTGGAGTCTCTCTTCCAAACATCGAAATCAAAACTTTAGCCTTTTGTCTGTCAAGGTAAATTTCTTCAACAACACCGATGAAATTTTCAAGTGGCCCAGCAATAACTCTAACACTATCGCCTACTTTTATATCTACTGACGTCTGTGCTTCTTTAATGCCTAAGCTTCTGACTTCCGCTTCAGTAAGTGGTACTGGCTTAGAACCAGGTCCAACGAAGCCAGTTACGCCTCTGGTATTCCTGACAACATACCATGATTCATCATTCATGACCATCTTCACAAGTACATATCCAGGAAATACCTTTCTGTCAACAGATTTCTTTTTACCGTCTTTAATCTCTACCACTTTTTCTGTCGGAACTACAATCTGATGTATTAAGTTTTGAAGGTTTCTATTTTCAACAGACTTTTCCAGATTCGCTTTAACTTTATTTTCATATCCGGAATAAGTATGAACTACATACCATTTAGCTGAGTTCGTTTCAGACATCTTCGATTTGGGGATTGACCCCATCCTCCTTTAACTTTTTATAATTAATTTCAGTAGATAGCTAAAGGCCGAGTCTGCAAGAAATATCAATAAAGTAAATGCTATTACAACGACTAGTACAACTTCAGTATATGTCAGCAAATCATTTCTTGTTGGCCACGTAACTTTTTTCATCTCGGCTTTTATTTCCCTAAAAAACTTCCCGACTTTTCTCCTTTCATCGGCAGCCATCGAATCACATCCCTTTATAACATGTATTTTACCTTGTCTCTTTATGCAATGTATGTTTTCTGCAGAATCTACAGTATTTCATAAGCTCTATCCTATCAGGATCATTTTTCTTATTTTTCGTAGTGTTATAGTTCCTTTGCTTACATTCCGTGCAAGCTAATGTGATCTTAACCCGCAACAATTCCACCTCCCGGAATTTAAAACTACTTTTAAAACTTTATCATAAATATTAATTTATGTCAATCTAATTAATTGTATAGACCCAAAAAAAGCCAGGTAAAATACCCAGCCCTTTTTTATGACAGAATCTTGGAAACAACACCGGCTCCTACTGTGTGTCCGCCTTCCCTTATAGCAAATTTTAATCCTTCTTCCATTGCTATCGGTGTTATTAATTCTATTGTCATCGTTACATGGTCTCCAGGCATTACCATCTCTACGCCCTCTGGTAATTCTATTACTCCTGTTACGTCTGTCGTCCTGAAGTAGAACTGTGGCCTGTATCCATTGAAGAATGGTGTATGTCTTCCACCTTCTTCTTTTGTTAACACGTATACTTGTCCTTCAAATTTCGTGTGCGGTTTTACTGAACCTGGTTTCGCTAATACTTGTCCTCTTTCTACTTCTTCTCTCGTTACTCCTCTTAACAGTACTCCTATGTTATCTCCTGCTTCTGCTTCGTCTAATGTCTTCCTGAACATCTCTAATCCTGTTACTACTGTCTTCTTGCTTTCATCTGATAAGCCTATTATCTCTACTTCGTCTCCTACTTTTAATTTGCCTCTCTCTACTCTTCCTGTTGCTACTGTTCCTCTTCCTGTTATCGTAAATACATCTTCTACTGGCATCAGGAACGGCTTATCTACATCTCTTTCTGGTGTCGGTATATAACTGTCTACTACATCCATTAATTCCCATATCTTCCCGCACCACTGACAGTCTCTTTGTCCGCATCCACATTCCATCGCTTTTAATGCTGATCCTACTACTATCGGTGTGTCGTCTCCTGGGAATTCATATTCGTTTAACAGTTCTCTTACTTCCATCTCTACTAGCTCTATTAATTCTTGGTCGTCTACCATGTCTGCTTTGTTTAGAAATACTACAATGTATGGTACTCCTACCTGCCTTGCTAAGAGTATGTGCTCTCTTGTCTGCGGCATTGGACCGTCTGCTGCTGATACTACTAGTATCGCTCCGTCCATCTGCGCTGCTCCTGTTATCATGTTCTTTACATAGTCTGCGTGTCCTGGACAGTCTACATGCGCATAGTGCCTTTTATCTGTCTCGTATTCTACGTGCATTGTGTTTATTGTGATTCCTCTTGCTTTCTCTTCTGGTGCTTTGTCTATTTCGTCATATGCTGTCGCTTGTGCCATTCCTTGTTTTGATAATACTATTGTTATCGCTGATGTTAACGTCGTTTTGCCATGGTCTACGTGCCCTATTGTTCCTATGTTTGCATGGGGTTTCTTTCTTTCAAATTTTTGCTTCGCCATTTCTTTTTCCTCCTACTTTAATAAACTCATCCACGCGTTTCTATTGTTTTAAATATAAAAAAATAAAATTGGAGCCCATGACCGGGATTGAACCGGTGACCTCCGCCTTACCAAGGCGACGCTCTACCAACTGAGCTACGTGGGCAATCATTATTTTGCATCGATTTTAAATTTTACTATAAAAGCTTTAAAATGTCAATAGTTAACTATTTCTCATCTCGAGATACCTTTCAAGTTTCCTCTTGACTCTCTGGAGGGCATTATCTATTGATTTTACATGTCTTCTAAGCTCAACAGCAATTTCTTGATACGATTTGCCATCAAGATAAGATATAAGCACTTCCCACTCAAGATCGCTTAACATTTCTCCAATCTTGTTTTCGATGTTAACGTATTCCTCTCGATTTATTATTAACTCTTCAGGATCAGATATACACTCGCTCGATACAACATCCATCAAAGTTCTATCAGATTCTTCTTCAAAGATAGGTTTATTCAGAGAAACATAAGAATTTAGAGGAATATGCTTCTGTCTTGTTGCAGTCTTAATAGCAGTTATCATCTGTCTTGTTATGCATAGTTCCGCAAACGCTTTAAATGAAGAAAGCTTATCACTTTTAAAATCACGAATAGCCTTATACAGACCAATCATACCTTCTTGCACAATATCTTCTTTGTCTGCGCCGACTAAAAAGTAGGAACGTGCTTTTGCTTTGACAAAAGAATAGTACTTATCAATGATAAATTCTAATGCTGCTTCATTGCCCTTCTGAGCTTCTTCTACGACATCGCCTTCATCCATTGATGAAAATACATTGTATAAATCTATTTGTGCCCCCGATTTCACAAAAATCGCCTCCGCTTATAGGCCAAGTTCACATAATAATTATACTTTTATTCAAGAATATAGTCAAGAATATTTTTTATCATTCAGCCATTTTCCGCAGTTTTTTTATAATTTCCTCAGAAAGCCTTGATTCAATACTATCCTTTTTATCATCTTTTGCATATAATTTCTTTTTGTTTTCCAAATAATCATTCAATTCTTCGTATAATTCCCTAGCTGACATTCTTATGGCCCCTTGAGCCAAAACAACTTGCTGTAAAACCCAGTCAGAAGTTACTACAACAACCTTATCCTTTTTAATTATATCTTTTATGATTCCTTCTATATAACTATCTGCAGATTCACCTTCTTTCGTATATACAACCTCAAGCCCGCTGTAGTATTCATGCTTTTGCTGGTTTCCTTTTACATACATTGCATCAAAAACCAATATTATGTTAAATCCTGTATACCCTCTAAAATTTAAAAGTATATCTATCAATTTCTGCCTGGCATCTTCAAGACTGCTTTTAGCTTCAAGCTTTAAATCTTGCCAATTGTTTATTATGTTATATCCATCTATTACCATATACATCAGATCACGCCTTACCCATCCTCTGTCTTACAATCTCATACATAAAAATAGAAGCCGCAACCGACGCATTTAAAGAATTTATATTTCCTCTCATGGGTATTTTCGCTATATAATCACAATTCTTTTTTGTAAGTTCAGACATTCCTTCTCCTTCGCTGCCTATTACAATTGCTACAGGCAAAGTATAATCGACATTTTGAAAATCGACGTCTGTATCTAAACTACTTCCAACAATCCAAACACCTTGCTTTTTAAGATTATGTATAGCATTGTTTATATTAGAAACTTTAGCTATTTTAATGTATTCGGTAGCACCTGCTGACGTTTTTACAACTGTACTATTGACAACAGCGGATCTTCTCTTTGGTATAATAATACCATGAGCAGAAAAAGCTTCTGCAGTCCTTATTATGGCACCCAGATTATGTGTATCAGTAATTCCATCTAATAGCAAAATAAAAGGCTTTTCACCTCTTTCATCTGCATATTCAAGTATGTCTTCAATTTCATAATACTTGTATAAGGAACATAAAGCTGCAATTCCTTGGTGATTGCCATAATTAGACAGTTTATCCAAAGTTCCATTATCTGTCGTAGAAACGATTATATTTTTATCCCTTGCTGCTTTTATAATCTTAGAGATATTACCCTTTGCATTTTTTGATACATATATTTTTTCAATTTCACGACCGCTATTAATAGCTTCCAAAACAGGATTTCTTCCGTATATTATATTTTCATTTTCCTTCATAATCTAACCCTCATTTATATTATATTTAATGCACAGTTAAGTATTTCATCTAGCCTATCGTATCTTCCTAAAAGATATAAATATCCTAATAGTGCCTCAAATGCAGTAGCCAGCCGGTACTCTTCAATACCAGCGTGCTTTGGAATAGTTGCACTTTTTACATTTCGCCCTCTCCTTATTATGTCCTTTTCTTCTTCGTCAAAAATATCATAAAGCTTTTTTAAAATTTCAGACTGAGATGATGCTTTAACATATTGTACACATTCTTTATGAATTTTATTTATAGGCCTATTCCCCTTAACAGCGATATTAGTTCTTATAAATAAATCATAAACACTATCGCCAATAAAAGCCATTATAAGTGGAGATAAGCTCATAACCTCTTGTTTTGAAAGTATTTTATTGTTTTTTATAAACTTATCCATTAAATCCTCTTCCACCTTACTCCACTAGGAGTATCTTCTAACGCTATCCCTTGTTTTTTAAGCTCATCTCTTATTTTATCAGCTTCTGCCCAATTTTTCGCCTTTCTAGCTTCCTCTCGCTTTTCTATCAATTTCTTTATTTCATCATCAATCAATTCACGATTTTTATATGATATACCAAGTACAGAAGACAGTTTTAAAAATATATCTAATATATATTCTATCAATTCTTTAGGAGAATTTCCATCAATATTTGTATTAATATCCCTCACCATCTCGAAGATGACCGAAATAGCATCGGCAGTATTAAAATCGTCGTCCATTGCTTCTTCGAACCTTCTTTTATATTCATCATATTTCTCTTTATATGCTTTTTCCTCATCACTTAACTTCCTATTTAAAGCAACATCTAAAAGATGTCTAAGATTGTCAACTGTATTGCTTAACCTTAAAAATCCATTTTTTGACTGTTCCAGAAGGTCATGACTGAAATTTATAGGATTTCTGTAATGTGATGTCAACATGAAAAATCTCAATACTTCTGGATCATATTGGCTTGTTATATCCCTTACAGTAAAAAAGTTATTTTTTGATTTTGACATTTTTTCGTTATTGATATTTAGATATCCAATATGCATCCAGAATCTTGCAAATTCCGCATCATTAGCAGCTTCACTTTGTGCTATCTCATTTTCATGATGCGGAAATATCAAATCAGGACCTCCTGCATGTATATCTAGTGTTTTCCCTAGATATTTTGTTGACATTGTAGAGCATTCAATGTGCCAGCCAGGTCTTCCTTTTCCCCATGGACTATCCCAGGAAGGTTCCCCTTCTTTAGCGGCTTTCCACAGGACAAAATCCGTTGGATTTTTTTTATCCTCATTTACTTCTATCCTCGCTCCTACTTTTAGTTCATCGATATTTTTATGCGAAAGCTTACCATATTCTTTGAACTTCGTCGTGTCGTAATATACATCGCCATTTAATACGTAAGCAAATCCTTTATCTATCAATTTCTTTACAAAATTGATTATATCATTGATGTTTTCGGTGGCCCTTGGATGAACCGTAGCTCTTTTTATACCAAGGCTATCTGCATCTTTAAAATATTCCTTAATATATCTGTCAGCCAATTCCTTGACAGTCGTATTTTCTTCATGTGATCTCTTAATAAGTTTATCATCTATGTCAGTAAAATTCTGTACATAGTTCACCTTATATCCTTTATATTCAAGGTATCTTCTGACTGTATCAAAAACTATAAACGCTCTTGCGTTTCCTATGTGGATAAAATTATATACAGTTGGACCACATACATACATGTTTACGATATTATCATTCAAAGGAACAAACTCTTCTTTTTTTCTCGTCAACGTATTATATATCTTCATCTCTATCATCCTCCATGTTATTCATATAAGATTCTAGTCTCTTTATCCTAGCTCTCAAACTTCTGATTTCGTCCTCTATAGGATCAGGTAACTTACCGTGTTCTAAGTCAATATTTAATCTTGAAGCAGATTTCACCTTTATATTGTCTTTTTTCACGCAATGTCCCGGAACACCCACAACAGTACAATTAGGCGGAACGTCGTGCAGTACAACAGCACCTGCTCCTATTTTTGTATTATCGCCTATTTTGATAGGACCTAAAACTTTAGCACCACTTCCTATTACAACGTTGTTCCCTATTGTAGGGTGCCTTTTCCCTTTATCTTTTCCAGTGCCTCCCAGTGTAACACCCTGATACAGTGTTACATTGTCACCTATTTCTGTAGTCTCTCCTATAACTACTCCCATGCCATGGTCTATAAAAAATCCCTTGCCTATTTTTGCGCCAGGATGTATTTCAATCCCAGTGAAAAATCTGCTAAATTGCGATATAAGCCTTGATAATAACAATAGTTTCCTATTGTATAGATAGTGAGCAATTCTATGCATTATTATAGCATGAAATCCCGGATAGCATAAAACCACTTCTAAAACGCTTTTGGCAGCCGGATCCCTTTCAAATACTACTTTTATATCCTCCTTCAATGTTTTAAACATCAAAATCAATCCCCTTTTGAAAAAATTAAATCAATGGTAAAAAAATCCCCCATCATCCAGAGACGAGGGGGCTCGCGGTTCCACTCTGATTGAGTAAACTCCACTTGTATTTATAACGGATACCCGTACGCTTAATTGCGTATAGCTCATGGGTGCACTTCACACAATATATCCAGAAGCTGCTTTCAGCCCATGACAGCTCCTCTCTTTTGGAATCTACTATGCTACTCTCCCACTCATCACATTTGCGATATTAATTTCATCGCTTTATCAATCCTGTATAATATCTTTTGTTTACCTAGAAGAGAAATTATCATTACAAGTTCTGGCCCATGATCCTGTCCTGTTACAGCAAATCTTATAGGCATGAAAAATGCCTTACCTTTAACCCCTATCTTCTTCTGCAGCATCTTAAGCAATGACTTAACAGACTCTTCAGTTATATCCTCCATATTTTCGAACTCTTCTTTGAAGCTATTCAAAACTTTCATTGCATTGCCACATAATATATCGTCTTTTAGATTATCGTCATATTCAATATCATCATCAAAAAACATTTTCGCTTTGTCTTTTAATTCTGCAACATAATGAAGACCGTCTTTGAAAAGAGACACTACCTTCTTTAGCCATTCATAAGTCTCATCATCAACATCTTTGATATAACCTGCTTCTTTAAAGTATGGTATTGCTAGGTCTACTATTCTATTTAAAGAACTCATTTGAATATAATGTTGATTCATCCAGTTTAATTTTTCAATATCAAACACAGGATTAGCACTGTGAATTTTATTGAAATTGAACTTTTTTATTATTTCATCTTTTGACATCAATTCGACATTATCTTCAGGCGACCAGCTTAAAAGCGATAAAAAGTTAAACATGGCCTCAGGTAGATAACCCATCTGTCTATATTGTCCAATGTAAGTATTGCCATGCCTCTTTGAGAGCTTAGTTCTATCAGGCCCCAAAATAAGCGGTGCATGTGCAAATACAGGAGGTTTAAAGCCTAATGCTTCGTATATAAGCAGTTGTTTCGGTGTATTGTAAATGTGGTCTTCTCCTCTTATAACATGGGAAATCCTCATAAGCGTATCATCAATTACCACTGCAAAGTTGTAAGTGGGCATGCCATCAGATTTAACTATTATCATATCCCCGCCCAATGTATCTGATTTAATCTCTATTCTTCCTTTTATCATATCATCAAACGCTATTGTAACATCATCAGGTATAATAAACCTGATGGATGGTTTTCTGCCTTGTCTTAAGTATTCCTCTTCCTGTTCTTTAGTCAAATGTCTGCATCTTCCCGAATACCTCGGTATGTCGCCTCTTTTAACAGACTCTTCCCTATCTTTATCCAGTTCTTCAGGTGTACAGTAACATCTGTACGCCTTACCTTCTTTTATAAGTTGTTCTGCATATTGTCTATAAATATGAAGCCTCTCGCTTTGTCTGTATGGTCCACAATCACCAGGCTTATCAGGCCCTTCGTCCCACTCAATGCCTAGCCAATTTAGCTCTTTAAAGATGAGCTTTTCAAAATCTTTTGACGACCTAGTCAAATCCGTATCTTCTATCCTTAATATCAGCTTAGCACCTTCGCTTCTTGAAAATAGATAATTAAACAAAGCCGTACGAATATTACCAATATGAATCGCACCTGTAGGACTTGGTGCAAATCTAACTCTTTTTTCCATATAGCCATCTCCATCTTTTGTATTCATCATATACATTATACAAATTTTATGTCATTCTTACAATACATCATTACTAAAATTGTTTGCAAAGGGGTAGCCTGCGCTACCCCTTTGCAAATCATTTAACAGTCATATGATTTACTTTGACAGACGGAATACTCGTAAGCTCCTTTGAAAATTCATTTATATAGTTTTCATCCCCTCGTACGTTCAATGTTATAAGCCCATTATCATCGCTGTCATCATGTATTCCGAATCTTGCCAATATATTTTGGCCGTTTTTAGTTAACACCTCTTGTACTTTTGGAGCAAAATCTGATCTTTTATCGACGGAAATGCCCATTATGTAAATCGACATAAAATCACTCCTTTCTACTTTATTTTTTATTAATCACAAAATATTATGCGAATAAAAAAGGAGCATTTAGCCCCTATATACTATTAATAATCAATTCTTTAACCTTATTTACCACTTCATCATAATTTAATTCAATTGAATTTTCATCTCTTCTAAGTTTTAACTCAACAATGTTATCCGAAGCTTTTTTACCTACTGTTATCCTTATAGGTATTCCCAATAAATCAGCATCATTAAACTTAACTCCTGCCCTTAAATCCCTATCATCTATCAGTGTCTCAATGCCGACCTTATTTAATTCGTCGTATATTTTTTCTGCCAGATTTTTTTGTGCCTCATTGGAAACATTGACTGGCACAACAATGACATGATACGGTGCTATAGACATAGGCCAAATAATACCTTTATCATCGTGATTTTGTTCTATTGCAGCAGCAGCAATCCTATTTAACCCAATGCCATAACAGCCCATTATCATAGGCTTTTCATTTCCATTCTCATCAATGTAATTTGCACCAAGTGCATCTGAGTATTTTGTCCCTAGCTTAAATATGTGTCCTACTTCAATACCCCTCTCAAGTTTTAAAGGATTCCCGCATCTAGGACATTTATCACCATCTACAACCTTTCTGATATCTGCTACTATATCTGCCTTAAAGTCTCTTCCGTAATTGGTATTTTTCAGATGGTAATCTGTTTCATTTGCACCTACGATGATGTTTTTCATCATAGGTACTTCCACATCAGCTATCAAGATGACATCTCCTTTAAGCCCAATAGGACCTGCAAATCCTACATTTGCATCTGTTACACTTCTTACGGTTTCTTCATCTGCCAAATCTATATCATTTTCATTTACTTTAAGCAAATTTGCTAATTTCACAGTATTTACTTCTCTATCTCCTCTTACAAGTACCGCTGCAATTTTATCTTTATACTCATATATCAATGTTTTAACAAATTTATTTGCTTTTACATCTAAATATGATACGAGTTCATCAATTGTCCTTACATCTGGTGTATGAATCTTTTCCAATGGCTTCATTTCCTCATCGCTTTCATGCTCTACAATGCATTCAGCCTTTTCCTCATTCGCGGCATATCCGCAGCTATCGCAGTACGCTATTACAGCTTCCCCTACACTTGAAGTGACCATAAACTCTTTCGAGTCTTTTCCTCCCATCGCACCTGAGTCTGCTTCAACAACTGTGTACTTCAATCCACATCTATCAAATATTCTGCAGTAAGCATCGTACATCTTGTCAAAAGAGACATCAAGTCCATCCCAATCCACATCAAAACTGTACGCATCCTTCATTATAAACTCGCGGGATCTCATGACTCCAAACCTAGGCCGCCTCTCATCCCTGTACTTCGTCTGTATCTGATATATAGTCAGCGGAAGCTGTCTATATGACTTCACTTCATTTCTCACAAGATCCGTAAATACCTCTTCATGTGTTGGCCCCAAGCAAAATTCTCTATCATTTCTGTCTTTTAGTTTAAACATTTCAGGTCCAAATACGTCCCATCTTCCAGATTCTTTTAAAAGTTCCGCAGGTATGATAGCAGACATAAGCACTTCCTGTGCACCTGCTCTATCCATTTCTTCCCTTACTATTTCTTCAATCTTCTTAAGTACTCTTTTCCCAAGAGGAAGATAGATATATACGCCTGATGCAAGCTTTCTCATCATAGCAGCTTTTAACATAAGTATATGACTTGGTATCTCCGCTTCTGCCGGAACTTCTCTTAATGTTGGTATAAGTAATTGTGATAGTCTCATCGTTTACCTCCTAATATTTATCATGCTTGTATTTTATTTAATTTAATTTTAACTGTCAATACATTTTTCAATAAGGCTTACAATTGCATAAGCCGATATTCCTTCTTTTCTTCCTGTAAATCCAAGCCCTTCTTCAGTCTTGGCTTTAATGTTAACTCTGTCAATTCCTATATTTAACACTTTCGACAAGTTTCTCCCTATGGCATCTTTATATGGAGATATTTTCGGCTCTTGAGCTACAACAATGCAATCTATATTATTTATAGCAAATTTGCCTTTAATCAAGTCCATAGTCTTTTTAAGAAGAACAGTACTATCTATATCCTTATAAATCCACTCTGAATCAGGAAAATGCGTTCCTATATCTCCAAGTCCTGCAGCACCAAGTATTCCGTCAATCACCGCATGTATTAGCACATCCGCATCAGAATGACCCAGTAGCCCTTTCACATATGGAATTTGAACACCACCTAATATTAATTTCCTTCCTGCCTCCAGTTTGTGCACATCGTATCCAATTCCAACCCTCATAGCAACACTCCTTTATCTTTTAATATCAAAATTGCCATTTTTATCAACAAAAAGATCTATTCTACTATTTCTATACCTGCCAGAAGGCTTAAGTGTTTTAACAGTAAATCCTTTATTTGTGTGAATCATTATTGACCTTATTGAAAAGTCTGGCGATGAAAAATGATATTCTCCTTCTTCGTTAAAAGACATATACCAATTCACCTTTCCAAAAATGTTATATTTTTTTAACTTCTGACCTCTGTCCAATACAATCACTTTGCTATCAGTCAAAATGTTTACAAAAGATGTTATTTTTTCAAGCAGGCTAACTTTAGGTGCCTCTTCTACGCCAAATATTTCTTTAAGATCCGGTATTGACGCATTTAACATGCCTCCATGTCCTGCATCCAGAACATGCTGGTTTCCATTTACACCCAAAGCACTTTTAATTAATACAGTTCCATCTCCTTTGTCATCTCTTACAACGCCTACAGCCCGCCCATCCGGCCATACAATATCGTCATCGCTTTCTGTCACTTGAATAAATTTATTTGTGTATATTCCATTACCTGAAAATACATATATCTCATTCGCTCTTTCATACAATTTGTCAATAGAATAATTTAATTTATTTAAAAAATCATTCTGCTCCTTCATATAAAGTATATTTTTAAATAATATTTTATTGTTTTTAATTGGATATTTAAAAACATAGTTTCCATACTCATGAGTTGGTAAGAGGCATTTTATGGATGGAATGTATTTTCTAATTATCATAAGCTCGTCTTTTTCACCTTTTATTTTACCTATTGCCCATATAAAACCTCTTAAAAGTATATTTAAAAAATCTTCGTCATTATCAGGTGGAACTGCTCCACCTTCCCATGCATAATATGCATTAGCAGCACCATAATGAGGCGTTGACAAAAATATGATTTTATTTACATCACCTCTGTAAAAATCTCCTTGAACATAGCTTCGCAATAATAAACCACCCATGCTGTGGCATACAACATCAACCTTACCACAGTTGTTTTTTATTTTTGCCTCATTAATCTTAGACATAAGCGTATTTACACATTCAGGTATATCTTTCCACCACTCATAATAACATATAAATAGGTTTTTCCCTTCTGTGTATCCCAACGTTTTAAGGTTATCAATAAACGAATCATATATATAACCTGCAGGTCCAAATCCCCATGCTTTCCCAACAAGTGTGGGAACGTATATTGAACCAAAAATTCCGTGAACAAACACAAGAGGCCTTCTCATTATAATCACCTCATATAATCTCAACTACAATACTCCTATAATAATTATATGAGTTTTAAAGCATAATGTTATTGATACATTATATGGTCTTCAAGAAAGCCTCTGATATTATTAGATCTTCTGGTGTAGTTATCTTGATATTCCTGTAACTCCCTTCCACAAGCTTGACTTTGTATCCAAGCCTTTCAACAAGGACGGTATCATCAGTACCTAAAAATCCATCTTCTATTGCCTTTAAATGTGCTTTGTATATAAGTTTATAGTCAAAAATCTGAGGTGTCTGGATTGCCATAAGGCGGTTTCTGTCAGGCGTATCAATGACAAATTTATCATTATCAACAACTTTAATTGTGTCTTTTACAGGAACTGCAATGCCTACAGCACAATGACTTTTAGCTTCTTTTATGCCTTTTTGCAATGTCACCCTATCAATAAAGGGCCTTGCACCATCATGTATCAACACTATATTGCATCGATTATCTACCGATTTTAGCCCCATGAAGACAGATTCTTGTCTCTCAGACCCTCCAACAACTATATTCTTAACTTTTTTAAATTTATATTTATCAACTATTTCATTTTTGCAAAATCCCAAATCCGATTCAGACACAACTAAAACAATCTCATCAATTTCATCAGCATTTTCAAAAGCCTTTATAGCATAATAGAGAACCGGTTTTCCATTCAAATTTAAAAAAACTTTATTTAATTTTGAACCCATTCTTTTGCCTTTACCAGCAGCAACTATTATCGCACTAATAAACATAATGCACCCTCTAAATAAAATATACTGGTAAAATTATATCACAATCGGTGCTTTTCCGCTATTAACAAAATAAAAAAGGCATTCTCTAATATAGAAAATGCCCAATTAAACTACATAGCTTTTTCCTGATCTGATTGCTTTGGTTTTGCAAATATCATTCTCCCAGCAGCAGTCTGCAACACACTCGTAACCAATACATCTAAAGTATCACCTATGTGCTTTTTACCTCCATCAACCACTATCATTGTGCCGTCGTCAAGGTATGCTATCCCTTGCCCTGACTCTTTTCCATCTTTTATTACCTGTACAACCATCTCTTCTCCTGGCAGTACCACAGGTTTAACGGCATTTGACAGCTCATTTATATTAAGCACTGGCACACCTTGAAACTCAGCCACTTTATTTAGGTTATAGTCATTTGTTATAACTTTTCCATTCATCATCTTGGCAAGCCTCAAAAGCTTGGTATCCACTTCAGATGCATCAACATCTTTATCTATAATCTGGACCTTCAAATCAAGTTCTTTTTGTATTTTGTTTAAGACATCAAGCCCTCTCCTTCCTCTGTTTCTCTTTAAAGAATCAGATGAATCTGCTATGTGCCTTAATTCCTCAAGAACAAAATTGGGAATTATAAGTGGCCCTTCTACAAATCCTGTCTTACAAATATCAAATATTCTACCATCAATTATAACACTTGTATCAAGAATTTTAGGAATCTCATTTATTTCTACCTTTTGCGATTTTTGCTGACCCATCTTTTTTACCATCGTAAATAAATTCATAAATTCATCCTTTTTCTTCAATGATATGCTTATTCCAAGATAGCCAAAAAACACGCTAATAATTATAGGAATGACTTTACCAACAATCGGTATCTGATAAATTGGGGCACTTATGAGATTTGCCAAAATTAAGCCAACGATTAACCCAAAAGCTCCTATTAAAATATCGTATATAGGTGATTTCTGAAGTGCCATTTCAAGCCATGTTTCAAAATCTTTTCCCCATTTAATAAGTTTAGGAGAAAGAATGAAAAATATGATTCCACCTATCAATGCACCAACTGCGTATATGATAACTGATGTAATACTTGTTAATGTTAAATTCATCAATTTTTGCAGGTTTAAAACTGCCACAGACAAATAAACCGCTTCAAATCCAAGTCCCAAGCCTACTAACGAAATAATCCCTCTTACTATTTTATAAAGCAATATATTCACCTCCATTTCTATTATTGTCAAATATGTCATTAAATATAAGTCAATGGGGAAATTTTATAAAAAATATATAACAAATTTTACATGTATAGTGCTTCTTCAATAAAAGTATACTACTTATAGATAAACATTGTCAATTTACAAAAAATTTCATCATGTTATAAATGTTATTTCGCGTAAATATTGACAACACAACATTTACAAGTATATAATTAATCTAAGATTTTAAAAAAAACGGGAGTGGGCATAACCATGAAGGATATAATAGTTGATGATCTACAAAACACAGTAGAAGAGTTCCTAATTCGTCACAAGAGCATTCTCGATATTTTAACAAAGATTCAAGAAAGCAGCAGCAGAGTCAACAGGGCAGTGGCAAAATCAGTGACAGAGTGCGGATGTTTAAAAATCAATGCTCAAAAGCAAGAAATACCTGGAGATGCAACTATCGAAGATGCACATAAGTACATTAAAACACATATTGATGGAGAACTGTGTGATAACTGTAGAGAAGTCTTAGAAACAGAAATCGGTAACAACATATTCTATATAATCGCGCTTTGTAACACACTCGGTTTGAATTTCTACGATATTCTGCTTAAAAAAGATAAAGAGTTAAATACGCTAGGCGTTTTTAATATGCTGTGATTTCAGTGGGTAAAACCCACTTTTTTAATTTTTAAAGATGTCCATTAATTCAATAATGTTTTTAATTCTTATTACATTTATCCCTTCAGTTTTCTCCATTTTCATGTATGGAACGAATATTGTTTTGAAACCCATCTTTTTGGCTTCACTGATTCTTCTTTCTAAATTGCTTACTGCTCTAACCTCACCTGTTAAACCTACTTCACCGGAAAAGCAGACATCGTTAGATATTGGCACATTTAAATAGCCTGACATTACTGCTGATACGATTCCTAAATCTGCTGCAGGTTCCTGAACCTTTAATCCTCCTGCAATATTTAAATATACATCTGATTGTGAAAGATTTATTCCACACTTTTTTTCTACAACAGCCAAAAGAAGAACAAACTTGTTGTAATCTATTCCTGTAGACATCCTTCTGGGCAATCCGAAATTGGTGTGGCATATAAGCGATTGAACTTCTAAAAGAATCGGCCTTGTGCCTTCCATTGAGCTTATCACAGCTAAACCTGGCGCATTTAAATCTCTGTTAGAAAGAAGCACCTCAGATGGGTTTTTTACTTCTTTAAGGCCTTGAGACACCATTTCGAATACACCTATTTCATTTGTAGAGCCAAATCTATTCTTATATGCTCTCAATATTCTAAATGATTGTGTTCTATCACCTTCAAAGTACAATACAGTATCTACCATATGCTCTAATACCCTTGGACCTGCTATTGAACCTTCTTTTGTAACATGTCCGATTATAAATGTAGTTATTCCATTTTGCTTTGCAAGCCTCATAAGATGCTGAGTAACTTGCCTTACCTGTGATACGCTTCCTGGTATAGTTGTGCTTTCTTCCGCATACATAGTTTGTATAGAATCAATTATCATAAAACCTGGTGATATTTTCTCTATATGCTTTTCAACATTATTTATGTTTGTCTCAGCCAAAAAATATATATCCTGTTTTCCTCCTATAATTCTGTCAGCTCTTAGCTTTATCTGCCTTGATGATTCCTCACCAGACACATAAAGAACTTTTGTGAAGTTAGACATAATATCCGAAACCTGTAAAAGCATTGTGGACTTACCAATCCCAGGTTCACCACCTATTAAGACTAATGAACCCTGCACTATACCGCCACCCAGCACCCTGTCAAATTCGCCAATACCTGTCTTTATGCGGTCTTCATCTTTTGCTTCTACATCTTTCAAAAGCTCCACTTTTGATGTTAATAACCCCTGCTGCGACTTTTTATCATCTTCTTTTTCAACCTCTTCTACAAACGAATTCCATTCATCGCAGTTAGGGCATCTGCCCATCCATTTTGCACTTTCAAATCCACATTGCTGACATACAAACTTAGTCTTTTCCTTCTTCACTTTGCCACCGACTTTCCAATTTAATCTATATTTATTATAACATAGAAAACAATAAAAATAGGACACCCTCGCTGACGAGGGCATCCCCAAAATCAATTTACACTTTAGTAAAATCAAATTTTCCGTCTTTCAGCTTCACTAAAATTTTATCACCGGATTTTACTTCACCTTTCAACATCAATTCTGAAAGCTCACTTTCGACAACTTTTTGTATAGCCCTTCTTAAAGGTCTTGCACCATACGTTACATCATAGCCTTCTTTTAGAAGTTCTTCTTTAGCATCATCTGTAAATTCAAGGCTAATATTATTATCCTTCAGTCTCTTGTTTAAATCAGCTATCATCAAATCAGTAATTTTTCTTATGTCATCCTGTGTCAGTTGACGGAATACGATAATATCATCTATTCTGTTTAAAAACTCAGGCCTAAATGACTTTTTGAGTTCGTCTAAGATGTTTTCTTTCATCTTTTCGTATGATGCCTTATCCTCTTCCCCTTCAGGCATAAATCCTAAAGTAGTTTGCTTCTTTATAAGCTGTGCACCGACGTTAGAAGTCATTATTATAAGCGTATTCTTAAAGTCCACTGTCCTGCCTTTTGAATCCGTAAGCCTTCCATCGTCTAAAATCTGCAGAAGTATATTGAAGACATCAGGATGCGCCTTTTCAATCTCATCAAATAGAATTACAGAATATGGTTTTCTTCTTATTTTCTCTGTAAGTTCTCCACCCTCTTCGTATCCTACATATCCAGGAGGTGAGCCAATAAGTCTTGATACAGAGAATTTTTCCATATATTCTGACATATCTATTCTGACTATCGCTGATTCGTCGCCAAACATGGCTTCGGCTAATGCTTTGCTAAGCTCAGTCTTGCCAACACCAGTTGGTCCCAAGAATATGAATGATCCGATAGGTCTTCTAGGATCTTTTAATCCAACTCTTGCCCTTCTTATTGCTCTTGCCACAGCGTCAACCGCTTCATCCTGTCCTATTACACGTTTGTGTAAGATCTCCTCTAAATGCAGCAGTCTTTCAGATTCTTCTTGTGCAAGTTTTTGAGTTGGAATTCCGGTCCACAGCGATACAATCTGAGAAATCTCTTCAGCACCGACGCTTTTATCTTTTACCAATGAATTCTGCTGCCACTTTGATTTTAAATTCTCCAACTGTTCTTTTATCTTTTGCTCTTCATCCCTTATTTTAGCAGCCTTTTCGTACTCTTGCGTCCTTATAGCTTCTTCTTTATCCTTATTTAACATATTTAATTTGTCTTCTAACTCTTTTATCTCTGGTGGAGCTGTAACTGTTTTTAATCTTACTCTTGATGCAGCTTCATCTATAAGATCTATAGCCTTGTCAGGCAGATATCTATCTGTTATATACCTGTGGGAAAGTTTTGCAGCAGCCTCAATAGCTTCATCTGTAATTTTTACTCTATGGTGCGCCTCATATTTATCTCTAAGTCCTTTTAATATTTCAATCGTTTCTTCTACAGACGGCTCTTCAACCATTATAGGTTGAAATCTTCTTTCAAGGGCTGGGTCTTTTTCAATGTATTTCCGATACTCGTCTATAGTCGTCGCGCCTATTACTTGTATTTCTCCTCTTGCAAGGGCTGGCTTTAAAATATTGGATGCGTCTATCGCACCTTCAGCAGCACCAGCTCCTATTATCGTGTGTAACTCATCTATAAACAGTATGACATTTCCTGTTTTTATGACTTCATTTAAGACATTTTTTAGCCTATCCTCAAATTCTCCTCTGTATTTTGTGCCTGCAACCATTGAAGCCATATCTAAAGTTACAACACGTTTACCTTTAAGTATTTCTGGTATTGTACCGCTTTCAATTGCTTCCGCCAATCCTTCAGCAACTGCAGTTTTACCTACACCTGGCTCACCAATAAGGCATGGATTGTTTTTAGTTCTTCTACTTAATATCTGTATAACTCGTTCTATCTCCTTTTCACGCCCAATGACAGGATCTAGCTTTCCTTCTCTTGCTAATTCCGTCAAATCCCTTCCAAACTGGTTTAAGTTAGGTGTATTAGTATTTTTAGCCCTTTGTGCCTTATTTGCGGCACCAGAAGGTTCTTCACTGACCATCTTTACTATCTCTTCTCTAACTCTGTTAAAATCCACACCTAACTCCATCAATATCCTTACTGCTACACCTTCGCCTTCTCTTATTAACCCTAATAAAATGTGCTCTGTACCAATGTAATTTGTATTAAACCTTCTAGCCTCAGCAAAGCTAAGCTCTAAAACCCTCTTTGCTCTAGGTGTATATCCTACAACATCTCCCGGTACATTCCCCATTCCAATCAAAGTCTCTACTTTTGCTCTTATATCATCATACGTTACGCCGAGATTTTTAAGAACTCTTGATGCTATTCCATCTTCTTCTTTTATAAGGCCTAAAAGAATGTGCTCTGTTCCTACGTAATTGTGATATAGTGAACGTGCTTCCTCCTGTGCCTGATAAAGCACTTTCTGTGCCTTCTCTGAAAATCTTCCAAACATTGCCATTAAAATGCACCTCCTGTTATATTAACTTCTGATTAATTTTGCTACATATTCAGCTCTCTTTACATCTCTCTCATATGGTTCCAACTGCTTCCCTATTATTTTTTGTAAATTTCCCGGCTGAATATGTGTTGTTATTTCATCTATTTTTTGAATGTCTATATTTATGATGTCTAAAACAGCACCTAACCTTACATCTGAAATAAGCCTCATAAATTCCTGTGTCGACATGACTTTTGCATTTGTCAGAAGTCCATATGCTCTCCCTATCCTATCTTCAATTTGTACTTTTCTCCTCTTATACAGATCTTCTCTAGCTTTTCTTTCATTGCTTATAATCTGTTTTACAATCCCTTCTAAATTTTCGATTATCTCAATTTCACTTTGTCCTAAAGTAACCTGATTAGATATCTGATAAATATCGCCTAATGACTGAGTACCTTCTCCGTACATTCCTCTTACAGCTATGCCGATTTTCGACACAGAGTTAAGTATATTTCCTATTTGGCCTGTTATTGTAAGAGCTGGTAAGTGCACCATTACAGATGCTCTTATGCCAGTTCCAACATTCGTAGGACATGCTGTGAGATAACCTAATTTTTCATTAAAAGCGTAACTTATATTTTCTTCTATCAAATCATCTATCTTATCAGCCAGATCCCAAGCTTCTTTCAAATTAAGGCCGTTAAAAATCGTCTGTATCCTTAAATGGTCTTCCTCGTTTATCAGTATACTGACAGCACCATCATTTTTAATAAGGGCACTGCCATTTTTTGTATTCTGAGCAAGATCGGGACTTATCAAATGTCTTTCGACAAGAGATTGTCGCTCTAAAGGAGTTATTTTTTTCATGTCGTATTCAGAAAACTGTGTTGAAAGGATTGTTTTGCTATCAAATATGGCTTTCTTAACCGATTCCTTCACTTTATCTGCTTCACTCTCTGTCATAACAGAGGGAAAAGGAATATCGCTTAAATTCCTAGCAAGTCTGATTCTGCTGGATATCACCACATCATTGTCATGGTCGAACATCAGCATCACCTACCTTCCATATTTTTTCTCAAGCTCTCTGATCTTATCTCTCAATTTTGCAGCTTCTTCAAAGGCTTCCTCTTTTACTGCTTTTTCAAGCTTTGCTTTCAACTCCTCTATTTCCCTCTTTGCCCTTAAAACACCACCAGTTTTTCTTGGAATCTTCCCTCTGTGTCCAATACTTCCGTGAATTCGCCTTATAAGTGGATTTAATTCATCTGCAAATGAATCATAACATCTGCTGCATCCAAGCCTTCCTGTTTCTTTAAATCTATCATATGTCATGCCACAATTATTGCACTTCAATTGCTCTTCTACATAAGTATTTCCGGTATTAGGCAGAAAATTCATAAGTCCAGCCAGCAAGTCCTGCACAGAAAATGGTGCAAAATTTACAAATGGAGAGAAAGTTTCGCTGTTTAATAAACCTTCTTCCTGGGCACATTGTTCACATAGATTCATCTCCGTCTTTACACCATTAATTATTTGTGTATAATGAACTGTAGCTGGTCTTTCTTTGCATTTGTCGCACAACATTTTAATCACTCCCCTTTCGCTAAATTATTTGAAAGTTCTGCTAGCATGACTTTTAAAAGTATTGCCCTCAATATCGGTTTTTCATATTGTGATACAGGCAAAATCTTTTCGTTTAATACGGATTTCATCAGTGCTGCTTCCCTTTCAGTTATTAAATTATGTTCTAATAAAGTATCAATATAAAGTCTGCTTTTGTTTTCTGTTATATTATCTCCTATATCTGAAATAAGTTTTGACATCCAATCCTTCGAAACGGGTCTTTTTATTATTTTTATATAGCCACCACCACCACGTCTGCTTTCGATAATATATCCGTTTGACAGATTGAATCTTGTTTCAAGTACGTAGTTAATCTGTGATGGGGCACAATTAAAAATATTAGCAAGTTCATTTCTTTTGATTTCTACATATTCTTCTTCTGTTTCTTCAATCAAGCTTTTTATGAAATCTTCAATCAAATCACTTAACCTAGCCATCCCATCACCACTTTTCTTACTTTGACTTTCTTTGACTTTCACTTACTATTTTATTCCTTTTTTATGATACGTCAACAACAATTTTAAGCTATTTTACCATAATTATCTTAATTAAATGCCGTTTAATTTATATTAACTTTTATTTGTTTATTTTTTCTCGTCACTGCTTTTATTTTCATCTATACCTGAATTATAATAGCAGTAAAAATCATTATAAATATCTATATATTCATCGCTTTTTTCTGTCATCTTTGACTTTGAATATGTGCTGAGTATTTTGTCAATATTAGCATATACATCGAAAAATTCATAATTACTGTTGTATATTTCTGAGAACCTGCTATTTAAAGACATAAAAAGCCTCCTTTATTTAAATTTCTACTATATTTTTAGCAAAGGAGGCTAATTCATACTATAAAATTTTATTTAATTTTTTCTCTAATTCAACTAAATCTATATTTAAATTAGCGACTTTAGTATCCATCGCCGCCTTGGCAACATTTGCAGCTACCGTCTTAGCCACTCTTTTGTCAAATGCCTTTGGTATTATATAATCTTCCCTTAATTCTTCATCAGAAACCAAGCTTGCAATAGCATATGCGGCCTGAATCTTCATTTCCTCATTGATTTCTGTCGCCCTTACTTCCAATGCACCTCTGAATATACCGGGAAAAGCCAGAACATTATTTATCTGGTTAGGAAAATCAGACCTTCCTGTTCCAATTACCCTTGCGCCTCCTTCTTTTGCCTCATCTGGATATATCTCAGGTACTGGATTTGCCAGCGCAAATACAATTGCATCATCACTCATTGATTTTACCATATCCTTTGTCACAACGTTAGGAGCTGATACACCTATAAATACATCAGCACCAATAAGAGCTTCTCTTAACGTGCCTTTTAATTTATATTTATTGGTAACCTTAGCTATTGATATTTTTGATGAGTCCGTGTCTTGTCTTCCTGCGTGTATGATACCTTTTCTATCACATAAAATGACATCACCAACCCCAGCACTTATAAGCAATTTCGCAATAGCTATCCCTGCCGCACCAGCACCATTTATCACCACTTTTATACTTTTAAGATTTTTATTTACAATCTTTAGGGCATTGATTAATCCAGCAAACACGACTACAGCCGTACCATGCTGGTCATCATGGAATACAGGTATCTTAAGAGCTTTTTTTAACCTTTCCTCAATTTCAAAGCACCTAGGTGCCGATATATCCTCAAGATTTATTCCACCAAAAGTTGGCGATATGTTTATAACCGTTTCAACGATTTTATCCACATCTTTTGTCCCAATGCATATTGGAAATGCATCAATTCCGCCAAATTCTTTGAATAAGACAGCTTTTCCTTCCATGACAGGCATTCCTGCCATTGCACCTATATCGCCCAATCCTAATACAGCAGAACCGTCTGTAACAACTGCTACAAAGTTCCCTTTGTTTGTGTAGTCATATATCATGTCAGGGTTTTTATGTATCTCTTTACACGGCTCGGCAACACCAGGCGTATACGCCAGCGACAAATCTTTTGAATCTTTTACTTCAACCTTGCTTAAAATGCTAATCTTCCCTCGGTTATCTTTATGCAATTTCAGCGCTTCTTCTCTTAAATCCATTATTACCCTCCTTAAAGTATACAGTATGTTAAGAATATTATATATCATAATCATCCTAATATCTATCACTTTAGGCTAGTAAATAAATAAAATATACTGTTAATACTTCAAAAAATGTCTTGTTTTTTATGCATTTTCATTTCAATCCTATAAAATGTTAGAAATAGGGCTTAAAGCTACATAACCTTAAGCCCTATACATTTACATCTGAACTTTTTTTCTTGCTTCTATTACTTTTTCAGCAACCATAGATGGAGCCTCCTCATAACGAGCAAAAGACATCTTAAATTCTCCTCTTGCCTGCGTTAAGGACCTCAAATCGGTAGCGTACTTAGCCATTTCAGCCTGAGGCACCTCCGCTGTTACTACTTCCATCTCTCCTTTAGACTCCATCCCCAGTATGCGGCCTCTTCTTTTATTTAAATCTCCAATGACATCTCCCATATACTCCTCAGGAACTGTTACTTCCACATGCATTATGGGCTCCAACAAGACTGGCTTTGCCTCCTCCATTCCTTTTTTAAACGCTATGGATGCAGCCACCTTAAACGCCATTTCAGATGAATCTACAGGATGATAAGAGCCATCCAAAAGAGTAGCCTTTATATTTACAACGGGATACCTAGCGAGTACACCTTCTTTTATGCATTCTCTAAGCCCTTTTTCAACTGCAGGAATATACTGCTTTGGAACAGCGCCACCGAATATTTTATCTTCAAATTTAAATTCTCCTTCTTTGTAGGGTTCAAATTCTATCCAAACATGACCATACTGTCCATGCCCGCCAGTTTGCTTTTTGTGTTTGCCTTCCACCTTCGATTTGCCTTTGATTGTTTCCCTATAAGGTATTATGGGCTCTGTAAGAACGCATTCTACGCCAAATTTGCTTTGCAATTTTTTAGATAATACCTCTATATGCTGCTCACCCATGCCATAAACTATAACCTGTCCTGTTTCCACATTCTTCTCGACTTTAAATGTCTGATCTTCTTCCTGAAGCCTCTGCAGTCCATTACTAATCTTATCTTCATCACCTTTCGCTTTTGGCTCGATTGCCAATGCTAGAGTTGGTTCAGGAAATGAAATCGGTCCAAACTCTACCTGATTTGCCGGATCGCATAGGGTATCACCTGTCATGGTAAATTGTAATTTTGCACATGCTCCAATATCGCCAGCAACAAGCTTTGAAACAGGCATCTGTTTCTTCCCTCTCAGTATATAAAGCTGACCAATTTTTTCATTTGCTTTCTTTGTACCGTTAAATACAGTTGAATCAGATGTAATAGAGCCAGATAGCACTCTGAAGATTGACAACTTGCCAACAAATGGATCTGCTATCGTCTTAAATACAAATGCTGAATACGGCTTATATACATCAGATACAACGCCAAATTTATTGACCTCATCAGGTGATGGTAAAACATCTGTCATTATATTTAATAATACATCAATACCTATATTTTTTAAGCTTGAACCACAGATAACCGGGAAAATATCCCTGATTTTTACTCCTTCTTTTAATCCATGAAGAAGTTCATCCTTTGAAAGTTCTTCTCCTGCAAAAAACTTTTCCATCAATGCCTCATCATTCTCAGCAATATCCTCTATAAGTTCCTCCCTGAATTTTTGTGCATTTTTTTCCATATCTTTAGGCACATCAGCTTCTTCAATTCCTTTTTGATTGTAAACGTATGCTTTATTTGCGATAAGGTCTACATAACCGGTGAAACTGTGTTCACTTCCTATTGGAAGCGTCATCGGTACAACTTTGTTTCCAAATTTATCTCTTAACTGGTTTAATGTCTTATAATAATCAGCATTTTCTCTATCCATCTTATTTATAAATATTACTGTTGGAAGATTTTCCTCTTCTAATATGTGAAACGATTTTTCAGTGCCGACTTCGACTCCTGAGGCGGCACAAACAACTAATACAGCACTATCGGCAGCTTTTAAACCGCTTATGACTTCGCCAAAAAAATCAAAATATCCTGGTGTGTCAAGAACATTTAACTTGTAATCTTTCCATTCAACCGGAATTACAGAAGTAGATATTGAAAATTGTCTCGAAATTTCCTCAGGATCATAATCAGATACTGTTGTTCCGTCTTCTACGCGCCCAATCCTATCTATGGCTTTTGCATTGTACAGTAATGCTTCTGTCAGCGTCGTCTTTCCAGCTCCACCGTGCGAAACCAATCCAACATTTCTTATTTGTTGCGTTTTATAATCTTTCATATATATCCCCCTATCTTATTGCTTTAATATTATAATTCTATATACATTTAAAATTTCCTTTTTATATTTAAAAATTTTTTTAAAAAACCTCTGGTATATTATTATATTACCAGAGGTTTTCAATCATTCACCAATTATATCGTATAAAATTTTTCTTGACGCATCTTCAATTTCGTCAGGTGTCGACATGTTCAAAACCATTTCTGTAAACTCTTTTGCTTTCTCGTAAGATACATTTCGTATTATGTTCTTTATATTTGGTATAGAGCTTGCACTCATTGAAAATTCATCAAGACCCAGTCCCAAAAGAATAACTGTTGTAAAGGGATCACCAGCCATTTCACCGCACATAGCAGTAAATATTCCTTCTTTGTGGGATGCATCTATTACATTTTTAATAAGTCTGAGAATTGCAGGATTAAACGGCTTATAGTAATCCTTTATTCTTTCATTCATTCTATCAACTGCTAGCGTATACTGGCACAAATCGTTTGTCCCTATGCTGAAGAAGTCTACCTCTTTCGCTAATATATCAGCGGTTACGGCTGCAGACGGTATCTCCACCATTATGCCAACTTTTATATTTTTATCGTATTTTATGCCTTTTGCATCCAGTTCTTCTTTTACTTCATTCAAAATCGCATTTGCTTTTCTGACTTCAACAACAGAAGAAATCATAGGATACATTATCAAGATGTTTCCATAGGCACTAGCTCTAAGAAGCGCCCTAAGCTGTGTTTTAAACATCTCTTTTTCATCAAGGCAAAGCCTTATTGCTCTATAGCCTAAAAACGGATTCATTTCATCAGGCATATTTAGATAAGGTAATTTTTTATCGCCGCCGATGTCTAGTGTCCTTATTGTAACAGGTTTTCCATTCATCTTCTCAGCTACATATTTATACGCTTCAAACTGTTCTTCTTCACTTGGAAAATCATTTCTGTTCATGTACAAAAATTCAGTTCTAAATAAGCCTATACCTTCCGCTCCATTTTTCAAAGCGCCATCTACATCTTTAGGTGTACCGATATTTGCAACTAGCATAGATTGTTTTCCATCTGTCGTCACGGCAGGCAGATCTTTAAGTTCTTTTAACTTTTCAATTCTAATTTTGTATTTATTTAATTTATCTTCATATTCTTTAAGAATATCGTCGCTTGGATTTATTATCACTATGCCTTCGCTTCCATCCACAATAGCAGTCTCACCGCCAACTACATTCTGTGTGATATTTCCAGTGCCAACTACTGCTGGTATCTCTAAAGAACGAGCCATAATTGCTGTATGTGATGTCCTGCCGCCAACATCCGTAGCAAACCCCAATACTTTATCTTTTTTCATAGTGGCTGTATCTGATGGCGTCAAATCTTTAGCAATTATTATCACATCTTCATCCAGCTCCGATAAATTCACATTTACTATACCCAGAAGATTATTTATTATCCTGCTTCCTACATCTCTTAAATCAACAGCTCGCTCTTTTAGGTACTTGTCATCTAAAGATTCCATCATAGAAGCGTGCTGTTCTATTACATGGTTTACCGCATTATCAGCTGTCACATATTCATTTTTAATCATCCTTATTACAGAGTCATAAAGCTCTGGGTCATTTGCCAGCATAAGATGTGCCTCAAAAATCTCAGCTTTATCTTTGCCAAACTCCCTTTCTGTCTTCTCTTTTATTTTCTCTATTTGTTCCTTTGTTAATTTTAGTGCATTTTCAAATTTTGCGATTTCATCTTTTACCATAGATTCATCGATATTTTGAGTATTGATTTCGGCAAACTTCTTTGTGTACAAAAAAACCTTGCCTATTGCAATACCCGGTGATGCCGCAACACCTTTTAACATGTTTTTTCCTCCTCATTAGACTTTAATAGATATTATAGCATAATAACAACGTAAATTTAAGCGTTTTTAATATTATAGCCATTAAATGCGCTAATATCAATTATTGCCCGCCTACAGCAAATAGTTGATTATTAAAAAAATAGTGCCACTTAACAAATATTGTTATAAATCTATCAATTTCATCCCACCTTTACAATTTATAATATCATAAAAATTAAATTTATTCATCTTACTTAATTCTATTATACTATAAATCCATCATATAATGTATAAATGCCGGCTTTCACCGGCATTTATTATGAATCTTTTTCCATATCATCAATATTTTCTTCATTGTGACTATATAATTCAAAAATAGATTTTTCTGCTTCGTAGCACAGTGAAATAACTTCTTCCGTAAATGCATTTACAACCTTTGCTCTATATTCCCTACTAAATATAAATTTTAATATCTCCACTTTGAATTCCTCCTCAACTTATCATTTATCATTGTCCCCACTCAAAATGAAGATATTATGAAGATTTTTATTTATATTTCATATACTGCAACTCTGTCTCTACCTTTTGTTTTGCAGCCAGCGTAAAGGGCCCTATCAGCATGACTTATAAGCTTTTCAGCCGACTCCGCTTTATTAGGATAGTCAGCAACCCCGGCACTCACTGTTATAGTGATATCGCCTACATCAGTCTTTATTGGTTTCGATGACACCTCATATCTAATTCTTTCTGCTATGACGCAGGCTTGTTCTGCTGTAAGATTCGGCAATATCACAGAAAATTCTTCACCGCCATACCTTGCAACAATGTCATTACTCCTTACACATCTTTTTATCCTGGATGCTATCTCCCGCAATACAGCATCGCCAATCACATGGCCATATGTATCATTTATATTCTTAAATTTATCTACATCTAACATTATAAGACTGACTGGAGTCTTATCAGCAGCCGATTTTGTTACGCTGTCATGCAATACCTGATCGAAAAACCTCCTATTGTAAGTTTTAGTCAAAGGATCAGTAATCGATTTTTTACTTATTTCAAAATACCTCATTGCATTCATTATAGCTATCGAAGATTGCTCTGCCAGTGCTTCCATTATTTTGAGAGAATCTACGTCAAATGCATTAATTTCATTTTGAAAAGCCGAAATACAGCCTATTATTTTATCTGCATTTTTAATAGGAACTACAATTGCAGAATCATAATGTTCAGAAATATTGCTGTCAAAATAATGCTTATCACGTTTTAAATTATCTATTATTGCTGGTTTTCCTTCATATACAACCCTTCCAATAAGCCCTTCATTATACGTATATACATCTTTAAAAGCATTTTTTGCTTCATCAGAACATTTAATCTTCTCTTTTACTAAAAATCCATTTTCATCCTTTAAATAGATGGCAATACCTGAAACAGTCACAACTTTTTCTGTTTCATAGACAATTGCTTCCAAAGTCTTACCTAGATCTAATTTTGAATTGATAATCTTAACCATCTCATAAAGAGCATTAAGCTTTTGATTTGCTTTATAAAGATCTCTAAAAGCTTTGATAAAATAAGCTAATAAAATCAAAGGTATCACATGATAAATAAATATATATGTCCCATATTTTAAATACACATTTGCGAAAAATATAGCAAAAGGAATCATTACAAAATAAGAAACCAGCTCTAATATAGAACTTTCAGCCCAATACTTTTTAAATAACACTTTCCCTTGAAACTTCAATGCATAATACAATATAAAATAATTTATGACAAAGCTAGCTAGAACATATATTATTATATATTTTAATTGATTGAAAGAAAATCGCCCAAATTCCCCACCCAAAAACTCATAAGCATGTCCAGCAGCTATATAAGTTATCGAAAACATAGCCCCGTTTAGAAATCCATTTTTGATTTTTTTCCTGAAAAATATTGTTTCGATCATAATCGACAAAACAGCTAAAAGCGTAGATGATTCTGTACCGTATATCAAGAAAGAAGATATAGTAATCACAGGGCTTATAGATAGTTTAATATCTGTATAATTGATTCCTAAATTATCAAGAATAATCATGACAATTAGCAATAGAGAAAATAATTTTATATCTATTCTTAAACCATATCTTATGCAGGAAAATATCAACAGTGAAAAACCCACCGCAATTAAAAGTGAATCAAATATTACTTCCTTTTTTTTCAACATTTTTAACCCCTCTTGATTTAATTAATGTGTTATTCGACATAAATTAAAAAAATCCTTCATTGTTAATAAACAAAATTTTATACACAAATGAAATTATATCATACCTATCATTCATAATATGTCGTTTTTTGAGATGAAGAAAAAAAATCTCCCAAAATCGGGAGATTTTTTGGTTATCTTTATTTAACCGCATTTTGAATAACCACAATTTTTGCAGACAACACATCCACCTTCATGTTCTATTTCGTTGCCACATTCAGGGCAAAAGTGTTCTTGCTGCGTATCATAGGTATATGCCGCTTGAGAAATTGCATCATCATTTTTATAATTGCTACTGTTTATGGGTACATCAATTGGGGCAAAATTTTCTTCTTCTTCTTCGACTTTTAATTTCATCACTTTTTCAATGACTTTTGCTATAGCATCCGGACACGAAAGAACTTTGATTTCTTTATTATTTGCCATCTGCCTTAAAGTAGAATGGCATCTTATACCTTTTAATTGCTCAACAATCGACTTGGCATCTAGTCCAGATCTTAACGCAATAGATATCAATCTACTTGTAGCCTCTGATTGTGACGGACAACCACCAGCTCGTCCTAAATTAGTAAACACTTCACATATTCCTTTGTCATCGTAATTCACAGTTATATACAGATTTCCACAGCCAATTCTCACCTTTTCAGTGATGCCTTTTGTGACAGGCGGCCTAGGCCTTGGCACGATTTGATTCTCTTCTGCATTACCTTTTATATCTTCTTTCACGTCTTCTTTTTTATCTTTCTTTATACCCAAATTCAACACCTGAGAATCACGGCTTCCATCACGATAAATAGTGACACCTTTAAGCCCTAATCTATATGCAAGCTCATAGACTTCTCTTACATCATCAACTGTTGCATCATGTCTAAAATTAACTGTTTTTGATACCGCATTATCAACATGCTTTTGAAAAGCTGCTTGCATCCTTATATGCCAAACAGGGTCGATATCATGAGCAGTCACAAATACTTTTTTTACATCATCAGGAATGCTATCAATTCCCTTTAAGGTTCCTTGTTCTGCTATCTTTTTCATCAATTCGTCTGAGTAAAAGCCTCTTTTTAAAGCAACCTCTTTAAAGATAGGGTTTACTTCCACCAGTTGAGTATTGTCCATTACATTTCTTGTCATAGCTATGGCAAATAAAGGCTCAATTCCACTGGACGTCCCTGCAATTATAGATATTGTACCTGTAGGTGCTATCGTTGTAGTTGTCGCATTCCTGAGCTTAATGTTTTTATCCTTGTATATGCTTTTATCGTAGTACTTAAAAACGCCTCTCTTTTTTGCAAGTTCCATTGATGCCTTTTTAGACTCTTCATCGATGAATTTCATTAATTTATCGGCAAATTCTACAGCTTCTTCTGAATTGTACGGTATATTTAGCATAAGAAGCATATCAGCAAAGCCCATCACTCCTAAGCCTATTTTTCTAGTACCCTTAGTCATCTCGTCTATCTGTGGCAGTGGATATTTATTTGCATCAATGACATTGTCAAGAAAATGTACAGCGTTGTGTACGGTATCCCTTAATTTTTCATAATCTACTTCGTACTTGCCATCCACCAATTTTAACATATTCTTCAAATTTATAGAGCCCAAGTTACAGGATTCATATGGTAAAAGTGGTTGTTCGCCACAATTATGGATAATTATACCATTAGCATCAAATGAATTAATCCTAGGTACCTGTACATCATAAACATCTTCAAATCCGCTTTCTTTAACATCTAAAACTCTTGCTACAAACCGTTCTTGATGAGAACCCTTTTTATATGATGATAAAAGAGTTATTAATCTATGCATTTTTTTAAGATCTTGGAAACCTATCCGTTTTGCATAAATCTCTATATTATCGCCGCTAATACATAACTCATGTTGTGGCTTTATTTTATATTCTTTTAGGCCTCCTTTTCCATCAGGCATTAGTTTCATAGAAGCTTTTCTCCTGTTAACATATATCTTACTTACAATGCCTAAACGCAACAACATTCTTTGCACCGCTTTTAAAAGATCTAAATCGCTCTGCGCAAGTCGTATACTTGCACCTTTTTCTGGGCTACCTTGCACAGAAGCATCACAATCAAAAAGTCCCTTAATAAAACCTATGTAAGCATCCGACGACATTTTTTCTAATTCAGGAGTTACTGTTTTAAATCCATTGTGCATTCCCATTTTAAGCGCCAAGTCTCTTAATGATGCTAATTTTAGCCTGTATTCATTTCGCCCTTTTATTTCCATCCACCCTGCAAAATCTCTGCGATGCGGCAGTCTCATTGTGCAATCCAAAGCATATTGCATAACATTATCAACGCCACAATTATTCACATCTCCTACAGCTTTTCCTTCTTTCCAAACGGAAAGTATTGCAGTATCTCTTTTAAGAACACCATCACCGACTAGTAGTCCTAATAGATATCCATCTCCTTCGTCAAGCTCCCCTGACCACCCAATTAAATTTCTGTTATTATTAAGAATAATTTTATCTCCAGGTTTTAGTTCTATCGCAGAAACCCATTCAGTTTTCATTTCATTTAAGCTACTATCTACAGCTTTTAATATTTTGTGATCATCTGTTAATCTTATAGAGTAACCTTCAATCGTCTCAACTAAAACAATATGTTTATGACCCGTTTTAAAGAAACCTTCATTTGTAGTTCTATAGAACCTGCCATTTATAACAGCTTCAAAAGGCTTACCAATTAAATCATTTACTTGCTTTGGCCCTTCTGTAGTCATTACCCAAGTATCCCCTGTGACACATGGGTTAGTTGACTCAATTTCACCTATTGCCGGTGTCGGATTTTTTTCGTTTATACGGTCTAAAAAAACGATTCCCGGCTCACCATTTTTCCAAGCCATTTCAACGATAAGCTTAAATACTTCTCTCGCATTAAGCTTACTTACAACTTTTTTTGTATGAGGATCTACCAGTTCGTAGTCATCGCCCTTTTCAACTGCTTTCATAAAATCCTCTGTTATTCCGACGCTTATATTAAAATTGGTTATTTCATTGTTGTCCTGCTTACATTGAATAAACTCAAGAATATCAGGATGGTCTATCCTTAATATGCCCATATTGGCACCACGGCGTGTACCACCCTGTTTCACAGCTTCCGTCGCAGAATTAAACACCTTCATAAAGCTTACAGGACCAGATGCGACACCGCCTGTAGACTTGACAGTAGCTCCCTTTGGCCTCAGCCTCGAAAAGCTGAATCCAGTGCCACCACCGCTCTTATGAATGATAGCAGCATATTTTACAGCATCAAATATCTCTTCCATAGAATCCCCAACAGGAAGCACGAAACACGCTGAAAGCTGTCCTAATGGCCTTCCTGCGTTCATAAGTGTAGGAGAATTAGGCAAAAAATCTAGATTTGTCATCATATCATAAAATTTATTTTTAAGCTCTTCAATGTTTGCGTTGCTATCGTATTTTTTGTCAATCTCAGAAATAGACTTAGCAACTCTTTCAAAAAGTTCCTCAACAGTCTCAACAACACGTCCATTCTCGTCTTTAGCAAGGTATCTTCTCTCAAGAACCTTCTTAGAGTTTTCAGTCAAATTCATCGTAAACCTCTCCTTATATGTATTTAACTACAATATTTTGTATACCGATAAGGTTAATTATACATCTTATTGTGTATTCAGACAAATCCGCTGTCATTTAGTTTTTCTGTCAATTTGTCATGATTTTTCTTCATATCTTAGATTTCCAAATCTTTATATCGTCATACGAAAATTTAATTTAATATGTCATAAAAAATTCCCGGAATTACCGGGACATCATTTCCATAAGTTCATTTACAATGTCTTTATCATATTCTCCATTGATATAGCCTCTTCTATAACTATTGTCACCTTTTGCCACAAGTTCTTTTATAACTTTAGGCCTTTCTATCCATGTACCTACAACTTTGAAAGAATCGTCCAGAAAAACAAACGTTGGTATCTTTGCTTTTCCATCCTCATAAAATGGTTCCATTTCTTCCTCATAGCCTTCTCTTTTCAATATCTTAAAATCAATCTTTGCTACATCACATAGTTTTGCCATGATAGGCACGCTTACTTGACAGTCTGGACACCAATTCTCCGCAAAAGCCAATACATAACGAACTTTGCTTTTAAAATTAACTGCAGTTCCATCAAAGGCTATATTATCGTACCTGCTTTTCAATCTCTCTGTAATCTCATTATTCTCGCTTTTAACAAACTCACTAAAACTTACACCATTGTAAAATAGCTGCTTTAGATCCATAATACATCACCTTTCCCACAATTTATCTATTGAAAAGTGAACCTATAACCGTTTTTGCACTGGATATGGTCATTCCTAGCAAACTACCGCTTCTTGTCATTATCTCATCCAAAGCATCTACAACTCTATCAATCTGCTCTTTAGTCACAATAAGCGGTGGTTCAAACCTTATTACATTTGGGTTGTTAAGTGTGTATGCTGTTATTATGCGATGTTTATTTTGAAGTTCTCCAGCAACTAATGAACCTAAGTACTCATTTGATAATTTTGATACAACACCGCCAGATAATTTATCAATTATTCCGCCTTCTGGCTGGTTAAATTCAACGCCTATCATGAGGCCCTTTCCTCTCACATCCTTGATGAGCTTATGCTTTTCCTTCAACTCTTTTAATCTGCTTAAGAAATATTCGCCTTTTTCTTTTGCCGCCTCTGGAAGATTTTTATCTAAAATAAGTTTTATGGCAGTTATGCCGGCCGCACATGCCAAAGTATTGCCGCCAAATGTTGACGTGTGTAAAAGACATCTGTCCATCGTGCCATAGCCTTTCTTCCATACATCATCTTTGGCAATATAGGCGCCAATCGGCATCACACCGCCTCCCAGCGATTTTGCCAAGCACATGATATCAGGCACCACATTTTCATGTTCGCAAGCAAACATCTTGCCGGTCCTTCCAAATCCTGTCTGAACTTCATCAAATATGAGATATGCATCATACTTTGTTGTAAGCTCCCTAACTTCTTTTAAATATCCATCATGTGGCACGATAACGCCGCCTTCACCTTGTATAGGTTCTACTATAAACGCCGCTACATCCTTCCCTTTCAAGACATCTTCCAGCGCATCAGCATCTCCGTATTCCACCTGCACAGTATCAGGAACAAGCGGTTTAAAATACTTTTGATATTTTTCACGCCCTGTAACAGACAGCGCACCTGCCGACTTCCCATGGAAAGAATTTTTACAGTACACTATTTTATGCTTTCCCGACGCAATTTTTGCAAGTTTTAAAGCTCCTTCAACTGCCTCAGCACCGCTGTTACAGAAAAAACTCCTTTTCAAATCACCCGGGGTAACCAACGCTAAATCATATGCCAACGCACCAGGAAAATCGTTCACAGCAGCTTGAAGTATATTTGGTAGATCTTTCACCTTTTCTATCGCTTCATATATTTCATCAGGATTATGTCCAAGGTTTAATGCACCGTAGCCACCGAGAAAATCTAAGTACTCATTGCCATCACTGTCCCATACCGAGACACCTTTTGCCTTTACAAACAGTTTATCAAACTGCAGCATTGATAGCATTGAGACAAAATTAGAATTAACATACTCTTTATAGTTTTCCCTAACTTGATTTCTGTTTAGTTTAAGCGCATCATCACACGTTATGTATTTTTGATCCTCTTTCATAAAAAACATCCTTTCTTCAATTTAAACTAACTATTGTCAGTATAAATTTAATTTATTAATGAAAAATATAATTGAACACCAATAAATCATTTGGAGGTGTTTTTGATGTCAATCAGAAAGAGCCACTGGACAAATGTCAAAGGAAACCGAGTGGAATTCGCTGCTGACATCTACAAGTGGGAAACAAGGCACTTTAAACGTGAAGCAAAATCGCAAAAAGCCCAGTACAGATCCCACAATCACGGCATAAGCAAAGATATAAAAAGACCTATGCACGACAAAGTCACATGAGGGAGATAAATCTCTCCCTCTTTCAATTGTGCTGGTGATGATGACAACAATCATCATGGCAAGAATCTTCATCTACAAATTCTATGTTGTCAAGTTGCTGTTTTACCCTCTCTCTTATTTCCTTAATATATTCTCTCCTTAATTTAGACTGTTCTAACTTTTCTTCATCTGTCAGTCCTTCACTTTTCGACTTATGGTACAAAAAATTTATTCTATCTATCATCTCTTTTGTAATCATATATTCACCTCAATCATTAATTAATAATTATATTATATGACTTTTTTGAAAAAAACAAAAGGCGAGTAATACCCGCCTATATCTTTTTTATTAAGTTTATTAAGTAAAAATTTGGAAATAAATTATTTAAAATCTAATCTCAACTTCCCTCTTTATATCGACAAAGTTTTCTTTCACATCGCAGCAGAATGCATATGCTTCAACACCTGCATCGACAGCATCTTTTAATGCAGATGCAAACTTTTTATCTGTCTTTACATTAGGCGTAAAGTACAGTACGTCGTCCATCTGCACAAGAAAAATGACCGCCGCCCTCATGCCGCTTTCTTTTACCTTTTTAAGTTCCAGCATGTGCTTTGCCCCTCTTTCGGTAGGTGCATCAGGAAACATTACAACACCATCTTCCTCAAGGGTGACGCCTTTCACTTCTATGAAAAAAACCTCATCTTTCTTTGAAAGCTTTATATCGAATTTGCTGTTTTCATATGTCTTTTCCTTTTCTATCAAATCGTATCCGTGAAACTGTTTTAATCTGCCTCTCAAAATATTATCCAGCACAACTTTATTAGGCACTTGTGAATCTATGGATATTAACCTTGAACCTTTATACACAAACTCTAACTCATATAGAGTTTTCCGTTCCTTGCCTTCTCGCTTTTCCAGCACAACAGTTGCACCCGGCACAAACAATTCTTTACATCTGCCTGTATTGGGCACATGCGTAAGGATTACCTCTCCGTCAATTTCAACATAGGCCAAAAATCTGTTTATCCTCTTTACGAATTTACCTTTAATAATCGGATTTTCTATAACCATTAAAAAGTCTACCTTCCAAAATTATTTTTCAAAGTCTTTAATATCCACTTCTGCAAAATTTGTAGGAGTCTCCCACAACTTAATCTTGTAAAGATGATATCTTTCTGTCTTTAAACGAGTCTCCAGTCTTTCCCACATCCATACAATAATATTCTCACATGTAGTGTTAAATCCTAAAACATCATTTAAGTACGTATGATCTAATTTTTTAACCACTTCATTTTCTACAATTGACTTTAACTCAGCAAAATCAATAAGTATCCCCTCGTCATTAACAACGCCTTCTACAGTTACTTCTAGTTTATACGTATGACCATGTAAATTTTCGCATTTACCATTGTATTTTGTCAAATTGTGAGCACTGTCAAAAGTAAATACTTTTGTTACCTTCACTTCTACACCACCTTATACCAATCCATTTTATAAAGTTTCACACCTTCTTTGTCCGGCAGCATTTCTATTATACGCGATAATTTTACTCCATCATTCGTGATGTTGGGATCAATATCATTAAGTGGCACAAGTACAAACGCTCTCTCCCACATTCTCTCATGAGGTATTTTTAAATCATCATCATTTATAGTTACATCACCATACAACAGTATATCTATATCAATTGTACGGGGTCCCCATCTTATAACCCTCTCTCTTCCAAGCTCTTTTTCTACCGTATTTATAATTTTAAGAAGCTCACGGGGCTTAAGTTTCGTCTTTGCCTGTACCACCGCATTTAAAAATCGGCCTTGTTCTTTATATCCAACAGGTTCTGTCTCATAAATAGGAGATACTTTTTCTATGATAACTGAATTCTTTGCAAGCTTAATAAGTGCACTTTTTAAGTATCCTTCCCGGTCTCCCACATTTGAGCCAATCGATATGTATATATCCGTCATCTTACCATCGCATCCGTCATCTTGGCAACCCGCGCCATCTCTTTGACATCGTGCATTCTCACGATATCAGCACCTTTAGATATGCCTATCGCTACTGTCGCAGCAGTGCCCTCAACTCTCTCATTGACATCAAGGTTCAAAACATGGCCTATCATAGACTTTCTGGATGTCCCTAGCAATATTGGAAATCCTAAAACCTTTAGTTCGTCAAGCCTTTTCATCAATGTCAAATTGTGCTCTAAAGTTTTTCCAAAACCTATACCTGGATCAATCATTATATTTTCCTCTTTTATACCTGCTTTCAACGCTATATCAATGCTTTTTTCTAAAAAGCTTATGACATCTTTCAAAACATCGTCGTATTCTGCAACATCTTTATTGTGCATGATTACAATACCTGCGCCATAATCAGCCACAACTTTCGCCATATCGGGATCTCTTTGCAAGCCCCAAATGTCATTTATAATGTGCGCTCCATTTTTAAGCGATTCTTCTGCTACTTTAGATTTCATCGTATCAACTGAAACTATAGTATTTACTTCTTGCAATTTCTTTACAATGTCGTTTATACGTCTAAGTTCTTCTTCAGCTGTCACAGGTTTATAGCCGGGCCTTGATGATTCACCACCAACATCTATGATGTCAGCTCCATCTTCAATCATCTTTAAGGCTCTTTCCATGCCTTTCTCTAGCGTATTGTACTTCCCACCATCTGAGAAGGAATCAGGTGTCATGTTTAATATTCCCATTATATAAGTCCTCTTGCCTATTTCAATTTCCTTATCTCTCACCTTTAACAAGCCAGTCATTTATACCATCCTTTCATTCTTATCCCATTCACTTGCCATTTATTAGAAGCATAACTTCTTCTCTTGACCTTTGGTCTGTTTTAAATAAGCCTCGTAAAGCAGATGTAACTGTCTTTGCACCAGGTTTTTTGATACCCCGCATTGTCATGCAAAGGTGCTCTGCTTCAACGACTACAGCAACACCTAAAGGATTTGCAGCTTTTACAATCGTATCAGCAATCTCGCTGGTAAGCCTCTCTTGTAGCTGCGGCTTCTTTGCTAAAATGTCAACTATTCTAGCAAGTTTAGAAAGCCCCAGTATCGTCCCTTTCCTTGGAAGGTACGCTACATGTGCCACACCCATAAATGGCAGTAAATGATGTTCGCACATAGAATACATAGGTATATCTTTCACTATGACTATCTCTTGATGCTCATCTTCTTTAAAGGTCTTTATCACATCCATCACATCTGTATGAAGTCCTGAAAAAATCTCTTCGTACATTCTTGCAACTCTATCAGGTGTCTCTATAAGTCCTTCCCTTTTTGGGTCTTCTCCTATAGCCTCAAGTATATCAAATACAGCCTTTTTTATTTTTTCTTTATCAATCATCGCCATGCTCCTCAAATAGAACTTGTTTTTATACAAATATATCATTTTTTAGATTTGTATACAAGTATTAGTGTTATAAAACTGCTTTCTAAATCATACGAATATTTGTTTGTAAATTAATTTAAAAATAAAAACGGCTCCTGAGAACCGTTTTATGCGTTTGCATTTACAATAATTTATTCATCTTCGTTTTTTAATTCATCCTGTTCCGTCTTTGGCTTCATGGTAGGAAATAGTATGACATCCCTTATAGAATATGCATCAGTCATAAACATAATAAGCCTATCAATACCAATGCCTAATCCACCGGTCGGAGGCATACCAACTTCCAATGCATTTATGAAATCCTCATCCATCATGTGGGCTTCATCATTCCCCGCTTCCCTCTGCTTAAGCTGCTCTATAAACCTCTCCTTTTGGTCAATTGGGTCGTTTAATTCTGAAAATGCGTTTGCAACTTCTCTACCGTATATAAAAGCTTCAAACCTTGATGTAAGAGCAGGATTGTCGTGTTTTCTCTTAGCCAATGGAGATATTTCAACAGGGTAATCTATTATGAATGTAGGCTGAATGAGATGGCTTTCGCAAAGCTCATCAAAGACTAGAGCTATTATATCTCCCTTTTTCATCCCTTCATTGACTTCCAGATGATGTCTTTTGGCAATTTCTATGGCCTCTTCATCTGTCGATACTTTGTCAAAATCGATATCCAGAAATTCTTTTATGGCATCAACCATAGTAAGCCTTCTCCATGGCGGCGTCAGATCTATCTCAGTCCCTTGGTATATTATCTTTTTACTGCCATTCACCTTTTCTGCAACGTAAGCAAATAGATTCTCGGTTATATCCATCATACCATGATAATCGGTATATGCTTCGTACAATTCCAAAAGGGTAAATTCTGGATTATGCCTTATATCCATTCCTTCATTCCTAAATACTCTACCCATCTCGTACACTTTTTCCAGTCCGCCAACGATAAGCCTCTTTAAATGAAGTTCAAGAGCTATCCTCAAGTACATGTCTATATCAAGAGCATTGTGATGTGTAATAAAAGGTCTAGCTGCTGCACCGCCTGCTATGGTATGAAGTATTGGTGTTTCTACTTCTATAAATCCTCTATTGTCTAAAAATTCTCTAATAGCTTTTATAATTGCAGTCCTCTTAATAAAGGTTTCCTTTACGCTTGGATTTATTATAAGGTCCACATACCTTTGCCTGTACCTTAAATCAGGATCTTTAAGCCCATGCCACTTATCAGGAAGCACCTGCAATGACTTTGAAAGAAGCTTAAAATCCTGCACCCTTATAGTCACTTCGCCAGTCTTCGACTTAAATACTTCACCTGTTACACCGATGATATCTCCAATGTCAAGTATTTTAAATATTTCATAATTCTTTTCGCCTAATACATCCATCTTAAAGTAAAGCTGTATTCTTCCGTCTCTGTCTTGTATATCAGCAAATGATGCCTTTCCATGGCCTCTCTTTGACATTATACGCCCTGCGATAGTAACTGTCTTGCCTTCAAAACTATCATAGTCATTCTTTATTTCTGATGTCATGTTAGTTCTATCAAATTTGTCAATGCCATAAGGCTCTATCCCTAAGCTCCTAAGCTCGTCCAACTTATTTCTTCTTATCTTAAGAAGTTCATTGAGATTTTCACCGTTATTTACATCATTCGTATTCGCCATAATACTCCTCCAATTTTATTTGTGTATTTCTAGCACTTTGAGTTTTATTATACCTGCCGGCACTTCTACACTGACTGTATCTCCCACTTTTTTACCTAAAAGTGCCTTACCTATAGGTGATTCATCAGATATCTTGTTGTTCATAGGATCTGCTTCAGTAGAACCTACTATTGTATATTCTGTTTCTTCTTTAAAATCCTCATCATAAACTTTTACAGTGCAGCCTACGCTTACTTTGTCGATAGCGATATCCTCTTCATCGATGACTTGAGCATTTCTAAGCATGGCCTCTATTGTAGCTATTCTTCCTTCAATAAATGCTTGCTCATTTTTTGCTTCATCGTACTCAGAATTTTCACTTAGATCTCCAAATGCACGGGCTTGCTTTATTTTTTCTGCAACTTCAGGTCTTTTTACGGACTTCAGATAGTCTAACTCCTCTTCTAATTTTTTTAAACCATCATAAGTTAAAATCACTTGCTTACCCATATTGCCAATCTCCTTTATAACAATTTTGTATTTTATTCTATGTTTAAGCCGTATCATTTATGATAATATTAATACACAAGCACTGCTTTATGCAGTGCTTGTGTCTATATTTTCATGTGGAATATTATAAAACAGTTTACAAATAAAGTCAAGTACTATACAGTGCTAAATCTATTTCCTTTTAATCGCCTTGCAGCATTCTTTCTGACATTTTCTATAGTTTCCTCTGATACAGCTCTTTCAAAGCTTCTAAATCCTCCCAATTTAAAACCATGCTTTTTAGCCAATTTTGAAATTGTATCTACCTGTTCAACAGTCAAGTCTCTCCCTAATGAATAGTTTTCTATTCTACCTTCCATTGCAAGTATCATAGTCTCTGCCATACAGGCATAGCTAGTCTTTGGCGGAAATCCAAAATTGAAGTGGAAGTCCACATCTCCAGGTACCTCTACAACACCACCTTCAATAACTAAGACGTCATCTCTTGCATCAGCAACTTCTTTTGATACATCTCTAGGCCTTGCCACATCACAGACGACAGCACCAGGCTTTAAGTATTCAGGTCTTATGACGGTATCAACAGCACTTGTAACTGTCACAACTATGTCTGCTGTCTTTAATGCGTCTTTAACGTCAGATGTGACTCTTGCAGCCATACCTGTCTTTTCTAAAAGATATTTGCTGAAATCCTCCAACTTTTGCTTATTTCTCGCCACCAACGTCATGTACTTGGCTTCTCTGGAAAGTATCTCAGCACATACTTTCCCTATAGAACCTGTAGCACCTATGACCACGACCTCTGAATCCCTTATATCCTTTCCCATAAGTTCAGCAGCTTTTTTTGTGCCTTCTATTGCTGTAGCAATTGTGTAGCTGTTGCCTGTCGTTACAGCAATATTAAGGTTTTTTGCGACTGTAATTCCCGCATCACCAACAACAGACGTCAAAGCACCTAACCCTACAATTTCAGCTCCTAAATTTTCTGCTATCTTACCTGCTTTTATAATTTTTTTCATGACGTAGTCTTCAGGAAGGCTCATCATTTGATTAGAAATAAGCGGTACTGCCACAAAATAACCTTCTGTCTCAGCGTACTTGCTTTTTACACCTGTTATCTCTGATACTTTAAGAGGCGGCAGCATTTTTGTAAATCCCTCTACAAACTTTCTAGGCAATTTGTTCATAATTTTAAATTTTCTGCTGACATCTTCATATTCAATTGGATGTATTATAAAAGCGAACTTGTGCACGTTAATCATCCTTTCAACAAAATATTTACTTTTCCACGGAGGCTTTTTCACCGTTTAAATATTCTACTCTTGGCTCAAAGCCAATCCTATCAAGAAGCATGTTGTAATCCTCTGGTTTCATTTCAGACGGGCTTTTACCAGATAGGGATACAAGTACAGCCTCCATTACATTTGTGCCAAAGGACCTTCCATTGAGATTTGGTGTAGTTGTAATAAGAAGTTTAACACCTCTATCTTTAAGCATCTTTACATCATCTTTTGTTACCGTATTTGTTACTATTATTTTATCTTTTAAATCCTCAGGCATGTACTTTTTAACAAATAAATAGTCGCCAGCTATTATGTCAGCTCCTTTATAGAATTTTTCATATTTTCTGCTGTCTATCGAGAGTTGCTTATCGCCAGTTGGATACAACATCTCAAACGGCATTTTGACTATTATAGGGGCTATAATCGCTGCTAAACCGTAAAGAAGTTTTAGAGAATGAAGCGGGATTGACAAACCTAAAGCAAATATAATATCTCCAAGAGTCAAGTCAGCACCGTATTCATGAAATGTCTGTGTCATGCCAAACCTATCCATAGCACTTACTATGAGGACTTTTTTACCTCTTATGTCAACAATGTTTTTGTCATGTATGTATTTTATTACCCTCCTCTCAAGTGTATTCTTAAGGCCAGAGCCGTCTACAATAGGTGATTTTTTAGCAGCATTTTTAAGCGGAACTGCATCTTTTATGACATATCTTCTCTCACCAGCATATAGATAAAGGTCTATTCCACCCATGCCGAATGCATCAACTTTTCCATCCAGTTCTTTTATAAGCTCTATTGCTTTCTTCATATCCCCGTCTGTACCGATTCTTTCGATTATAAATTTTTCTCCCAATATCTCGGTCTCAACTTTATTATTTCTAGTAGAAGAACCTATACTTACACTGACTACTCTTTTCACTGAATCATCTCCTTAAGGTATTTAAAATGTCTGAAATCAGCTCTGGCTTTACGTAGACATCCTCTGTAAGAGGTGAATGCCCAATGTTGACGCATATCACTTCTTTGTCAAATATGGCTTCCATCAAATTTGTCCTTTTATCAGAGCCGAGGAATATTATCGTATCATAAGACTGTACCTTTGCGATTACATCCATAACCATGTTAAATAGTTCTGCACCTGTCATCTTATCTGCAATTCCAAGACGCTCTTTTTCAGATAAAAGCAAAATAAAGTCGATCCCGTAGTCTTTTAACAGTTTTTCAATTTCATTCTTATTTTTAATTGGAAATCCTATTACTGCAATGTTACCGCCTTTTCTCACCTCACCTATATATTCAAGCCGTGATATAAAACTCCTGTCTACTTTGAATTTTGATGCTGTCTCCTGCTGCGAAAAGCCATTTACTCTCATTTCAATCATTTTATCTATTGTATTGTGCAACTTTTTAGTGTTTATAATCTTCTCGCCGATCTTTACAAAATCCATATTAACCATCCTTTATGTGCACAATTTGTGCTCATACTAATTATAATTCTACTACTTACTGGCATATATTTCAAGATGATTTTAAGATAAATGAAGAAAAGTCTTCATTTACCCCATATTTTTTCTATTGGCTTTATAAGCATTTCAATTATCTTATTCGTTGCAGTGATTTTTACATCAAAAGCTACAAGCAAATTAAGTGTGTATCCGATTGCAACAAGTATAAAAAATACTACAACTTCTTTTATTTTTTTCTTCTTTATAAGCCCAGGTACTTCAATGAATATTATTATTAAAAATATAATCGTAACTCCTAATGCATTTAACATAATTAACCCTCTCATTACCTCGGTTGAATAGGCTTTGATGTAAGTCCTGACCTCTTTAGGGAAGCTTTTACGCTTACATTAATTTTTACATTTGGATAAATTTCATTCCATCTATCCTTTATCTTCTCCCACACTTTAGGATATTTTTCTTGAAGTTTCTGTCCAAATCCTATGGAGTCAACTTTATACTTCTTTTGTATTGCATTTAGTGCATCTTCAATTTCGCTTTTGACTTTCTGCTCCTGTAGGTCTTCAAGGCTTTTTATCATCTTAAGCTCTGTAAGATTGTACATAGCATCTTGCTCAGTCATATTTGATTCAAAATTGATTTTTACATCGAAAGAAACATCATCACCGTTAACTTTCGGTATAATGCTGGACTTTGCTTTTATGACTGTAAATGTAATATGTGTTTTATCACCTTTAGGTCCTTTATCGATGACAAGTGATGTATTCTTAATGAAGTTATCCATCCACATTATTCCTTTCGTCTGCTCTTCTGATAAAAATCCAATCATCTTGTCGTTTTTAAATGCAGCAGCACCTACAAACCTTGCATGCTGTGGTTTACCATCCTTTTTTACAATTTCCAGCCTTCCAACTATAGGCTGCACTTCCTCTGTCTCAAGTGTCTCAACAAAATGGTTTACGTCACAGACATAACCTGACGATGTATTTCTCTGATTTTGAATCATACCTAAAATTTCCTTATATGGGTACTTCTCAACGTTTTTTGACAACTTCATAAGGTCATCAAGTGTACCACCTGTAACAACCACCAAATACGATGTCCTCCTAAACTCAGGATTCCTCGTGATGAAATCCAGCATACTGTATATGCCAGATCTTGCAAGGTTTTCCCCTATAAAAATTATTTCATTGTGCTGAAGAAAAAGCGTCCTTGAAAGCTCTGTATTAAAATTTGCAAACGCTTTTGCAAAATCAACTCCTCTAGAGCTATATACTTCATATGGTTTTCCTGCTGCAGCACCTCCTCCACCGCCTCCTGAACTTGTTGCTAAATTGGCTGGCTTCAAAACTTGGACAGTAATGTTGCACATTTTATCTTTATCTATATCCATGCCTATACCCTGTACAAATGAAAGCTCGTTTATCTCTCTCTTATCCCAACATCCTGTAAGAAGCAGCGACAATATTATTAACAATGACAAAACTTTTTTCATAAAAAATGCCTCCCCAAAAATTTGAGGTTAGTGATTAACTTCTTGAATAATTTTGCCTCTTGACATTTTTGCCTGCTACTTTATGAGGTCTAAATATCTTTGCCCACCATGGTATCCTTATAAATACATCATTAAGTTCTCTTGTATTGCTAGGTGCAAACGGTGAAAGATAAGGCACACCAAAGGATTCCAATGATGCTAAATGTGCCAATATCATCATAAGTGCCATAATAATGCCAAAAAAGCCAAGTGTACCTCCCACAATCAGCATGGCAAATCTCAAAAGTCTAAAAGTTATTGCTATATTAAATGCAGGTATTGAAAATGATGCTATACCTGTCAGTGCCACAACGATTACCGTTGCAGCTGATACTAATCCTGCCTGAACTGCCGCTTGACCAATGACAAGAGCTCCTACTATACTTACAGCTTGACCTACCTGCATCGGAAGCCTTATTCCTGCTTCTCTCAATATTTCAAAGAAAAACTCCATTAGGAAAGCCTCCATAAGGGTCGTAAACGGTACTCCTTCCCTTTGTGCAGCAATAGAAATCGCAAGAGGAGACGGTATCATCTCTTGATGGTACGTCACAGCGGCTACGTAAATCGATGGCAGAGTAAGAGACATAAGCATCGCTGCAAGTCTGAGAATCCTGAACAGCGTCGATATATAATACCTCTCGTAGTAGTCCTCTGCTGACTGAAAAAATTGAACGAAAATTGTTGGAACTACAAGGACCTCAGGAGAACCATCTGATATGATAGCTACTCTACCCTCCAGCAATTCCGCTGCAATTTTATCAGGCCGCTCTGAATGCTCTATCTGAGGAAATGGTGAAAACGGATTGTCCTCTATCATCTCTTCTAGATATCCGCTGTCAATAATTCCATCAATATCTATTTTGTTAAGTCTCTTTTTCACCTCTTCTACAACTTCGTCTTTTGCCACATCTTTAATGTATGCTATTGCAACGTCTGTCTTTGTATACTTCCCAATTTTTAAACTTTCTATTACGAAATTCGGATTTTTTATCCTTCTTCTAAGCATTGAAGTATTAACTCTAAGTGTCTCTACAAACGCCTCTTTGGGCCCTCTTACAACAGCCTCTGTCGTTGATTCAGCAATACTCCTTTGTTCCCATCCTTTAGTGCTTATTACGATAGATTTATCGACACCATCAACAAAAACAGGCGTATCGCCGTCTAAAATCCTTTCTACGACATTCCCAAACTTCTCCTCTTCTTTTATGTCTGCTGTAGTTATGAAGTAATTTAAAAGGGACTCGTAGACGCTTTTTTTGCTTAAATAATTACCGTCTAATTTTCTGCTTTCCAGTGTGATAGGCTCCATTATATTGTTGTTTATAAGTGCCTTATCCACAAGCCCGTCGACACACACCAAAAAGCCTTTTACCTTTTTTTCTCCTATCCTGAATTCCCTGAAAATCACATCGCCACTTTGCTTTAATAGCGTCTTTAATACTTCTAAATTTTTGTCTATATCATCGTATAAATTCATGTCTTTATAATTTTCTATTAAAAAAGTTCTATCCATAAAACCATCTCCAAATTTATTATTCCAAAAACTTATGTGGAATATAATAAATGATTAAAACAAATAATATTTTATATAAAGTTATAAAGGAGTAGAATATGTTCAGAAATTTATTGAGTTTTGAAGCAACAACAGAAAAAAAAATCTCCCCTAAGCAATTCATATACTTGATAGTATCAGTCGTATTGTCTACAGCCACAATATTCTTGCCGTCTATTGTTGCATCAAAAGCTGAACAAGATTCATGGATATCGGTAATATTAGCCGCAGGATTCAGCATGCCTGTATTCTGCCTTTACTATGGCATATCCAATATGTTTAAATACAAAACTGTATTCTCTTTTTTGGAAGACATATTCGGTAAAATTCTGGGGAAAATAATCGCATTTTTCTATCTTCTATTTTTTATTCATTTAACCGCAATAGTAATTAGGGAACTTTATGAAATCATGCGAAGCGCATTTATGCCTAAAACACCGCCTATAGTATTTTCATTCGTATTGATGATTGTCGCTTCATACGCCATTACAAAGGGGTTTATTGCAATTGCCAGAATGAATGAAGTTGTATTTCCTTTGGGCATGGGGCTTTTAGGATTTGTCATTTTTTTCTCAATGCCATATATAAAAATGGAGAACTTCCTTCCTGTATTGGCAAATGGGTTTTTGCCTCCCATAAAGGGATCTTTTCCATTAACTTCATGGATGCTGGAAAGTGTAATAATATTAGCTATATTCCCACACATCTCTGATAGCAAAAAAGTCTTAAAGAGCGGCATTATCTCCCTGATTTTTATTTCTTTCGCGCTTTTACTTGGTGTACTGGCCATAGGCATTTTTGGCTCTAAGACTACTGCCGATTTTAAATTTACTGCACTGGAAATGACTCGTACTATAAGACTTAGCAGTTACTTTGCTAGACTTGATTCAATGATAATGGCTGTATGGATAGAAGGAATATTTATGAAAATAACAATATTTTTGTATATAATTGTAAAAGGATTTTCTGATATATTTAATTTCGATGATTATAGATTTGATGTGCTTCCAATTGCATCAATAATGGTTCCTATGTCTATATTTATATCTACAAATATAGATGAATTATACAATTTCTTAAAAGATAAATTCTTTTACGAGACGGTGATTTTCGAGGTCATTTTGCCTTTATTTATATTTCTTGTTGCAAAAATAAGAAAGCTGGACAAAAAAACAAATGTCCAGCAAAAAAAGTAATCACACTTTTTCTATGTTTCGCTCGTATATTATTCTCAGTCCTTCCAAAGTCAGCATATCATTTATAGTATCTATAACTTTTGATTCTTGTGCAATTAGTTTTGCAAGACCACCTGTTGCGACGACATAGGCGTTCTCAGCAAATTCCTTTTTCATCTTGTTTGCTATATAATCAACCATGCCAGCATGGCCGTAAATTAAGCCTGACTGCATACTTTCAACAGTATTTTTACATATGACTTTTTTAGGTTTTATAAGCTCTATCTTAGGAAGTTTCGCTGTTCTTTGAAACAGTGCATCTGCCGATATGATTAATCCTGGTGCAATGGCCCCACCTAAATACTCACAGTTCTTTGATACAGCACAAAATGTTGTCGCTGTGCCAAAGTCAATAATTATGACAGGGCCACCATACAATTCATACGCTGCAACAGCATTTACAATCCTATCTGCACCAACTTCTTTTGGATTATCGTATTTTATGTTTATTCCTGTCTTTATGCCGGGACCTACTATTATAGGATATACATTGAAATATTTTATAGTCATTGCTTCAAGTGTGTGCATTATAGGAGGCACCACAGATGATATTATAGCTGCATTTATATCGCTTAAATGCATATTTCTGTACTCGATAAGCTGTTTTATCAATATTCCATATTCATCTGACGTCTTTGTCTTGTCTGTGGCGATTCTAAATGAATATAAAAGCTTCTTTCCGTCGTACACACCCAATACAATGTTCGTATTTCCTACATCAAAGACAAGCAGCATTCAAATACATTCCTTTCATTTTATTGTTAAAGCAGGCAATACGCCTGCTTTTTTACTTGATATATTTTTTTACAGATTTAACTATGACCGTAGTCAAAATCACTGCTATAATGACTTCAAATATCGTATTTTTAAGTACAATCAACAATGCAGCTTGTATAGTTAAGTATTTCTTAATGACAGCTAACCCCAATACACCAACTGTATTTGTAAGAGTACCTGCAATAGCTGCAATGCCTGCGCTTTTTGAAATTTTATAAACGTAATATGCCACAATGCCTATTAAAAGTCTTGGCAATATAGCGATTATTGGGTCAGCAAAGAGTGGAGTATTTTGCCTTATAAAGCTTGATATACCAAAAATAAGTCATATAAAAGTCCCCACGTAAGGCCCTTCCAATATAGAACCTATTATCGTAGGTATATGCATTGTAGTGGCATTGGCTATCCCTAAAGGTATATATCCCAGCGGCGTTGTAGCCATTACTATAGATATAGCCGATAGCATGCCAGCAACAGTAATCTGCCTTACAGTTAATTTTGATGTCACATCTTCCACCTCCAATCCAGTTCCATTCAGGATACCGGTCGAAATATTTTAAATAAATTACAGTCCAGCTTGTAAGATGCTGGCAAAATAATTCTACCAAAATAACGCATACATATCAAGTTGATAATTTAATAAATCATTTAAGAGACATAAGAATATCACCTGTATTAACAGAAGCACCTTTTGAAACATTTATCGATGCTACGACACCGTTATAAGGTGATGTAATCTCATTTTCCATCTTCATTGCTTCGAGTATAATCAAAACATCGCCTCTTTTTACAGTCTGACCTAAGCTTACTTTTATGTCCAATATTGTGCCAGGCATAGGTGCATTTACAGTAGCAGCACCATCAAGCACTTCCTGCGTATTCTTAATCTGTGTGTGATTGGGAGAAGGTGTATTCTCATTTTTTATAACGCTTTCTTCTACACTTTTCTTATCATATGAAATATCACTTTTGACCTCTTCTACTTCTACATCGTATTTCTTGCCATTAACGGTAACTATAAATTTTTTCATTTTGTGTATCCTCCTTGCTTACTTCATCTGACTATAAAGGCCAGCTTTACGCCATTCAGGAATATCGGAACTGACTCTTTTTATTATTTTAATACGGAATTTTGAAGCAGAATTGCCAAATGCCGCAAAAATCGCAGCCTCTATAGCAGCAACTATCTCTTCATTTATCTCATCCATATTTTCACTTCCCATTCCAACAATATATAATAAATTTAAACCGGAAAATTTCCATGTTTTTTGTTGGGCCTCGACTCTCTTTTGCTCATAAGCATGTCAAAGGCAGAAATGAGGCGAGGCCTGGTTTCACTAGGCAGTATTACATCATCTACATAACCTCTTGCTGCAGCCCTGTAGGGGTTTGCAAAATTTTCTCTGTATTCTTTTATCTTCTCATTTCTTGCAGCAACTGGATCATCAGACAATTTTATCTCATTTTTAAATACTATGTTGGCTGCTCCGTCAGGTCCCATTACTGCAATTTCGGCAGTAGGCCATGCCAGTACAATATCAGCACCCAAGTCTTTACTGCACATAGCAAGATATGCTCCACCGTATGCCTTTCTGACTATAAGAGTTACTTTCGGCACTGTCGCTTCAGAATACGCATAAAGCATCTTAGCTCCATGCCTTATGATGCCGCCGTACTCTTGGTTTGTGCCAGGCAAAAACCCCGGAACATCCACTATATTTAATAATGGTATGTTGAAAGCATCGCAAAATCTTATAAACCTTGACGCCTTATCAGATGCATTTATGTCTAGACATCCAGCCAAAACTTTAGGCTGATTTGCTATTATGCCGATTGTCCTTCCATTAAGCCTTGCAAATGCTGTTATAATGTTTTGCGCATACATAGACTGTGACTCTAAATATATACCGTCATCTACAATTTCTGAAATAATTTCTTTCATATCATACGGCTTGTTAGGATTGTCAGGAATTATTTCCATAAGCCTATCGGACAGTCTGTTTATATCATCATTTATCATATACTGCGGAGGATCCTCCAGATTATTTGACGGCAGATAGCTTAAAAGCTTTCTAACCATTTCTAAACATTCTTCGTCATTTTCAGCTCTAAAATGAGCTACACCGCTTTTTGTGCTGTGAGTAATAGAACCGCCAAGCTCCTCAGCAGACACATCTTCACCGGTTACAGCCTTTATAACCTGCGGTCCCGTTATAAACATCTGACTAGTCTTATCCACCATAAATATGAAATCTGTCAAAGCAGGTGAGTAAACAGCTCCACCAGCGCTGGGCCCCATAATTACAGATATCTGCGGTATAACGCCAGATGCCAGTGTATTTCTAAAAAATATATTTCCATACCCCGATAAGGCATCGACGCCTTCTTGTATCCTGGCCCCGCCAGAATCATTTAAACCAATAAGTGGTGCTCCCATCTTTACTGCCATATCCATGATTTTCGTGATTTTCTTTGCATGATATTCACCTAACGACCCTCCAAGGACTGTAAAGTCCTGTGCATACACGTAAACAAGCCTTCCATCTATTGTACCATACCCTGTCACAACACCTTCACCAGGTATCCTCTGCTTTTCCATTCCAAAGTCAATACATCTATGTTCGACAAATGCATCTATCTCCACAAAACTATCTTCATCCAAAAGTTTTTCTATTCTTTCCCTTGCAGTAAGCTTTCCCTTTTGGTGTTGCTTCTCTATTTTTTCTGCACCACCGCCTTCTACAATCATCTCTCTTCTTCTAAGAAGGTCTTCAACTCTGTCATCCATCGACATCTATTTACCTCCTTTGTATATTACTAACTTCTAATATATCATATTATGACCTAATAATAAATATCCATTTTGTAAATTTAGATAAAAAGTATGAAAAAATATTTAAAAGCGGATAAAAGAAATTTTCTTTTAAATCCGCTTAATTTTTGCTTGTCAATTAAATCTTAAAAGCCTATAGATTTATATATATATTAATTTAGCAAAGGTTCAATCTTCTCAGATATCTCTTTTATAACTATATCCAGTTCAAAATATCCCTTTTGCATCTTTAATTTTGACAAAAGCTTTAAATATTGTTTTAAAGTCCCCATTATTACTACCTGAGACTTTTCAATGCTCATATTTATACAGCCTCTCTCTACAGCCGCTTCACCGCCTAATGCAAGCATCTCCTGTTTTATAATGTTTGCTGCTGCCGGATGAACATCTTTTAGCTTTATGACGCAAAATACCGCCTTTGAAGCCATTATTGCTACAGATACATCTTCAATATTCAGCTTCTTCAGCTCATTTTTAGCTTCGCTTAGATTATCAATTTTCAGGATTTCGCTTTTCATATTAAAATAAACCGGTTATTTTACCCTCCTCATCGATATCCATCTTCTCTGCTGCAGGTGATTTTGGAAGTCCAGGCATTGTCAAAATATCACCAGTCATGACTACGATAAATCCAGCTCCAGCAGAAATGTTTAATCTTTTTACAGTAATGTTAAATCCCTTAGGCCTACCTAAAAGCTTTGGATCGTCAGACAAGGAATATTGAGTCTTGGCTATGCACACAGGAAGATGGCTAAGTCCCAATTTTTCTATATTTTTGAGGTCTTTAACAGCTTCTTTTGTGAATTCCACATCATCTGCACCGTATATTTCTTTTGCGATTGTCTTTATCTTATCTTTTATAGGCATGTCAAGTTCATAGAGAGGCTTAAAATCGGACTCTCTTTCACAGGCGTCAATTACCTTTTCTGCAAGCTCAATACCACCTTCGCCGCCTTTTCCCCATACATCTGCTAATGCCACATCTACGCCTAAATCGCCACAATATCTTTTTACAAACTGGATTTCCCTGTCTGTATCATGCATAAACTTGTTAATAGCAACAACTACTGGTATTCCATATTTCTGCACATTTTCTATCTGTTTTGCAAGGTTCTCTATGCCTTTTTCTAGTGCATCCATGTTTTCGGTTGCAAGCTCTTCCTTTTTAAGACCACCGTGCATCTTAAGAGCCCTTATAGTTGCCACGACGACAGCAGCACTGGGTTTTAATCTTCCATATCTGCATTTAATATCAAAAAACTTTTCTGCTCCTAAGTCTGCACCAAATCCAGCTTCCGTCACAAGATAATCTGCAAGTTTTAAACCATATCTTGTTGCTATTATGCTATTGCATCCGTGGGCAATGTTAGCAAACGGACCTCCATGTATAAATGCAGGCACATTTTCTAGTGTCTGTACCAAATTTGGCTTTATAGCATCTTTTAACAAAAGCGCCATAGCACCATCAGCTTTCAAATCCTTTGCTGTAACAGGATTTCCGTCTTTGTCGTACCCAATTATTATCTTGCCTAATCTTTCTTTTAAATCCTTGAAATCTGTAGCGAGACACAAAATAGCCATAATTTCAGATGCAACAGTTATTATAAAGCCATCCTGTCTTGGGAAACCATTTGTCTTACCTCCAAGCCCTACCACGATCTCCCGCAGTGCTCTATCGTTCATGTCAATAGCTCTTTTCCATGTTATGCGCCTTACATCAATGTTAAGCTCATTGCCTTGATGTATATGATTGTCAATCATAGCAGATAACAGATTATGCGCTGATCCTATAGCATGCATGTCGCCTGTAAAATGGAGATTTATATCTTCCATCGGAACAACTTGCGAATACCCGCCACCAGCAGCACCGCCTTTTATTCCCATACATGGACCTAAGGACGGTTCCCTCAAGGCTATAGCAACTTTCTTTTTAAGGTGGTTTAAAGCTTGTCCTAGCCCTACAGTAACAGTGGATTTGCCCTCACCTGCTGGTGTAGGATTAATTGAAGTAACCAAAATTAGTTTTCCATCTTTTTTGTCCCTCACTTTGTCCCATAATTTATGTGATATTTTTGCCTTGTAATTTCCATAAAATTCCAGATAATCTTTTTCTATCCCTATCTTCTCACCTATGTCAGCTATATGCATCATTTTAGCTTCTTGTGCGATTTCAATGTCTGTTTTCAAACGAATACCCCCAGTCACTATTTTTTAAGCTCTAAGTAAATATTCACAATCGTTCCAACGCCTTTTTTGCTCAAAATCTTTAAATCACCACCGTATTTACTTAAAATATTTTTGCAAATAGACAACCCCAATCCTGTACCGTCCTTTTTCGTTGTAAAAAGTGGCATCGCGACTTTTTTCAAATTTTCTCTATCTATTCCACAGCCGTTATCTGCTATCTTTATTATAACCTTATTTTTATAAGAATTAAATCTCGTTGTCAAACATATTTTGCCGCCAATTCCTATGGCTTGAAACGAATTTTGAAAAACGTTCAAAAGAATTTGCTTTAATTGATTGTTGTCTATTTTTACCACAGGTACTTCATTTAGTTTTTTTATTATTTCTATTTGTCTCTGTCTAGCCTCCGCTTCTATTAACACCATGTATTTCTCTATTAAATCATTCAAATCAGTTTCATCTTCATCTGAGCTGTTTCTCATAACGCCTAAATAGCTCATAACCAAATCTATTATCCTATCCGACTCGCTGATTATCGTATCAAAATACGCAGGATCACTTTTATCTTTTAGTTGCATAAGCTGTAAAAAACCTTTTATAGACGTAATAGAATTTTTTATTTCGTGAATAAGAGATACTGCAAGTGCTCCCATCAAATTGAATTTTTCGCTTTTTTCTATAATCTCTCCAAATCTCAGTTTCTCTGTCACATCTTTTATAACCAAGCAAAAAAACTTGTCATCGTACGTGTCAGCCACCTCTATCGACAAAAATCGGCCACTGCTCTTTATATTGTACACCACAATTTTTTTACTCATTATTTCATCAAATTCTATGCTTTCATCTAATGACTTTAATAATTTCACTATGTCCTTGTGAAAAATTTTTTTATAGTCTACATTCATAAGATTACAGGCAGCTTTATTTACGTACTCTATATGCTTTCTCTTATCAATTAAGATAATTCCTGTGTCAACCATGTCAATAATCCTAAATCTGTTGTACAGCAAATCCAAATAAGCATTTATATCGCCCACAGAATTAAACTCACTTCTTACAAAATTAAGTGTTGAAATTATGCAAATCCTACAGCCATCATCCGAATCTAAAAAATTATCCACCATTTTAAATCTCAATGTAAATCCATACCTGGAATTTAGAGTAATATCATAAATATTTTCTTCAACTTTTTTAGCATCATTAAGAAAGAAATTTTTAAAAAAGAAATCATAATTTTCACCTATATCATCATGATTAAATCCTAACAGTCTTAAAAGAACGTTGTTAATATAAATTATTTCCCCTTCAAAATTTTTAAGCATAATAAATTTATGTGATACGTCAACCAAGTCAAAAATCCATTTATATTTTAAGCTTTCCGATAGCCTTACCACATCATCCATGATAATTCCTCTTTTCTTTGGTAAAAATTTAATTATCTACTGATGTAACATTTACCAATTATATATTTTGACACATACGATAAAAATCCTTCTTAATTTTGGCAAACTTTCTCATCATCTATTAAAAATTTATAAATTTGGGAAGTGCGATATATCTTAAAAATCAACTTGTCAAGACAAAATGATCCACCTCTGATGTTGAATATTGTAAGAAAAAATGTGGATATACTTATATATTCGGCAAGAATATTTTCCCATTTACGAATTAATAAAAGTTAATGTCTTTCTCTTTAAAATAGTGCGTAAAATAATAAAGCCTTATGCCTTTATCGAAGGACATAAGACTTTACTTAATATTACCAGACTTTAATATAATTATCTCCTTTTTTCAAAAGCGTAATCGGACCTATCGGGCTATTCCCCGATTTTTTTGTGTCTAAATAGTCAGTATCTAATACCAATTCTTTGCCGTCAGGGCTCTCAAACTCAGCGTCAACAATACGCACTCTTTCCAATGTCTTTGTTGAATGTATATCACCTACAATTTCTCCAAATTCATCTGGCAATTGACACGAAAGATAAACCTCATCCCCTTTATCAATAATGGTAAGCTTTGGATCAAATTCCTTGTCAACCAGCTTGTCCTTCTCTCTTTCAAATGGTTCTGCCCCATTGAAGTATGCATTTTTATTGATGTATACAGGTTGCTCCACCCGCTCAAATTCTCCTAAGTCTCCAGGTACTGCATTAACTTTTTCAATATACTCTTCCAAAGACGTAGTATAGTTTTTATAATGGGAAGTGCCAACATTTTCTACTCCGTCTTTTCCGATGAAAATGTTGTTGTAGAACCGATCATCTCCTCCATATACAAATGCAAATCCTGCAACTTTAGTGCTATGTGGAAGGTGATATTGAGTTGAACGGTTTAACACTTTTTTCTGATTCATCTTGCCTACAATTAAATTGTTTATATACGCTCCACCTTGAGACATATTATCGATAGCGTATTCGGAAGCCAATATATTGTGGTCAACAACGTACGGGCCATGACTTACTTCAACAAATATATCCCTGTTATTATTGTAAAACAGGTTTTTACTTACCCTTGTCCCCTGTGCTTCCCAATCTAGCCATAATCCTAATGAACAATCGTGAATGCGGTTATGGTGAATCTGAACATCTATAGCCGCATGTAGCTTAATTCCCGCTATTTCATGCCCGTAGAATTCTCGCTTCAATGCGATGTTGTAAATATGATTATTATAGATTTCACTAAAGACACATCCTAAATGCCCAACAATCGCATTTTGCCCGCAATCGTAGATTGTATTGTTCCTTATGATATGTGAGCCTATCTTTTCTTTAGACCAACCATTCCGCTCTGCATTAAAGACAGCTTCTAATTGATACTGATATCCAGGCTTATCCTTGCGTATAGAACGATAATTGTTGCCTGTTGTGACTTCTTTCCCGATACTTATTGCACTGCACTTTGCGTCGTGTATGATATTGTCCTCGATTATCCACCCTTTGCTCCAATTTGGACCTATAAGCCCCGGCTGGTCGGCTGTTGGAGGTGCCCATGGTGTTGCCGCATGTGCCATCTCGAAGCCCTTGACTGTAATATAGTCTATGCCTGTTTCGACAGGATAGAAACACGACCTCCTGACATTTATCTCCACAAATTCTTCATTTGGATCGGCACCTTGAAAATTGGCATAAATCGTAGTCTTTTCCGGGTCTACTTCAGCATACCAAACGTACTTCGTCTGTTCTACATTGTGAACAGGTACAATCTTCTGCGTCCAGTGATCAAGGACTTCTGCCCTAACTTGTGGATTAAAAAGAGCTTCATAGCTTGTAACTTCATAAAAAGACATGCCGTTTAAGTACACATCCCCAAGGTGCTTTTTCTCATCAACTGTAAGCAGCCAGTCTCCAAAAATTTCTTCTTTATACGGGTTAAACTCCCCAAAAAATGAATTTGGCAACTGGCATTTCCACACGTTTCCTTCAACACGCTGCCAGCTTTGAATCCGCTCAGAGCCTTTTATTACTACTTTTTCACCTTCTGCCGCCTTGTATGTAATCCTTCTTTTGTCGCTTAGCCCTTTATATTTTGGTTTTACCCATTCCCGGTACACTCCTTCATGGACTATAATTGTGTCTCCTGCCATAGCAACAGATGCAGCCTTATTTATAGTCAGAAACGGATCTTTAATTGTTCCCTTCCCTTCATCTGAGCCAGTTTTCGCTACATGATATTCCACTTTTAAACCTCCTCTGTAAATGATTAATCTTATTTTAAAAAATACGTATTGTAATTTCTATGCAAAAAGTAGTATACTTTAAGACAATATTAGTGTTTTTTTTTTGGAGGAAAGCTTATGGTCTTTTTTCAAAAACATGGCGTAAATGAAAAGAATCTTTTCCGATTTTTTTCACTGAAAAATTATCAATTTCCATATCATTTTCACAGAGCATACGAACTGATATACTTAAATGATGGGCATTTATCTGTGTCAATAGGCAAAAAAGAATACGTATTGAAAAAAAATGATTTGGCTTTTATCTTTTCAAATCAGATGCATGAATTTAAGACGATTGAACACTCTGATATCACAATCATTCTATTTTCTCCCGAACTTATCGGGGATTTTTATATGAATTATAAAGGCATGATTCCCGACGACAACATATTGCATTTAGATGATCTTATAGATTTTAGCCAGTTTAATTCCATTTACGGCAAAAAAAGCTTTCTATATTCGCTGTGCGACAAATTAGTAAATCAAAAATCATTCATTCCCGTTAAACAATCAACACAGACAAAAGTACTCTACAAGATACTGCTTTTTATTGAGCAGAATTATTCAAATGACTGTACATTAAAGAGCGTTGCAGAACAGCTAAATTACGATTATCCATATTTATCAAAACTATTTGTTCAGCAAATGGATATGACTTTTACAGAATATCTAAATAGCTACCGAATCTCACAGGCATGTTATATGCTAAGAAACAGCAATCTTTCTATCAGCGAAATCGCATTTAATTGTGGATATAACAATTTGCGGACATTCCACAGAAATTTCAGGAAGATGACAAATATGTCTCCAAAAGAATATCAAGAACTAGACTGACTGCTTAATATATACCATCAGTAGCAAATCTTAAACGTCATAAAAAGTTTTAAAACTATTTTATGTACTAAAAAAGACATACAAAGTAAATTGTATGTCTTATAAGTCACGCTTCATCGCTTTGATTCGTTTTATCTACATTTTCACCATTAAAATACTTTTCAAATTCTTCTGCATTTAACTTTTCTTTAGTCATCAAAGCCTGTGCAATTCTATGAAGCTTATCTATATTTTCTTTCAACAGTGTCTCAGCCTTGTTGTAGCATTCATCGATGATTCTCTTCATCTCTTTGTCAATATCATACTGAACTTCTTCACTGTAATTCCTCGTCCTACCTAAATCTCTACCAATAAATATTTCATCATTGTCAGTGCCAAAAGTCATAGGTCCCAACTTTTCGCTCATACCGTACTCTGTAACCATCTTTCTCGCTATATTTGTAGCTCTTTCTATGTCATTCTGAGCACCTGTAGATATGTCATTCAGCACTAAGCTTTCTGCTACACGTCCTCCCAACAGATGAACAATCTCATCCATCATCTCAGATTTTGACATATAGTACTTGTCTTCCTCAGGCAGCAGCATCGTGTAGCCGCCTGCCCTTCCTCTTGGAATGATTGTCACTTCGTGGACAGGAGGTGTATTTGGAAGAAGTTTTGCTACTACTGCATGACCTGCTTCATGATACGATACAAGCTTTTTGTCTCTTTCTGATATTACCCTGCTTCTCTTTTCAGGACCTGCTATAACTCTCGTAATAGCCTCTTCCAGCTCTACCATGGTAATCTGCTTCATACCTTTTCTGGCAGTCAGAAGCGCAGCCTCATTTAAAAGATTTTCTATGTCAGCACCTGTAAATCCAGGCGTCCTTCTAGCCAAAACTTTCAGCGAAACATCAGGCGCAAGAGGCTTATTTCTAGAATGTACTTTTAGGATCTCCTCTCTTCCCTTAATGTCTGGAACGCCTACCGTCACATGCCTGTCAAATCTGCCAGGCCTTAAAAGAGCAGGATCAAGGATATCTGGCCTATTTGTAGCAGCTATCACAATGATGCCTTCATTTACACTAAAACCATCCATCTCAACCAGTAATTGGTTTAAAGTCTGTTCTCTTTCATCATGTCCACCGCCTAATCCTGCGCCTCTATGCCGACCAACAGCATCAATTTCATCTATAAAAATTATACAAGGAGAATTTTTCTTAGCCTGGTCAAAAAGATCCCTTACTCTTGATGCACCAACACCTACAAACATCTCTACAAAATCAGAACCACTTATGCTAAAAAACGGCACTCCTGCTTCGCCTGCAACAGCCTTAGCAAGCAAAGTCTTACCAGTTCCAGGAGGTCCTACTAAGAGGACGCCTTTAGGTATACGAGCTCCCAAATCTAAAAATTTCTTTGGAAACTTTAAAAATTCCACTATCTCCTGTAGCTCTTCCTTCTCTTCATCTGCACCTGCTACGTCATTAAACGTAACTCTCTTTTTGTCATCTGTTATCATCTTAGCACGGCTTTTGCCAAAAGACATGACTCTGTTACCGCCACCGCCCTGTGCTTGCTGCATGAATACATACCACAGCACTACCAGCACAGCCACCATAAATAACGTTGGCAAAAGTGAATACCACCATGGGGCACCCTGAGGAGGCTCACTTTTTACAGGAATCTTTTTCTCTTCTATATACGGTGTCAAAAAATTCATAAAAGATGTAATATCTGGTACATTGCTGCTAAACTCAGTACCATCTTTTAAAGTACCTGTCACGGTTGTCCCTGATATTGTCATCTCAGAAACATTATTTTTAATAATCTGGCTGTAAAGATCTGTAACATTAATCGCCGTAGGTTGTTTTATATTATCAGTATACAATTGTACCATTGCATATAATGCGATAATTATCAGTATCCATATAACGATACCTCTGATCGTTTTATTCAAATATGGCCCTCCCTTCAAAGCCGTATCACTTAATTTATAATATCATATACCATATAAAAAAACAAATTTTAGCTGTACATTTCAGGTTTTAAAACGCCTATAAAAGGAAGGTTTCTGTACTTTTCATCAAAGTCCAACCCGTAACCTACAACAAACTTATCAGGTATCTTAAATCCCACATAGTCAACTTTTACTGATGCTTCTCTTCTTTCTGGTTTGTCTAGTATTGTGCATATTTTTAAGCTTTTTGGCTTTCTTCCAAGCAAAGTTTCTCTCAAGTAAGATAGAGTCAATCCACTATCAATTATGTCTTCCACAATTAGTACGTCTTTGCCTTCTATGCTTATATCAAGGTCTTTAATTATCTTTACTATTCCTGATGAATGAGTTGAGCTTCCATAGCTTGAAACAGCCATAAAGTCAAGTGATAAAGGCAAGTCAATACACCTTGATAAATCAGCCATAAACATTATAGCACCCTTTAAAACTCCTACAAGCATTAAATTTTTCCCTTCGTAGTCCTTTGTAATCTGCCTACCCAGCTCTTTTATCTTTTCCTTAAGCTCCTCTTCTGTGATTAAAATCTCATCAATATCTTTTGCTAGATTTTCCATTAAATTTCCTCCTTATTTCGTTTAATATATTGTATAGATAATATCTTTTTCGTACCTTCATTAACTTTGTATTTGTCGGACATTCTGTATCCTACGATCCACAAAACGCTGCTACCAATAGTTAACAATGGTATCTTATCCCGCATCTCCCTTGGTATTTTTTCATCGATAAAATACTCCTTAAGCGTCTTTGTGCCCTTCATGTTTAAGGGTGAGATGTAATCTCCAATTCTCCTATACCTTACTGTTATATCCCCATCAAGCAAATCCATATCAAATAATTTGTGGTATTTGCCTAAATTAAGTTTTTCTACCGATTCTCTATCTATTATCTCCGCCTTATATGTACCTAAACATCCCCCATCCGTTATACCGGGAATATTGAGCTGTACTTCTATCGGACTATTTTTTTCATTAAATGTTTTTTTTCTGAATATAAGATTATTATAACTTTTTATAACTTCAATTTCAAAGGGTAAATCAATTTTTGACGATGTCTGCTTATCCATAAGGTTTAGCACATCTTCCACATGCTTAAATGTAAGCTCATTTGTATCGCCTCTTATGACCTTATAAGCCATCCTAATAAGTCTTTTTTTCAGAGAATCATGTAACTTTTTTATTTCACAGATGTCTAACATCACACTTTCCTTATTAAAGATCGAAATTTTTTTAAATATTTTTTCACATTCTTCATTCAAGTAATCTTCATCATCTAAAACTATCTGTGATGTTCTATATAAATTTTCAACTATGTCTATGTCAAAGTTTTCTTCAATAAATGGTATCAATTTTAGCCTTATTCGGTTTCTTCTATACACATCTTCTTTATTTGTAGCATCTATTACATATTCAAGATCTTTAGATGTCAAGTAGTCAAGTATTTCATCTCTTGTTGTCCTTATAAGCGGCCTTATGATGCAGCCATTCACTGGCTTTATGCCTACAAGTCCTGCTGTACCAGCACCTCTTAAGATGTTTAAAAGAATTGTTTCTGCTACATCATTTTTATTGTGTGCAATGGCGATCTTGTTTCCACCAACTTTTTTAAGCACTTCGTTGAAAGCATTGTATCTTATCTCTCTTCCAGCAGCCTCCTCTGACAATCCCTTTTCTTTAGCGTATTTTCTAACATCTTTTTTAAATAAAAAAAATGGGACATCAATCCCTTTGCAGACTTTCTCCACAAACAGCGCATCACTATCTGCATCAGCTCCCCTTAGCATGTGATTGACATGAACTGCGTAAAGCTTAAGCTCATGCTTTCCTTTCAACTCTAAAAGCAAATTCAGGAGGCAAACAGAATCAGGCCCACCAGATAAACCTATTACAATTTTGTCACCTTTTTCGATCATTTTGTATTCTTTTATCGTCTTTTCAAAACTATCTATCATACATATCCCCTACACCGCCAGAATCATAAGCACAACAAATATTATGCCAATTGTGAAAAGCATGTAATTTAAATACATTGATGCTTTCTCGCTAAAGCAGCCGTTTTTAAAATTAATATACAGTTTATTTATGTCGTATGTGCCATTAAGCGCTTTCATTATTGCGATATAAAATTTACCAAGCCTGCCTTTTGAATGTTTTAGCACTTCGCCTATCGTATGGGAATCGTGGCTTAATGTCTTACCCCCCACAAGGTAGACAAAAAGCATACCGGCTTCAAATGACAGATACCCCGAATCCGCTTTTCTTAAAACGACTTTCCAACTGGCTCTGTCAAACTCAGGCGTAAATTCTTTTACAATCTCACCTGCAGCAGATGTTGAACCGTAGTCAATAAGCACTATACGCTTTTTTCTTTCATCTATCATGACGTTAGACGGCTTTAAATCTGTGTAAAAAATGCCTAATCGCTTCAATCTGAGAAGAATATCTAAAATCTCAGTAAATATGTATAAAGCACGATCCAAGTCGATACCTGTCTTGATTAATTCATCAAGACTATATCCATCTATGTACTCCAAAACGATATAATGATACATTTTATTATACAATAATGCATCATCTAAATCAAATATACAAGGAGCAAAATCGCAACTTTTCAACAATGTCAGCACTTTGTACTCTCTTGTAATACTTATTAAGTCATCGCTTATTTTAAGCGCATACTTTAAATTATTTTCATCATGTACAAGGTATACGTCAGCTACACCGCCATGACCGATTTTCTCGTCAATTATGTATTTACGGCCATTGTATATGCCTGTCAAAACATAGCCTTTCTTAAGCATTACCCAATTCCCCTGATAGATTCGACTTCAGTCTCAAAAAGCGATGTAGCCATCTTTATCGCATAATAAGTGGGAGTATTTCCGCCTACCTTTAAACTTTTTAGATAAACTTCTATATCATTTATCCTAGACGTAAAAGGGCATATAACCTTTGCAAAAGCATTATCTCCGCCTGGAAATCCTATTAAGCAAAATTCGCTTTTACCTTTCCTCGCTTTCATCGTGTTTAAAAGATCGTTGATTCCATTCACCGCTTTTTTTAATTTTCTTGCCATACTTCCACTTAAATCCAACAAAATAGCACATTTGATATCTGAGACATCGAGAAGTTTATCAATGTAGTCTACGATTTGAGATCTCAATACAGGATGAAGTCCTTCTATGCTTTTCCCTATAAGTTTCATCAATTCGCTATCTAACGTATCGTACAAAGTTTTTTCGGCTGATTTTTGTGTCACTGCTGATAAGGACCTTATAAAATCGTCAGAGTAAATTATGTCGTACACACCACCACCATAACTTGCAATATCTTTTATCTCTTTTATAGACAGATTTCCGTCATCAACAATGCCTATAGAACTTACGCGAATTCCCTTTCTAAATGCTAAAAAAGCTGCATCTGCAGGGTTTCCACCAATGTTTGATTTGCCATCTGTAACCACGATTATCTGTTTTATCAAAATCTCCAAAATCAAATCCCTCCATAAGATTTTTTATTATTTTTACCATCTTATGGAAGGATTATTCAACTCATAAACGCTTCTTCCAAACTTTTACGACAAGCACTGTCATATCGTCTTTAGGAGTGTTTTCGCAAAGCTCAAGGCACTTCTTCATTATAGCTTCTGCCATTTCCTGAGGATCTTTGATATCAAGGTTTCTTAAAAATCTCGACATGCTTTCTTCTTTATTGCCGTCAAAGCAGTCCAATACTCCATCTGTCGTCAAAATTACAAAATCACCATCTTTCAATTTTCTGTCATGTATATCTGCATCAACATCTTCCAAAATACCGATGGGTAGGGAGCTGGACTCAATCACGTCTATATCTTTTCCACTCTTTATAAATGTGGCTGATGCACCGATCTTTATAAACTCTACATCCCCCGTAAATAAATCTATAAATGATATGTCAACTGTTGAAAACATCTCTTCTGCTGACCTTAAAGCGAGAATAGAATTTATAGTTTGCACCACAAGCCCTTTATCAAATCCTGCCTCAATAAATCTTTCCAGCAGAGATATTGTCGTACTGCTTTCAGAAGCGGCTCTGTAGCCAAAGCCCATACCATCGCTTAAAGCAGCCATGTATTTTCCGCCTTCTAATTCCATGAAGGAATACGTGTCACCAGATATTTTATTCGTGCTTTTACTGATCTTGCTAATGCCTGTCGATACTTGATAGCTTTCAGCTCTGGTAAGAGTAAGACTACACCGCCCCTTATTATTTATAGAGCACAAAGTATTTTTCCTTTCGTACTTCTCTCCCATGATTTCAGAGACAGCAGGTATGACTTTTTTCTCACATTCTTTAGCTGCATAACAGGCTTTCTTATATATCTTTATAACAACATTTCCTTCTCCTGCATCGTAAACTATTGCATCGTCCACAGGTATGCCTCTCTTATCTAACTCTACAAGTAAATACTGTTCAAGATCGTCTTTAAAAGTAATGTCCATACTTATATCGTCAGCCATATTTGATATAACTGATGAGATTCCTTTCAACTGATTTGAAACGATATTCTTGGCATCTTTAAGCCTTTCTCTCCACTGCATGTTTATCTTATAAAGCATAAGATTTTGCTTTGTGCAATTAAGAAGCTCAGGGAACCTTATGCATTTTTTGTAAAGCTTATTGTTTTCTACATTTCCTGTACCCTCCAAACTCTCTACCAAATCAAACATACTTTTATACGTAAAATAAAAATCTTTATCCCAGCACGTCTTATACATGGCACAATCAGTACATGTCTTATTAGCTATTTCTTCAAAAAGATATGATATGTCTTTGTGATCTAAGATCTTCTCATTTGCCTTCTTAAAGCTTTTTCCCAGCTCATCAAAAACTTCGGCATACTCTTTTAATTTGTCAGTCACAACTTCTTTCAGCTTTACGCTGTAGTTGCGCTGGCTTAAATCTTTATTGCCTTTTACAATAAGTAAAAGTTTGTCCAAATGTTTTTTAGGTACAGCTAGAAATAGCGCAGATGACAGTGCTAAATCATAAGGATTTATTAGCATATTTGAATACGCATTAACATAAAATGTCATAATAGCAGCAGCAGTAAAAAATCCAATGGCGATTCCTAACCTACCAAGTTTTTTCATGCTTCCTGACAAAAGCCCTGTAAATCCGTATAACCCTACTGATATAGGAGTATTTGTAAGAGAAAGACTTCCTATAAGTCCAATGGTAGTACCTACGCTGGCACCTGTCCCAACACCACCTATGTATGAACCTATCAGTATAGTAAGTATCCCGAATGAACTATTTAAGTTAAATCTCCATACTTTTATGTTGTTAAGCCCTAAAATAAAAATGCTAAGCAGTATGCACAATGATATAATTTCTTCGTTTGATATGACTTTTCTGTTTAAGCTACCTAATAGTGAAATTGCCTGATTAAATATAAATACCATCAACATAGCTATTACAGATTCGTAAATAGACGTCATTACATCAAATAGCAAAAATCCATATGCTTTACTGTAAATAATGTCTACTGCTAACAAAGATAAGAATGTTATCAATGCCACTTTAAAAATGTTCTTGCTTTTAACCTTTAATAGGTATTCAAATAGCAATATTGAAGCCAACACTATTAAATATTTGGTACTGTTGACACCATGTAAAGACAAAACTCCAATGTAGACACCAATGCCCGACAAAAAGTATTTCCTTTTCTGCATTATAAGAGATGCAAAATACGCTGCACCAAACGGGAGAAGGCTGTCCATTATCTGAGCACGACCAATGACAAAGCCTATTAGTGCAAAAATCAAAGAATTTACTATAAATTTTACATTGTCTTTTTGCAATTTCTCATTGCTTTCTTTTCTTCCTATCCTTGAGTAGGGAAAAATATCAGTACTTTGCATATTTACCACCACCATTTTTTTGTTATGATTATATCATCCAATATAAGGTAAAATTTGTAAATATATGGTGGTAACTTAAATTTTTTTAACGACATTTTATATAAATAAAATAAAAAAAGCTACAAACATTGTAGCTTTTAAAATTTATAATATTCAAATTTGGTGACCCCGACGGGATTCGAACCCATGTTACCGCCGTGAAAGGGCGATGTCTTAACCACTTGACCACGGGGCCTAAGACAAATCATATTTTATCATATTTTGTAGATTTGTCAATAATCAAAATTTATCCAGTTTTTTCCGTAAAATATGTCGATAAATTCGCCTTTAGAAATCTCACCATTAATATTATACTTATCTTTAATGTAATTTACAACATCATAAATATCTATTTTCGCTTCATGATGACTTCCTCTTTGCCTGTGGGATTCAGCAACTTTTTCCTTGCCTAAATCATTAAGCTCTGTTATTAATATTTTGCCGTCTCTTTTTAATACTCTCATCATCTCGTCGATTGCAGCTTTATAGTCATCCATGTGGTGCATGGCATTGTAAGATGTGACAACCTCAAAAGATTCGTCAATAAACGGCATTTCATGTGCATCACCATGTACAAACAAGATTTTGTCTCCCACATCTTCATTGCTGATCATCTCTTTAGCTTTTTTCAGCGTATCAATATTGTACTCTAACGACACCACATTATAACCATATCTGGCCAATGCGTAAGCCATACGAGCTCTGCCAGTGCCTACGTCCAGTGCAAAATCATACCCTTCGCCTAATAGATCTAAAGCCCGTTTCAAATCTGATTCAATATCCATTGCCAAGTATATCACCTCTAATACTATTTTAAAGCATATCTATGGCTTTTTTCAACTTATCAGAAACTTCGGCTGCTATTTTAGATAATTTTTCATCATTAGAAACTATTGCTTTTAAAGGATCAATTGCCGATACAACCACACTGCCATCACTCTTTTCGTATACAATCACATTGCATGGCAACAAAAGTCCTACTGAAGGATCAATGTTTAATACTTCATAAGCATACGTAGGATTGCAGGCGCCAAGTATGACGTAGTTCATCATGTCCTTTCCTGTTTTCTTCTTTATCGTATCTTTCATATCTATTTCAACCAATATACCAAAGCCTACTTCTTTCAAAACTTCTTTCACTTTTTCTAATGCTTCTGCAAATGAATAAGGCACTTCTTTAGTAATATCAAGATCCATATTTTACACCCCTTTCTGACTTTTTCACATCTCTATACTTGCACATATAATAGCATTCCCTGTTTCTCTTTGAGTAATTACAGCTATCTGTCCTTTCAAAATTTGTAGAAAATTTAACGTTTAGTTCTTTATCAAAAAAGTCTACCGCTTCTTCTATAGATATCCTTGTGCATTTTTTACAACATCTTGCACCACCAGCTTCACCGATGCTTTTAAGCGCATTTGCAACAGCTAAATGAGCCTTAGTTCTTTTAAGAGGTGTAAGAGGTGTTGCTTTGTAAATGACTGAAATGGCAACACCAATTCCTATACCTGCACCACAGGCACCGTAATAACCACACGCTCCACCGGGAATCTCTTTTCCCCGGTTTATGGCCTCTAAAACGTCGTCGTCAGAAGCTTTTCCTGTCAAATTTTTGTAAGCTGTAACTACTGCCGCAGGAACCAATGCATGATGTTCTGGCCCATGCATTGGTATCCTTGCATCACTCATTATATTTTCTACTATCTCCATAGGGTCTTTAGAGTCTGTTGATAAACAATAATCTTTTATAACTTCAATTCCGTCCTTTGCGTGACATTTGTCGCAAACGTAGTGCCCATCCGTACAGTGGGCAAGAGTTAATTCTTCTGTACCACAATATTCGCATTTTTTCAAGACCGGCTTTTCTAAATACATGAGCGGCTTCCCGCATATCATGCAATTTTCCATATACTTTGTCTCGCAGCACTCCATCATTATCTCCTTTCATACTTTTTAAAAGTATGCAAAATATCACAGCTCCTGTATATACCTTTCTGCGCTTACAGCAGCAACTGCACCATCACCTGCCGCAGTGACAACTTGCCTTATCTTCTTGTCTCTTATATCACCGGCAACGAAGACACCTTTCACATTAGTCATTAGATCTTCATCTGCTTTGATATAACCATATTGATTTAAGTCAAGCATTTCTTTGAATAAGTCTGTCTTTGGTGTAAGACCGATGTAGACAAATACGCCATCAACTTCTATATCTTTAAGCTCACCTGTTTTTAGATTCTTGTACGTAAGTGACTTAAGCATCCCATCCCCATTTGCTTTTACAACATGAGACTCCCAAATGAAGTTTATCTTTGGATTAGAGAAGGCTTTTTCCTGTAATACGTTTGAAGCCTGTAAATTATCAAATTCGTGTATAACCGTAACCTTATCAGCGATGTTTGCCAAGTACAATGCTTCCTGAATAGCAGAATTGCCTCCACCTATTACAGCTACATGTTTTCCTTCATACATTGCGCCATCACATATTGCACAATAGTGAATGCCTTTTCCTCTGAATTCAGCTTCACCCTCGGCAGGAAGTTTTCTCGGCTGTGCTCCCATCGCTATTATAACAGCCTTTGGATAATATATCTTATCTTCCGTCTTTACAAATTTCTCGTCATCAGTAAGCTTTATCTCAAATACCTCTTTTAAATCATCAATAATTGCGCCAAAGCTTTCTGCTTGTTTTCTCATGTTTTCCGTTAATTTCTTTCCTTCAATCTGTCCTTCTGTTCCTGGATAATTTTCAATATAATATGTGTTTGCTGCTTGACCGCCTGTAGTTGCTTCATCTATGACAACTGTCTTTAAGTTTGCTCTTGCTGAATACAAAGCAGCCGTAAGACCTGCAGGCCCTCCACCCATTATGAGAACATCGCACTCAACCTTCTCAGGCTCTTTGTCCAAAAGTGAAAAACCTATCACCTTTTCTACTGCCTTACGAAGATCTGGTTTTGAAATATATCCGTTTAACCTGTCACCAGTCTCTTTCCCATCCTTGAAAAACAAGAGAGTAGGGCTTCCTTTTACACCAAGGCTTAAAGCAAAGTCTTTATTTCCTTGCCTGTATATCTCTACAAATTCCATGTGATCTTTATATACCTCAGCTAATCTATGAAATATTGGTTTTAGTTGTGCACACGGTGGGCAATCAGTGGAATAAAAATCTACTACAACTGGCTTTTTAGAATTTAAAACAACCTCTTCAAATTCATTAGCATTAATCTCTCTTACCATAAATACATCCTCCTCATAATTTTTTATTCTTGAACTAAAGCATCATCTTTGTAATACTCGATGCCTAATTGGTACAGTTTTGTAATGTCCCTGCAATCAGGTGAAAGAACACTGCCATTCCTTTCATTTGCAACGACACCACAGCCACCGCCGCAAACCAAACTTACTGGGCACTCTTTACACTGTGGTATATTTAAGACATTTCTCTCTTTCCACGGCAAAACTTTATCATCAAAAATCCTTCTTTCAGGATAAAAAGTACCTAAGCGATAATCTTTTCTTCCGCAGCTTGCAGTACACCCATATATATCGCCGTATAAATCGTAAAGCCACTCTTTTTTACCTGCTGGGCATGTATCAAATGTAGGAGAATACATAGTCCCTGAGACAAGCACATTTCTCATGCCTTTAAAATCCGGCTTGTGAAACTTCCTTAGTATAGGATACTTTTTAGACAACTCTACAAATGTAGCCCATTGTTCTACTTGTGACATAAGGCTTTGATGATTTAGAGAACATTCAAAAAGCTCATAATTTCTGCCAATTTGTGTTTTAAATTTGGTACCATCTAGATCAAGGTACCCTTTTGCATCAAGAATTTCGGCCAATTCCGGCAGATAAGAATAATTGTCTTTATCAACCACAACCCTTAAATTCACAGGCATATCATTCTCGATTAGGCTGTCAATTCCCAATAGAATCTTTTCAAAACTATCTCCACCGCCTAATAGCTTTCTTCGTCTGTTGTGAATTTCTTTTGGTCCATCCAATGTTACCTGTATTTCTTTCACATTTCCCTTTTTGAGAATATCTATATACTCTAATACATTGTAACCATTAGTAACCGCAGCTATCTCATAACCGTACAGCTTGCTCTTTTCTACGATGTAATTAATTATGTCTTTTTGAACATCTGTATCTATAAAAGGCTCTCCTCCAAATAGCGTAATGTACGGCTTTACCTTCTCCAATTTAAACCTCTCATTTATATCATCAAAAAAGGCATCAACGGCCTCTTTCGTTATTAAATCTTTCTTTGTTGGTATGCCTCTTTCATAACAATAGATGCAAGAAAAATTACATCCGTACGTAGGTACAAGCAATATCTGAGTAGGTGATTCATCCATTATCTCCTTAAACTCTTCATACGCTTCACTTACTCTTAGATCCTCATGTTCTTTTTCCTCATATACATAACCTCTATCAATGACATAATCGAGAAAATCGATGTCGTAAACATCCTTACCTGATTTTATGTCATAAAGCTTATCTACCTCATCTTTTGAAGCAATATCTGAACTACCTGATAGCAAATTTAAAATAATAAAGTCATTTTTCTCTTCACTAAAAGGTAGAATCATGTTATACTTACTAAAGTACAATAAAATCACTCCTTAATTTATGCGGTAGAAATTCTACCGCATTTTTTTAGTCATGGCAGCCTACAACAAGCTTTGATGACTTTGAGCAGCATTGTGCAACACTGCTGTTTTGTGTTGTGCAGCAATTTGAATTCTTATTTGTTACAGCTTTCACCTAAATCACCTCCTTTTAATGCCTTTGATTGTTATACTTACAACAGGATATCCGTTTTTCATGTACTCACGCTTTTTTAGATATTCTATATCTTTAAAACCTGCATTGTTTATGGCTTTAATATATTCTTCCTCCGGAATAGCTCCGCCGAAGCAATCGGCCCAAGCTTCAGGGTCGTTTACAATCTCATCCGGAAGTCTGTCTTTTGACACCACGTCTGAAACGATAAATCTCCCACCAGTCTTAAGAACCCTGTAAATCTCTTTATAGACTTTCTCTTTGTCTTTTGCGTGATTTATCACACAATCGCTTATGACAACGTCAAATTTTTCACTTTGAAGTGGTATGTTTTCTACATCCCCTATAACAAATTCAGCATTTTTTATGTTCAGCTTTTCTCTGTTTTTTTCCGCTTCTTCAATCATTCTCTTAGTAAGATCCAATCCTACGGCAATGCCTTTTTCGCCTATAGTCTTTGCAGCATTGAGAATATCATTGCCTCTTCCGCACCCTAGATCAAGGACATTTTCACCTTCTTTTAATTCAGCCAGCACGATATTTTTGCCACCACAGCTTAAATTGTCATCTTCTTCGGCTAATTTTTCATATCTATTTATGATATTTTCCTTTGCGTCCACTATTTCACCGTCCTTTATAAACAGCTTTGCATATCCCCCATATAGGGGGTGGTACTAAATGATAGTATACCACAATATTTTAACAAAGTAAATATAAAACAAAAGAAAGAAAACGTGTTTTATAATTAAATCTACTATGTGGAATATTAGAATGTGGAGGTGTTTTTATGAAGATAACCGCTGTTTTGCCTACTCAAGATACAGCAAGCACATTAGTTGATAGTTTAAAAAAAATGGGCTTTGATAGAAAAGACATGATCATAACAGATATGAAAAAATCTGTACAAGATATGGACTTTATGGTTGACAACACTATAGATATAAAGTCTGAGAGAGAAGGTTTAGGTGAAAAAAGACCCTACACGGACTTTTACACAGATGATGCTGATTCCGGAATACTCGTTACTGTAGAAGCACCTAAGAAAGAACTGTCTAAAATAAGAGAGACGATGGAACAATGCGGTGCGACAAACATAATTCAAAAGTGATCTAAGGTGGGGATATTCTTCCTTCCCCACCTCATTTCTTTGAGATTTTATTATCATATATGTATTGCACGCAAATTCATCATATAGTATACTATGTACAAACATGGAAGGAGTGTTTATTATGAGTGAACAAAAAGCCATAATATCCGTAATTGGAGTTGACAGAGTAGGAATAATTTATAATGTATCCAAATTATTAGCAGAAAGCAACATCAATATATTAGACATCAGCCAGACTATTTTAAAAGATATTTTTACAATGATCATGATAGTAGATATTAAAAATTCCAAAAATGACTTTACAAATTTAAAAGAAAATCTTAAAAGTTTAGGTGAAGCTCTTGGAGTAAAAATCGATATTCAAAAAGAAGATATATTTAGAGCTATGCACAGATTATAAACTTAATTGTTTTAGCTGAAAGGAATGATTGAAATGGGCTTTGCTTTTGAAGAAATAGAAGAAACTATAAGGATGGTTCAATCGGAAAAGCTTGATATAAGGACAATAACTATGGGCATAAGTTTAAGAGACTGTTCAGGAGACAATGCAAACAAAATCGCTGAAAAGATCTACGATAAAATCACAAAAAGAGCTGAAAATCTTGTAAAAGTAGCCGAAGAATTAGAATCCGAATTCGGCATTCCCATTGTCAATAAGCGCATATCTGTAACGCCTATCGCCATCGTGGCAGACAACGTTGGAAAAGATGATTTTATTAAAATAGCATCGTCACTTGATAAAGCCGCAAAAAATGTTGGGGTAAACTTTATAGGCGGATATTCTGCTTTGGTACATAAAGGATTTACAGATGGCGATCTAAACCTTATAAACTCAATTCCGCAGGTTCTTAGCGAGACAGAAAGGGTTTGTTCATCTGTGAATGTAGCAACGACTAAAGCAGGCATAAACATGGATGCAGTAGCTTTGATGGGAAAAATAATAAAGGATACAGCATATCGAACAAAAGAAAATGACGGTATAGGTGCTGCAAAGCTTGTAGTGTTTTGCAATGCACCAGAAGATAATCCATTCATGGCAGGCGCTTTTCACGGTGTCGGTGAAGGTGAATGCGTCATAAACGTAGGTGTAAGCGGACCAGGTGTGGTATTAGCAGCACTTTCAAAGCTTCCAAAAGAAGCTGATTTCGGCCAAATATCTGAGACTATAAAAAAGACGTCATTTAAGATTACTCGAGCCGGTGAACTCATAGGGCGTTTAGCAGCACAAAGATTAGGTACATCGTTTGGGATACTCGATTTATCTTTAGCTCCAACGCCAGAAATAGGTGATAGCATAGCAAACATACTTGAATCGATGGGACTTTCAAAATGCGGTTCTCATGGTACAACGGCTGCACTGGCTCTTTTAAACGACGCCGTAAAAAAAGGCGGTGTGATGGCATCATCATACGTTGGAGGTCTAAGTGGTGCATTCATACCTGTAAGTGAAGACGCTGGAATGATAGAAGCTGTTGAAGCGGGTGCCTTATCACTAGAAAAACTTGAAGCTATGACGTGTGTATGCTCTGTAGGCCTTGACATGATCGCAATTCCGGGAGACACACCTTACGAGACTATATCAGCCATAATAGCCGACGAAATGGCAATAGGCATGATAAACAAAAAGACAACCGCTGTAAGGATTATCCCAGCTCCCGGCAAAAAAGAAGGGGACCATGTAGAATTCGGCGGACTTTTAGGGCATGCACCTGTTATGAAAGTAAACAGTTTTTCACCGAAAGATTTTATAAATAGAGGCGGCAGAATCCCTGCACCACTCCACAGCTTAAACAACTAATTCTGAGCATGAAATAAATTTTCATGCTTTTTTTATGTCACAAAATCCAATTCTGATGTGTTTATATAGTGTAAGTCTCATGTGGGAGGTGTTCAAAATACCAGATTCATTCAAAGATATCTTTGAAAAATATTACGGTAAGATCTACCACCAAATAGCTCTTATCATAAATGATGAAGATAAAGCACAAGACATTGCACAGGAAGTCTTTATCAAGTTAATTAAAAACCCTCCCCACAATGATGAAAATATAGGAGGCTGGTTGTCAAAAGTGGCTATTAATCGCGCACTAAATTTCATCCGCTCAGAAAAGAACCTTAAATCAAGGGAATTAAAAGTATCTCAGTTTAATGGCGATTTTGTATCCCCTGAGGACATAGCAATTGAAAAAATAGAAGTAGACAAAGTTAGAAAAGTTTTGTCTAAAATGGATAGACGCGACATGCTTTGTCTCGTGCTGAAACACTCAGGCTACAATTATGAAGAAATTTCTATATCACTTGGAATAAAAAAATCATCTGTTGGAACAACAATAGTAAGAGCACACAAAAAATTTAAAGAGCTTTATGAAAAGGAGGTGTAGCACATGTGCTTCGATGAAGGGACACTGCAGTCATACTTAGACGGCGAAATAGATGAATCACTAAAAGAACAGATAAAAAAGCATCTTGATACATGCGAAAAGTGTTCAGTCAAGCTTAATGAACTTAAGAATTTAAATAGCTTTTTAGATAAAGCCTTAAAGACGAGTTCCATCGATCTCAATGAAGCGTGGCAAAATCTAAGTAAAAAGATCAATAAAGAAGAAAGAGGTGTATTTAATATGTTTAGAAAATACAAAAAATATATAGCAGCAGCCGCTGCGGCAGCAGTAATTACAGCGTCAATAGCATTGCCTCCCGTACAAAAAGCAGAAGCCGAGATTTTAAGCTTGTTTAGACTTAATAACTTTAAAGCTGTAACAATAACACCTGATGATTTACAAGATATAAAAAATAAATTTTATCAAGCAGGAAATAAAGAAATCGACCTAAAGCAGTACGGCGATATTAAAGTAATTGGTGACTATGGTTCATCCAAAGAAATTAGTAAAAACAACTTAGATAAAATAAAGTCATATGTTGGCTACAATTTTAAAATTCCTCAAGATGTGGACAACTTCAAATTAAGAGACAACATTTATGTAGAAAAAGGTCAAACTGTTGAATTTAAATTAAATGTAGATAAGATAAACAACCTCATAAAGACATTTGGAGGAAATAAGCTGCTGCCAGAAAACTTAAATGAAAAGACATTTAAAATAATTTTAGGCAATAGCGTGCATATATCTTCTACAGATAAAAATGAATCAGATTCTCAAAAAAATATAAGCTACGGACTTGATATAATGAAAACACCTGAGATAATCGTGCCAGATGGCGTCGATATTGAAAAAGTAAGGGATGCCGTCATAAATATGCCATTCATTCCAGACGACATTCGAAATCAAATAGCCAGCATAAAAGACTGGAAAACTACAATACCATTTCCTGTGTCAGATACAGATGATATAAAAGACGTTACTATAAACGGCAGTAAAGGAATTGTAATATCAAAAAAATTCCAAGGTTCCGATATTTTAGAGGTATATTCAAATCTTGCATTAAATGATCATGGTGTAATATATTTGTTCAGTGGAAACAATATTTCACCAGACGAGCTTATAAAAATAGCAGAATCAATGAGGTGATGAAATGATACTAGAGACTCAAAACCTTACAAAACAGTTTAATGGTAAAGGCGGATTTAAAGATGTAAATATTTCTATCGATAGTGGCATGGTTTTTGGATTCCTCGGTCCAAACGGTGCTGGAAAAAGTACATTCGTAAAAACTATGGTGGGGCTTTTATACCCCACCTCTGGTTTTGCTTGGATTAATGGCTTTTCCATCGGCACTATAGAATCAAAAAGGCAAATCGGATTTCTTCCTGAAAACTTTAAGTATCATGATTGGATGACAGGAAAAGAATTGATGAAATTTCATGCAGAATTATACAAGATGAAAAACCCAGATAAAAAAATTGAAGAGCTTCTTGATTTAGTTAAACTTAAAGGACATGAAAACAAGAAGGTAAAAAATTACAGCAAAGGAATGCAGCAGAGGATAGGACTTGCAATAGCACTTTTAAATGATCCGGAAGTAATCTTTTTAGATGAACCCACATCAGCCCTTGATCCTGTTGGCAGAATAGATGTTAGAGAGATAATAAAAAGACTAAAAGACGATGGCAAGACAGTGTTTTTAAACAGCCACTTATTAAGTGAAGTCGAAATGATCTGCGATGAAGTCTCAATTATAAACCACGGGCATGTAATAGCAGAGGGAAAGCTTAAAAACCTATTAAGTAAAAACACCTATGTAGAGATGGTTATATCAGATTATAATAGCGAATTAATCGAAAAGATTTCTAAGTTAGCATATGACATTGTATTTAAAGATGGCAAACTTACATTTAAAGTAAAAGATAAAGACAGTATTCCTAATATCGCAAAAACTGTCGTAGATTCCGGCGCAAAACTGTATCAATTGGATTCAAAAACGAGTTCATTGGAGGATCTATTTATAAATATAGTTGGAAAGGATGAGGATGTATGCTGACAATAACGAAATACACCATCAAAGAGATGATTAAAAAGCGTGCATTCCTCCTAATTGCAATACTTACAGTAGGATATCTTTTTATTTATGGCTATGGATTAAGTTTAGCTTTTCATAGCAACAATCAAGTTATAAACAATACGCCAAACATAGCTAAGATATTACTTGAATCACAGCTTCTCTCAGCAGGGCTTTACTTTTCAAATTTTATAATCGCATTTTTGATAGTACTTACATCTGTAGGTGCTGTGTCAGGCGATTTGGAAAGTGGTGCTATATATGCCTTACTGTATAAACCTCTAAAGAGGCATGAATACGTGCTTGGCAAATTTATAGGGCTTAGCATAATTATCACTGTATATAGCACATTGTTGTTTCTTTCAGTAATAGGACTTAATATCGCTTTTGGCACGAAAGTATACTTAGGATTAGGAAACGTCTTCCGTGCATTATTCTTTTTTGACCTTGGTCCAGTAGTCCTTTTATCATTAGTAGTCGCCTCAAGTTCAATAATGTCAACTGTAAATACAGGTGTTTTAGCTGTCATGACATACGGCATCGCAATGATAGGTGGCATTCTCGAACAAATGGGATCATTTTTCACAGATGCAACAAGTCAAGGTCTTTCAAATGTTGGTATTATCACAAGCTTAATTTTACCTACAGATGTGATATTTAGAAAGATGAATGCAGAGCTTCTCACGCAAAATACAGGCTTAAGCTTTCTTGCACAAGGACCCTTTGGCGGTACTTCACAGCCAAGTCCTATTATGTTTGTGTACATCGCCTTTTACATTTGCTTCTTGTTGTATTACGGAACAAAGAAATTTGAAAAAAGAGATTTGTGATAGTCACCTGATTACATCATTTATGAAGTTTTTTAATAGTGCTGGCAGATAAAAAATAATAAGATATTTCTTATCTGCCAGTATCATCGATAAATAGAAAGGAAATTAAGTTATGATTAAAAAACATACAACTGTATTAATAGGTATAGGATTTGCTGTTGTTATAGCATTGTTGGCCATATTGCCAAATACGGGTAATTTTTTAAACAATTTAAGGACATATGATCACCGGACTGATTACATATCACCTGACTATTTTGATAAAATAATGTTGCAATTATCTGAAGTTGGAAATAAATATATTGATCTCAAACAATTAGGGCATTTAAAGATAAATAGAAATGATAAAGAAGAAAAATATGAGTATAAGCTAAACGATTTATACAAGCTCAAATCTGACGTAAATTATAATTTCAAACTACCACAGGGAAATAACATTCTGAGCGATCTTAATAAGGCAGAAAGTAGCATTTATGGAAATCAAATGATCGAATTTAATTTAAATATAGATGCTATTAATAAACTTATAAAATCATATAAAAGCAATAATGTATTCCCAGAAAACTTAAAAGGTAAAAACTTCAGAATAGATTTCTATAAAATAGTATATATTCACATGGATAATAGTAATGAATATAGTTTTCCGGGTTCAATAACTTTTAGCCTTGAAATTAGAAAAATTCCAAAAATAGACATTCCAGATGGAATTGATAAAATCAAAGTTAAATGCGCTGTATCAAGTTTGCCTTTTTTACCGTATTATTTAAAAAGCCAAATCGCAGGTACAATAGATCTAAAAAATTTATTAGACATACCAGAATCAGCAAAAAGAGAAAAACTGGATTACACCACAATTAATAAAAATAAAGGTATTATAGTGTCGTACTATTTAAAAGATGCAAATGCTTTAAATAAAGACAAAGAAAAAAGCGTGAAATATCTCCAAATAGTCTGGATAGAAGATGATATTATATACCAAATGGAAGCAGCAGGTATTTCAGAAGAGCAATTATTAAAAATAGCAGAATCAATGAAGTAATCCCAGCCCTATTGTAATTATCTCTGCAACATTCATAATCAAAAAGTTTTTGACAGACAGTGGAAATGTATCTTTCTTTGTCTGGACTTTGTAAAATTTTCTTATGTTTTTATTTACAGGCACAAATGTCAACAATACAATAAGCGCCAATAAAGGCAGTACCTTCAAAATCACAAGAACCACAATGTCAATGTATGAAATATAGTATAGTGCCTTAAACAATTTTAGGGCTTTTTCTTTTCCTATGTAAATAGGCAGTGTGTAACGCCTGTTTTCTAAATCATCTTCTATGTCGCATATATTGTTTGCCAGCATGATACTGGCAATCCCCATTATCGCCGGTAACGATATGAAGAAAATTTTTAGTACAACAAATACATCAAACCATGCATTGAAAATGCCATCGCTATATGTAATATATGCTATATTCTTGTCGTAAACGTGGATGAAAACAGATAAAAATACAATTACAAAGCCCATAAAAAAACCCGAAAAGATCTCTCCCAGTGGCATCCTGGATATAGGTATAGGTCCAAATGAATACAAAATCCCAACTGCAAATGACATCATTCCGATTAGAAGTACTACTAAATTTGTACGCAAATACAGTATAAATTCTGAAGCAGATGCTATAAAAAGAAGTATTATTATAGTAATTAAAACAGTTGACTCAGATAAATTATACCTTACAATTGCATTGTGTTTTTCATAATTATACCCATGCGTCCTATTTGCTTTTTTATAATCCATATAATTATTAATTGCGGTAGTAACCATATCAAATGATAGCAGCGATATAAACATAAATAAAAAATTAACAGCTTTGAATTCGTGAAAAGCGTATAATGCATACACAGTTCCAAGCATAAACGGTGTTACACTGGCAGCTTTCGTCTGTATCTCCACCAATTTTAAAAAGCTTTTTACAGTCATAGATTTCCGTATTCCTCCTTTTTCTTATGATTTTATTTTAACATCAAATTGAAATTAGTAAAACATAGATGATTTATTTAATTTTTTTAACCCATCTATGCAATAACCATATTCTCTCCAAGTGCAATTACAGCATATATCATCCATAGCCTCTTCTGTCATCAATAATTTTATCCTAGCTTTAATGTCGTGATATTTCATCGATGTGCCAGATTTTATGTTGAGTATATTAAGTACAGCATTATCCATCTCCCTAATGCTATCTTTATGATGCTCATTTTTGCACACACCAAAAAAATTATGAGGACATTTTTCGCAGATGTTATCCACACTATCCACAAGCTTTATCAACACATCATCATCGTTTTTAAGCTTTTTCACGATTTTATCCATGTTTTTGATAAATTCCTCATTATATCCTAAGCCTTTAAAACCTAACATGCACAAAAGGTGATGTCCTCTTATAATCATGTAAAAACCCCCTTAAATTTGCATAATAAAATAATACACAATGATTATACTACATATTAAGGAGTGATGTTATGATAAGGAAAAGCAAGAAATACTATAAAGAACCTATTGAAAAGCATGAAACTGCTGCATGGGCGAATATTAAAGAAAAAGCAAGTAAGGCAAAAGTCCCAATTCCAAATGAAATAGAAGTCATAAATGCTAAAGAATGGGTTGACGAAAACGAAAAGTAAAAGTATGGCCTCGTTGATTCGAGGCCATACTTTTTAAAGTTCTGAAAGTGCTTTGTACATTTCATAACGTTCTTTCGCGTTTTTTGAAGACTCATCAAACAGCTTTTGTGCTTTATCCGGGAAAAGCGTCTCCAATGATGAATACCTTATTTCTCCTTTTAAGAAGTCTATGTAAGACGCTGTCGGTTCTTTAGAATCTAATATGAATGGATTTTTGCCTTCAGCTTTAAGCTCTGGATTGTACCTATAAAGATGCCAGTACCCTGCTTCAACAGCTTTCTTCTCCTCTGCGATACTTGTACCCATCCCTGACTTTATTCCGTGATTTATGCACGGAGAGTAGGCGATTATAAGAGAAGGTCCTTTGTATTTCTCAGCTTCTGCAATCGCCCTTACTGTGTGGTTCATGTTAGCACCTAATGCTATTTGTGCTACATAAACATATCCATAACTCATTGCCATAAGGCCTAAGTCTTTTTTCCTTGTCTCTTTACCAGATGCTGCAAATTTGGCTATAGCTGCCGTTGGCGTTGATTTTGACGACTGACCGCCGGTGTTGGAGTAAACTTCGGTATCTAGCACAAGCACATTTACATCTTCCCCTGATGCCAAAACATGGTCTAATCCTCCAAATCCTATATCATACGCCCATCCATCACCACCTATTATCCAATGTGATTTCTTGACAAGATAATCTTTTAATCTGTAGATTTCCTGTACTATTTTATTCGCCTTTAAATTTTCGCTGCTAATTATATTTATGATTTTGCTTGATGCAATTTGCGATGCTTCTCCATCTTCTTTGTTATTTAGCCATTCTACAAATGCATTCTTTAATTCGTCAGGAATCTGAGTATTTAACGCTTGGCCGATTAAATCTTCAAGCCTTTGCCTTATCTTTTTATTTGCAAGATATATTCCATATCCATATTCTGCATTATCTTCAAACAATGAGTTTGCCCATGCAGGGCCTTTACCTGAATTATTGGTAGTGTACGGCACCGATGGTGCACTGGCACCATATATGGAAGAACAACCTGTGGCATTGGCAATTATCATTCTATCTCCAAATAATTGTGTCAGTAGCTTAATGTACGGCGTCTCGCCGCATCCTGGGCATGCTCCGTTAAATTCAAAGAGAGGCTTAGAAAACTGGCTTCCTTTCAAAGTCGTCTTTTCCATAATGTTGTCTTTTGGCTTGATTTTAACAGCATACTCCCAATTATCAGCCTGACTCTCTATTTCTCCTTCCGCAGGCATCATTACAAGAGCTTTTCCCGGTGCCGGACATACATCTGCACAGTTGCCACAACCTGTACAGTCTAGTGGGCTTACCTGTATGCGGTATTGAAATGCCTCAAGACCTCTGCCTACCGCTTTTTTTGTTTCAAATGTCATTGGTGCATTTTTAACTTCTTCATCATTTAACAAAAATGGCCTTATTACAGCGTGTGGACATACAAATGAACATTGGTTACACTGTATGCATTTTTCTATTTGCCATTGAGGAATCATTACAGCTATGCCACGCTTCTCATACGCAGTAGTGCCTAATGGGAATGTTCCATCTTCCATGCCGGAAAAAACACTTACAGGCAGATCATCACCTTCATTTTTAGCCATAGGTCTTTGTATCTTTGTCAAAAATTCAGGTTCATCTTTGGCAAAATCCTCATCTTCTACGGCATTTACCCATGAAGCAGAAACATTTACTTTTTTCAATGATTCTAAGCTTCTGTCAACTGCCTTAATATTCATGTCGACTATGTTTTGCCCCTTTTTGCCGTATGTCTTTTGTATAGATTCTTTCAAGTATTTTATGGCATTTTCAAATGGAATTATATTAATAAGCCTGAAAAATGCTGTCTGCATTATCATGTTTATCCTGCCACCAAGGCCTACTTCTCTAGCAATAGATATTGCGTCAATTGTATAGAAATTTATCTTATTTCTTGCAATGTACCTTTTCATAGATGCAGGAAGTTTTTCGTCAAGTTCTACTTCACTCCACGGGCAGTTTAAGACAAAAGTCCCACCATTCTTTAATCCTTTTAGCAGATCATAATTGTAAATAAAAGACTTGTTATGGCATGCTATATAATCGGCATGATACACAAGATAGCTGGATTTTATAGGTTTTTGGCCAAATCTCAAATGGGATATGGTAGTTCCTCCAGATTTTTTGCTGTCATACTGAAAATATCCTTGTACATAAAGATTTGTATTATCACCGATTATCTTTATGGCAGACTTATTTGCACCCACAGTTCCATCAGATCCTAAGCCAAAAAATTTGCAACTTATAGTACCCTGTGGTACTGTTTCAATTGATTTGCCAGTTTCTAATGATGTCATAGTCACATCATCTTTTATACCTATTGTAAATCTATTAATTGGATTGTATTTTTTGAGATTATCATATACTGCTACAATTTGTGATGGCGTCGTATCTTTTGAACCCAAACCATACCTGCCACCTACAATCAAAGGCTTATCTTGTTTATCAAAAAATGCTTTTACTACATCAAGATATAAAGGCTCACCGATAGAACCAGGCTCTTTCGTCCTGTCCAATACTGCAATTCTTTTCACTGTATGTGGAATAACTTTCATGAAATATTTCTCTGAAAAAGGCCTATATAGGCGTACTTTAATTAGTCCAACTTTTTCACCTAATCCCAAAAGATAATCTATCGTCTCTTCGATTGTCTCACACACGGAACCCATTGCAACTATCACATATTCAGCATCTTTTGCACCATAGTAATCAAACAAATGATACTCTCTACCTGTCAGCTCCTTTATTTTCTCCATATATAAAGCAACCACATCTGGTACCTTTTCATAAAACTTATTTGATGCTTCCCTTCCTTGAAAGTATATATCAGGATTCTGGGCAGTCCCTCTGACTACTGGATGTTCTGAATTTAGTGCCCTATTTCTGAATTCATTTATTGCATTGTAATCTACAATTTTCTTTAAATCCTCATAATCTATTACTTCAATCTTTTTTATCTCATGTGACGTCCTAAAACCGTCAAAGAAGTGCAAAAATGGTACTCTTGACTTTATTGCGCTAAGATGTGCAATGCAGCCTAAGTCCATGACTTCTTGAACACTATTTGATGCAAGAAGAGCAAAACCGGTTTGCCTGCAGGCCATCACATCCTGATGGTCTCCGAATATGGATAGTGCATGTGCAGCAACCGCACGGGCACTTACGTGAAAAACACCAGGAAGAAGTTCACCCGCAATTTTGTACATGTTAGGTATCATAAGGAGAAGGCCCTGTGATGCCGTATATGTAGTCGTCAAAGCACCTCCTTGAAGTGATCCATGTACTGCGCCTGCAGCACCCGCTTCTGATTGCATCTCTACCACTTTGACAGTATCGCCAAAGATATTTTTTTTGCCATGTGCAGCCCATTCGTCAACACTTTCTGCCATGGGAGATGACGGAGTAATCGGGTATATGGCGGCGACCTCTGTAAAAGCGTACGATGCATACGCTGCGGCAGTATTTCCATCCATAGATTTCATTTCCACAGTCATAAACTTAACCCTCCTCTTTCAAATAAAACAATATTGAATTTTGCTAAAATTAGTATTTCATAAAAAATGATTATCATACACATTAGTGACAAAAACAGTCTCGATATAGCAAAATAAAATTGTGGATAAAACAAAAACACGCCAAAGGAACATATGGATATTGCAAATCTGAAGGTAGAACAAGCTCCAGCAGCATACGATTTATCTAATATGATGCGTCATGGAATTTGCATTGTTCTTAATCGCCGTATTAAGATTCAGAAAGAGGCTTGACTAAGCCAATTGCATTTTAAAATTTAGATATAGACATTCTTGCTTTCGTATGTTATAATTTTTGTAGTTTAATAAGACCCTTTAAAATTAGTCCAGTGAGGCTAAAAAGGAGGAACGATATTTCTGCATATCTATATGTTTGTCCTCCTTGAGAGGGTTTTTTTATGCCAAAAATTAAAGGAGGAATCGTCATGAAGAACAAATTTTACGGTATACAAGATGTACCGCCTATCAATGAAGCTGTCCCGCTGTCATTTCAGCATGTTTTTGCAATGTTTGGCGCAACAATACTGGTACCGCTTTTGACAGGATTAGACCCTGCCGTAACATTATTTACATCAGGTCTTGGCACATTAATATTTCACTTAATGACAAAAGGAAAAGTTCCTGCATACTTAGGTTCATCATTTGCATTTATCGCTCCTATAATAGCGGCAACAAAAGCTTTTGGCGTAAGAGGAGCTTTCACCGGCATGATAGCTGCAGGGCTTGTGTACGTGGCAGTTTTCATAATAATAAGTATAACCGGTATTGATTGGATTGAAAGGATTCTTCCATCTGTAGTAGTAGGTCCTGTTGTAATGATCATAGGCTTGAGTTTAGCACCGACTGCAATACAAGAAGCACAAAAAGATTTGCCTACAGCTTTAGTTACAGCCGCACTTGTAATAATCTTCAGCATGTTTGGAAAAGGATTCATGAAAGTTATACCAATTTTATTAGGAACCATCGGTGGTTATATCTTTGCCATATTCAGAGGTCTTGTAGATTTTTCTCCCGTCTTAAAGGCATCGTGGATTGCTGTACCAAAATTCTCATTCCTTATTGGTCATTCACCTGTGCTTGCATGGGGTGCTGTAACATTAATTGCACCTTTAGCATTAGTGGCAATAATCGAAGATCTAGGTCACGTCCTTGTAATAGGAAATATAGTTAATAAAGACTTGATAAAAGATCCAGGTTTTCATAGAGTAATGCTGGGAAATGGCTTAGCAACATCGATAGCCGCACTGTTTGGCGGTCCACCAAGCACGACGTATGGTGAAAATATTGGTGTCTTAGCTATGACAAAAGTATATAGCTCAAGAGTCATAGAAGGTGCCGCTGTCATAGCAATACTTTTAAGCTTTATCCAAAAGATAGGAGCACTTATACAGGTTATACCACAAGCAGTAATGGGTGGTGTCACAATAATCCTATTTGGAATGATAGCAGCCGCAGGTATCAGGACATTAGTAGAAAATAAGGTTGATTTTTCTGACAGCAGAAATTTGATTATAACATCAGTAATCTTGACTCTTGGTGTTGGCGGTATCAAAATAGGAACAGGTAATTTCGTGTTTGAAGGTGTTGGTCCTGCAACACTAGCAGGCATAATCCTAAATTTGGTGCTTCCTAAAGTTAAAATAGCAAAGCCTAAAGAAGAAAAGTCGAAAACAAATAATGACAGCGTTATAACTGAAGTATAAAAAAAAAGAGAAGTGTGATTAGGCAATCTATCGCACTTCTTTTTTATCTAAATTCATTAAATTTATAGCTTTTTACTCATGCTATTAAGTCCTTTTATATTTAATACGTAGTTCATCTCAAATACAGCCGCTTCTATCAATTTGTCTATTTCTTCATCCGTCAGCTTGTTTCCTATTATTTTCTTTATTAGGTTTACCGCTTCTGCCTTTTTATCTGCGCCATTTCCTGCACCAAATTCCTGCTCTACTCCCCTTACAATCATCTTTGCAATTTCAAAATACCTTTTTGTCTTTTCAGTGCCTATCTTTGAATACAAGAAATTTATGACATAGCCCAATGTCACAAGTATCACAAGCTGCAGCCCTGCAGTCAATATTGTCATAATAAGATCCCTCATTTTCTCAACCTCCTATAATCTTTAATAATGCATCTGCAATATCTTTCCATTTTACATAACTTTCAGGATCGTAATAGTCAGAAATAAAGCCCATCTGGTGTAATTTTTCAATTGAATCCGATTTGTTTATTTGCTTAAGTCCTATGTTATTTAATATACCATTTGATATTGATATCGCAAATAGATTTTGTTTGTTTAAAATCAGGTCTAAATCTTCCTTGTTGGTTATAAATCCTAATTCAACCAATATTGCTGGCATGTTTGTATGATGCAACACATAGAAGTTGGCTGTTTTTATACCTCTGTCTATTGTTTTTAGATTTGCCACAATAGTTTGTTGCACACCTTTTGCTAATTTTGCTCCAGAAATACTTCTAGGATATGAATAAGTTTCTGTCCCTTTTGCAGAAGAATCTTTAAAACTGTTACAGTGAATTGAAATAAAATAATCCGCCTTGTTTTTATTTGCAATGTCACACCTTTCGCTAAGTCCCAATGTCACATCTTTATCTCTTGTCAAAATTATATCTACATTGTTTGCCTTAAAAACATCTCTCAATTTAAGAGATACACTTAAGTTGATATCTTTTTCAAAATAACCATATCCTACAGCGCCGCTATCAGATCCACCATGTCCGGGATCTACAACAATCATCAATTAAATCCCCTCCTTTCTTAATATTCACCTCTCATATAATATGTTTTTTAGCAAAAAAATTTATATATATGGGCATAAAAAAATCGGATATATACTTTGCATATACATCCGATAATAACTAGTTTTTACGCCACGATTATGAGTTTTTGGTAGTTTTGAATTATATTATATATCCTTTCTTCTTCTTTAATAATCTTGTTGTTTTCATAGTCATAGGCATAACATGCACCATTTATAACCTTTGTGGTAAGCATGCCACTTGCACTTTTATTTCCTTTAAGATGCGGAGCATCCAATATGCCTAATTTTATCGCTAATGATAATGTATGTGGATCTGACAGCGGATCGCTGCACAATGTATTAAGTTCCTTTATAGCATTGATTATTACCATCGCATCATTTACAAGTTCCTCTTTCCTCTTTAAAACATCTAAATCTTTAGTAAAATCCACCATGCCATACAAAGTATTGTTTATCACTGCTTTTACAATCTTCACACTTTCTATTATATCGTCTGGCGTTGCAGCATGATGTGCTTCACAAAAACCTACAACATGATATATATGAGGTTTTATAGCCATTGAAAGATATGCGCTTGAAGCAAGCTGCCCTTTCGCCTCAAAAAGATCATGCGGCATGCTTGCAAGCCCCGCCCTCGCCTGTCTCAGCACTCTAAAGTTATCATCCTGAAGGCTTTCAACAAGCTCTATAGATGCCAACATCTTTGCAAGATCCATTTTTGGGGATGTAGCTGGCGGCACATTAAACATAAACTGCGCTATATACGTCTTTACACCCATTTTCTTAGCATTGTACGCTGCAAGATAGCTTGCCGCAACATATATAGCATCATGTGCATCTCTAAGCCCCCAGTGATGTGCCTCATTGACTTCCACAGGTATATTTCTATCAGCATGCCACTTCATCAGCTTTTGGTTCTCTCTTATAGATTCTTCCACCTGTCTAGGCCCTCTGCCATCTAATACATTGTACCAGCAAAGTGGTATAGCTGCCCATGCATTATTTATCGTGTCTTTTAACATTTTTGCCATTTTAAAAACATCATTCGTTCCACTGTAACATCTAAGCAGCGGATAATTTCCACGCCTTGACTCATCATAAAGTTTTTTAAATTCTTCTTCAGTCCTTATAGGTACTCCACCTGCACCATCAAGTGCTTTATTGTACTTTTTATCGAAAAAATGTTCTTGTGTATTTTGATCAGGCGCTATCGATATTACATCGAGAACTTTTTCTTCCGCAATCCTTTTTATCCCTTCAAGTGTGTCCGTATACGAAGGCAATCCAAAGTGATGTCTTATTACAGGATAAGGATAGTTTCTTTCTATCCTCTCAAGTATATCCTGCTCATACTCAATTTTATTTGATGCAACTTTTTGTCCTCTCAAATACGAAATTGTAAATTCATCACCTGAAGTGCCATCAAAGACTTCCTCAAAAATGCCCGATTCTTTGGCAACTATGCAATTTGGTTCCGTGCCACCAAATATCCATCTAATGCCATTAAGATTGTATTCTTTTATCCTATTTTTAAGAACATCTAAAATGGATTTAAGTGAATCAGGAGTCAGTCTATAGCTTATTCCAACTATGTCAGGTTTTCTCACCCGTATGCTTTCTATAAGTTTATCAATTGGTGTTGCAGGACCTAAAAACTGAATATCAAATCCTTCACTCTCTGCAATCTTTAAAAACTTATAGACACCAGCAACATGAACATCATTCTCAATTGAAGCAGCTATAATTAATCTTTTCATGCGACAGTACTCTCCTCCTTTACGCCTTCTACTATTTCTTTTATTTCTGCTGCACTTTTGCCATCCAATCCTAGCTTTACAGCCGTCCGTCCCATCTTCCAGTAATTTTTTTCATGCATACATGATGCCAAATGAATTATAGAGTCGATAGTATGTGTCGAAATCCCCAACTGCTTTCCAATTGAAGAAATTGGGACTAAGCTCATAGGAACATCTTCAAAAATATATCTGCAGTCTAGTGTCTTTGGTGCTAGTAATCCTTTATATGCATCTGTATTTTGAATTGCATCATATAAATTATCTGAAGTAACACCATACGTATCTTTTAGCCAATCTAATGCTGTAACAGCATTTACACCTAATGCATGTGCGACTGCAACTCTTTCTCTATCCATTCTTTCCAATATCTTTGCGACTGATGGAGATATTCCTTCTAAATAATATTGAAAACTTCCCTCTGTAGTCTCTATTCGTGCAGAATTTAAAAGGGTAGGTGCCGGATGAAAAATAGAACCTATATTATTTAAACTTGTCTCTAAAACATTTTCGGCTGGAACCACCTGTGAATAAGCCAATTTCAGCAAATCAACTACATAATTTGTCTTCCACGATGGTATAGATGCTAATGATACGACATGTTTTATTCTAAAAATTTTCGCTATGCCATCATTCGATCTACAGGCATATATAAATGTATCTGTCTCAGATATTACCACATCTAAATCTCTTCTTGTTTTGACGATATTGTAAAACTCAATTGCCCCAAAGGTCCTTCCAGGATTTAAAACTATTATTTGCCCATTTTTTAAATGTGGAAGCATTTCATAAGCTATATCGCTGTGTCCCGATGCTGGAATAGTTACCATAATTATATCTGCATCTTTTATTGCATCTTCCATATTATCAGTAATCATATTGAGTCTAGCAAACCCTCTAACAGCTCCTTCAAGATATATACCACCATTATTCAAGATATGAATCAATTTCTCACGAGTTCTATTGTAGAGATTAACTGTAAACCCCATTAGCGAAAGGTGTGCTGCCATCGCCTGACCGCTGTTGCCGGCTCCAATGACAGAAAATATAGGTAATCTCATTTAAAAACCTCCTTCTATTTTTGGGTATTAAAAAAGCCATAGAGAAAATCTACAGCTGAAACCCGGTTTACTAATAGAAGGCAGTAAAACCGAATCTATCCATGCTATTTCCTCCTCTTTCAACGCTTACGAGGTTAGCTGACGGGTTAGGGTCGAAAGATAACCCTTCCATATAAAATGGATTCACCCCAAAATTGGTTTCCCCGCTTCATACGAATTCAGCGTTATAGCATATTATTAAATTAATTAAATTATACCATATTAAAATCATATTTGCAAATATATTAAAAAGATGTAAATTTTGTAACCAAACTGTGTCTATAAATATGCAACTTTTTAAAAAGAGGAATTGAAATTTATAAGTTATTTGTTTAAAATTAAACTAGTCTAAAAAATGGGAGGATATTAAAGCATGAAAATATTTGACATTAGCAGAAATGATTATTGCATCTGTGGGAGCGGGAAAAAATATAAAAAGTGTTGTATGAATAATATAGAAGAAATAAAAAAAAAATTGACAAATTCCTTGTCTAATGAAGTTAATCTTTTTTCGGATGATGTTGAGTTTATTAAAATCGTAAGTATACTATGACGTAGATAATCTTTTAAAACAGATTGTAGAAGAAAATTTAGTAGAAGATATTTTTTTGAATATTGCTTTTGAGTTGCAAAATTTTGATTTTTTAGAAAAATAAATAAAGGATCTTTTTCTTTTAATAAGGGTATCTATATTAGACGAATATAACACATTAGTAAAAATGGTAACAGGAGCCACCATGATTGAAATAGCCAAAGCCTTGGAAGAAATACACGCTATAAATAGTAATAAGACTATGGATAAAATCTTTGATATAGCTTCGAAATATCCATCATTTAATGAATATCTAAGCAGTAAAATGTTTGATGCTATTACAGGTGATTTAGATTATGTTTTAAATGAGCATATAGATATTCCCTTTTATATAGTATATCTGTTTTTGCTTAAATTATATCATAGAATTTTATCGTCATTTTTATTTGACTTTAAGGCACTTAATGAATTCTCTGATTTATTATTTGACGATGTATTACAAGATTTGCTTTATAATGAGCTAATCATTTTTGAAAAAGCTTTAAAGACTATCCTCATAAGTTTAGAATCAAAATTTGAAAGTGCAAATGACGAAAAAGTAAAAATATCTTTTGAGAATGTTTTAACACTTTTAGGTATGCCTACTAATCATTGGAATATGAAAATATTTGAACAAATAATAAAAGTGAATATTTTAAGAACTTTGAATAATTTACCTGCAAAAGTGGAGGGCATAGACAAAGAAGTAAAATTACAAGACTTAACTTCGGATGAAATCTTAGATGAATACATAGTTTACTTAAAGAAAAATGGTTTAGAACAAATAGTGGAGATATTTGAAAAAATTTATGGTGATTTAAAAAATACAATGAGTAAAATAAGCAGTAATATTCTGGCCAACATAGATATAAAATTTTAGCATTGTATTCATTAAATGCACAAATGAAAGCATAAATATAAAAACACATCGGCAAACTATGCAATGTGTTTTTATTCCAATTAATAATTATTTCGTTATAATTCGCTAAAACTACTTAATCAATTTATCGCAATATAGCTGAACACAAAAAATTTGTACATATTTATGGTAGTAGAGGCGTATCATTCATAATTATGAACATACTCTACTCATATCTGCATCAAGAATCTTTTTCTGTCTTTATGGAAATTTTCTTATAATAACGTTATATTATTTCGCTCACGGTTTGATGCCCCTAGTTAGGTAATTTGTCCAGCATCAATCATATACGATAATTATTACCGTATTCCTAAACTTATACAGCAAACAATATATAAAGATAAAAAACAGAAGAAATTATGCAAGCTTTCTTTTAAAATTGAACAACTACCACTTTAAATCCCTCTGTTTCTATATCCTCAATTATTCTATTTAAAGCATTATTATCATCATACCCAGAATTATTATTCCAGTTCTTATCTGCAATTAAAACACATTGCTCGTCAAAATCAATACTTTTAATATGTTTAATAAACTCTTTAAAAGAACCCTTCTGATAATGAGGACTTTTGTTAAAATTGATTATACGTTTATCACCTTTTTTCCAGCACGGACAAGGCTCATAAATTAATTGAAAAGGCTCCTGATATCCGTCATTTCTTTTAAAAATCAATGTAAAACATAAATACATTTTTAATTCCTCTCCTTATATAGTTTATTCAAAGTAATATCCTTATCTAATATATAGGGTAAAGTTTTGTATATGATAGGTTTTGTACCACTTGCTTTAATCTTAACATCTTTATGACCATAACCAATCTGTTTATTTCCTATAAACCATTGATGCGAGGCTTTACTATTTTGTCTATCAGGTTTTGTTTTATCTTCACCTATTGGATAATTTATGTTTCGTGGAGCCTTTTCGAAATCAGTAATTTTTAAAAATTCTTGTACATTTTTCCTATTATAATCAAACGGTCTATTTTTTTTTAAATCTATTTTATATTCATTTAATTCATATGATATTGTATCACCATCAATTGATATATCTCTTTTTATGATTTTATTTATTCTAATTTTTATTGTACCAAAACCAATTGGCTTCCCTCTACCAATCTTATGACAATTCATATTATTGTTATCACCAATATTTAGTATCCATACAAGTTTATTTAGTTCATCTTCCGTTATAGCATCAAAATATACTCTAAAACTGAATATATTGTTCTTCTTTAATGGCCTTACTTTACAATTCCTTTTATTTTGTTCATAAGCAGATTTAACCTTCTTAGAATGCCAGTAAAATTTTCGTCCTCTAATTTTAGGAACATATTTATCAAATTGCTCAATTTTATTTTGATGATCCCAGTTAAATGCATAATCATAATTCCACATGTCATATGTCTTTCCTTTATCATCATATGGTCGCTCAAGGTAAAATTCTGTTGCCGAAATTTTTGGAGATGCTAATTCAGGCAAAATACAAATTTTATCATAGTAATCTTCGTTGCTAATTTTTTTGTTTTTTATTTTTGCATCTGTAAATCTTAAACGCGATGCTAATGCATTATTTCCGCTGCCATTACCTGTAAAACCAAAAAGAGCACAAGCTTCACATAAATTTTCTATACTACTACAAGGTTGATAACCCCCTTGAACCTTTAAAATGTCACTTAATTTATTTGTAAAAACTTCTCTTCCTATACATGCAGGCGAAAGATATACGTAACTCTTATCATCCTTTTTATAAATAGAATAATATACTGGCAGTACTCTCCTACCACTTTTAAAATCTTTTGACGTTAACAACTCATTAAATTTTTTATATTTTATATCATTATTATCTTTATTTAATTCATTATATATAGTTATCAATTCATCTATTTTTTTAATATCATCATATGTTATTTCTATGTCGTGTATCATTTCACCTAATTTAAATATAGACTCATGATGCTTTTTTATAAAATCCTCTCCAAAGTGAATATAACCTTCTTCATAGCCATCAACATTAATATCAGATATCTCTGATATTGTATATATCCTATAATTTTTATATTCTATTCCTCTTTTAAAATAAATCTTATCCCCTTCATTATACTTTGATAGAATATTTCTAAAATTTTGTGCAGTATCAGTTAAACAGTCTTTGACTTTTATCATTAATCTTTCCGCTTCATATAGTTTCCACTCCCCATTTTCTTTTTTTAATAAGCCTGGTTTTGCCGGTATTGTTGTTCTTTTACTTAATATATTACTATCGTCTATTGTTGACATACATGAATCTGTCAAAGCTTCATATGCAGAACGAATAACACCCCTTATTTCACTTGCCGGTATAACAGGTTCTGAATATTCAGATGTACGTTTTTGCTCACGTATATCATCATATGAAAAAAAATCATAAGATTTATATTTTTCATTATCTGTAAATGCATTTTCATTTGTTGTATTAGGTATAAAAATTGGCGTTAAATTTTCCAATTCACATTCAATATAGCCCGTTAACAATTCTTTATTATTTATATAATTATCAAAACTTTTCCTCTTACATTCATTCCCTAATGATATAAAATTATACGGGTTCACAAATTTTATATTCATATCTTCCTTCCAAGTCATATTATCTCACTCTCCAACTCTTTAAAATCTTTATCAAAAAATCCACATAACCTTGCATCATAAAATCTTAGGATCCCATCCTCATCAAAATCATAATAGTTATAAACCTTATATCTAATTGGTAATTGTTCCTGGGATATATCATATGGGAAATATATTTTTATTCCTCTTTCCATCTCTTTAAGAATTGTCCATTTTTCATCAGCTTTTTCAAGCGTAGAACCAAAAACAATCGGATATTCCACAAATATTTTTTTATCTTTTAAAACTCTTTCATTATAATCTCTATTTTTATCAATTTTAAATTCATCGTCTTTAAATCTATAATAAAAATCATCATTTATTTTCCATATATGGAGTTCACCATTTTTATCAAAAACACGAATGTCAATTATATGTTCTTCATCAAATTTATTATCACCATAAAATCGAATTGTATCTTTTGTAGCAATACCTAAAAGAACCTCATAATCTTTTTGTAATAAAATATTGCAGCATCTACTTTCACAAAATCTATAAATTAATGATTTTATTTTATTAATATCAATGGAATTCACTTTGATACACCTCCTACTATGAAGTCATATAAACTCTTTAGATATTTTCTTTCAGAATTTGAATCGACAACTTCATTATCAATGTATATTTTATCTCCATTCATAATGCCTCTACCAGCAGAAGCTTCACCACCTATTGGGATAAAACCATTTTGTATATCCTTTATCACCAATATTAATAACCCTATTATCCAATCTTCTTCTGATTTAACTTTTATAGTCAGATATGTTTCTCCACCATAAATAGGCTCTTCATCAAAAAGTGCAGATTCCGCCGCACCACCAGTAAATCTGTCTATTTTTACTCTCGTTTGATATAATGTCTTACCATTATTAATTTTCGCTTCTTCGATTAATATCTTTGACGTTTCTGCTTTTTTACTTTCATTGTCTACATATCCAAAAATACAATTTATATTTGAATTAACTTTATTATTAATTTTATAATCATCCAGCTTTAACAATTTATCATAAAACAATTTAAGTATCTTATAACATCCACTTCTTATAGCACCACCCCAGCTTGTACCAGGAATAACCGGTATACCATTGCTTGTTATATGCTTTTGATCAGAATTTTCAAGGTTATTATAACTTCTTATAATTATCGATGTATCGATATTTAGCGGAACTTTTATTGTTTTTATATTATTTATATGTGTTTCATGTTTAAATTCATCCAAATTTTTATTGCCAACAAAACAATCCCAGTCAAAATTAAACCATCTAATTAAGTTTTCTTCTAAATGCTCTTTATCATTAAAATTGAGATCTAGAATTTTTATACTATTTTTATCAATTGTACATTTTCCTAAACCTCTATTAGTCTTTCCGCCTAATCTTATTTCTCCATCAATCATAGAATATAAAATTTTGTATAAAATATTTTCGACTTTATCATTTAAATACGATAATTTTCGTCTAAGTTGTATTTCTATTCTAAACAGGAAACAACTTCCACTTTCAATAACCTCATAATCGTATTTATTATTTTCCATTGATGTCTTTGTTTTATAATCAAGTTTTACACCATCACGGATACTAATTCTTTCATTACTATAGTTTATCATGTTCATATCATAAAAATATATTGGACTAATTGTTGATTCATCATTGTCTTTCTTCCTTTTTCCAAATAAACATTTAACATATTCAGGTTCATCATCTTCTTTAGATCCATCTGATAGAAAAGTACGCAATACACCTGCTATAGAACTCCCTGGTATATACGGTATATCGTTTTTATCTTTTACTACATCTATATCTGTATTAGTATCATTGCCAGAACCTATCATACAAGGTGTTTCTAACTTTAAAATTCCTGAAACAAATATTACCCTTTCTATTTTATTATCATACATTCCTTGCACCTTCTTTTTCTCTTTTTAAATGTCTTAAGACATTAAATAATTTTGTATAATAAAGAGCAAACAATTCATTTACTATGTTTGTATCTTCTATATAATTGATATTTAAACTTTTAAAAGTTTGATATGTTTCTAAGCTTCGCAAAATATTGATAAAGGTATTATTCTCTAAATATTTTATTATGCCGTTTATTTTTCTTGCTTTTTTAAATTCTTCCGATAATAATTTTTTAAAATGTTCTTCACTATTAGATTTTTTTAATAAAGTTTTTAGCCTACCAATAGTTGAATTCGTCATATTTTCCAGTCCATACTTTTGCTTTTTTGCATCATTTATAGCTTTTTTGATTAATTCTTTTTTAAATTTTTCTTTTTCTATATAAATTATTAACGGTTTCACATATTGTGATGTTAAATTCATATCGATAAACTCATCATTTTCATTATCCTTTTTTTCTAGCGGTTTAAATCCATGAATATTTACGGCAATTCTTCCAAATCCTTCGTTTGTCCTCAAGCCATATGCTTTTGTTAAAAGTCCTGAAAAATCATTACTCTTATCTTTTATCTCAAAGACAAAAACACTTCCAGAAGCTAATGCTTGAACTTGTTGCCTTGGCAATCCCCATTTCGAATTAAAGCCATATACTGTAACGTGCCTTATAAAATATTTATCATTACACACAAGAGAAGGATATTCTTCTTGTATTATTTTTATAAAATTCCTTGGATCTGAATCAATATTGCCATATTCATTACACAGTATCATTGGTGAAGTAAGTGTTATAATCAATTTTTCTTCATCATCTATATTAATTTCACTATCAAGCGGTTCTATTTCTTCAAAAAATATTTTAGCTCTTGAATATTCCGCATTTTTAGATTTTCCTATAAAAATTATTGAATTCTCTGGTATAAGTTCTTTTATTAATCCAAGATCTGATTTGCTGCCAATTATGCAACCCTTAAATTTTTCTCCAGCACATAAAGATAGATAACTGTAAAATTCACCAGATTTTTTAGTAGCATGTCCAAAAGATTTATCTTCAGGTCTTTTATGATGATAGTGCAGTACATATTTTGGATTTATAATATTAATATACTCACCTTGAATATTTATATAATTATCCGACAATGAATTTGTTTGAACTCTTTCTTCTTTAATATACTGATAGTCCTCATCATAAGCTAAATCAAAATAGTTTTCTTTGTCTTTTTGTTTGACAATACTTACTGGTACAGGTATATAGTCATTGTTTTCTTTATCTGTTGGATATGCATTTAAAAAGCTTACATCCTTTGATAAAAATATCCTTTTAAAAATAGGATCATTTTCTGCATCATTAATCTTAAAATTTTTAATATACTGTGTCGCAAAATACCCAAGAATGTTACTCCCAGGTATATAACTATTGGTCACATTGCTATTACCACCAATATTGGAAACAATTGTGTCAGATAACAATTCTATTATGTATGTTAATCTATATTTATTATTATTATCGCATATATCAGAATTAATATTCATACTCTTATTAATCTCATTAATATTGTTCTCTAATAATTCACACCTTACCTCACCTAAGCCTCTCGTCCTTGATAGTCCAATATGTCGGATAATTTTGCATGCATTTCTAAGTAATTCAACTTTTTTATCATAATCTATCATGCTATTGATATTTATATTTAAATAAAATAAATTTCCCTTTTTAATCGTCCGTATAGCTCTTAAGGATTTATCTTTTGAAATTCCGTTCTTTCTGTCTATAGCCGTTTGTTGGCGAATATTTGTAAAATATGACTTTACATATTGTTTGGGGAATAAATTTTTGTATTTTTTGTTAGTATTACATATTTTTATAAAATTAGCAATAGTATGATAATTTTCTATATAACCATTATCAATATACAGCTCACCAATAGAATTTGTTTCGGGATCGCCAAATAAGTCATTAATAATTTTCTGCGAATATTTCTCAGGATAAATATCTGAAATATCTTCAGCGGCCTCCCTTAAAATACCTTTAAATCTTTTAGCAGGCAAATAGGGTATGCCATTGTCATCATAAATTACGTCGACATCTATTATCCCTGATAGCCCCTCGCCAGAAGAAATACACAAATCCGACTTTAATTCAACTTTTATATGCATTTTAACCCTTCCTTCTCAAATTTCAATGTAATAATCAAATGCTTCAATCACATCATAATATGGTGTCATATCATATACATCAAATAAACTCTCATAACTCACATCATCAATTTTACACACATCAAGTTTTTTACTTCTCACTTCAATCATAAAATCAACTACCTCTTCGCGACCTTCTAAAAAAGCATCTCTTAGATTCATTAATTTTGATCTTGGCCAGTTTTTAAAACTTTCAAATATTTTTTCAAAATTTCCCCACGAATATTTTCCTTCATCCATAATGCACCACGGCCTATAAAGTAAATTATATTGAGGCAATTTATTATTATCTCCGCTCAATGGTGGCAATGATGGATCCTTTAAACTGCCCAAATTATAATTTTTTGCCCTCATCTCATCTAATTCATCGGTCATTCCACTATTTACTATATGAAAGTCAAGCCAATTACCAACTGTTTCACTTTCTGCTTTAAGAAACTTTCCTTTTCTTTTAGCTGCACCACAGCAATCCTCTGCTATTTTGTATGCCCTATCAATTGGAAAGTGACTTTTTACTATAGCTACACCTGCACAAGCAGAAATAGGAATTTCATAATTTCTTATTTTTACACTATTTTTTTTATTAATAGATTTTAATATATCAACTGCTAAGCCTAAAGCTAATTTACCATTACATATAAAAGTAATATCATCGCCTTCCATAATTACTGGCCTAATGGGTAATGTGTTATTTTTCAACTCTAAAAATTTTAGTTTTTCAGTTTTAATATTGATTATTAAATTTTTTACCATATCTTCAAAAAACAATTTATATACTCTGTCAATTTCACTTGATAATTCTCTCATGGCTTTCATGCCTTCAGTAAAATCATCAAATTCTGATAAAAATTTATCTATTTCATGTCCCATATTATTTCCATCAATATGTACAACTCCTATGTAATTTTCACCTTCTGATTGTCCAAGCTCATCTAATTCCATTGGAAATTCATATTTCTCGCCATTATAATTAAAATCATTAAATTGATCATTATCTATTAATATATCTCTCTTACATTTAGTTTCAGTTGATATGTATATCTCTCTATTGTCTTCTGTAAATGAATCTATAGCTGGATACTCATTATTTGCAGAAGGTTTTGTTATTGGTAATCCAAGAAGCCTTGTCCCTCTGAAATTCATATTTTTCTTTTGTTCTAATTTATTTAACAATTCATTCCTTTTTTCTTTAAAGTCATCCTTGTCTATATCAACTTCACAATAAGCCGTAACATATCCAATTGAAGTAGCATTTTTTAATAAAATAGTTGAAAATTCCTCATTAACCTTTTTCATTATATTTTTATCTTTATATAGTAAAGCAGCATTTCCACCACCTATATAAACAATCCTGACATCAACATCCATCATATTATCCTTATCGTCGTCTGAATATTTGAAATTACAATTTTTTATCGCACCAATCAAAAATTCCTTAAACATTTTTCTTACTAATTCAGAACCACCAACAATTTCTTTTAATTTGTTTGAGCTAAATATATAGTTTTGTATTCCAGTCGAATCATACAAAGAAAATATCATTCTATCACCTCATCTTGAAAAACACTTTTTAATTTGTTCTCAAGCTTTTGGATATCGATTAAATCGTCTATAGAAAATAAATTTATATTTTTATTATTTATAGCGTCAAATGACGAAAGGTCTTTTTTAAGTTCTTCTAAATTGTTGTTTTTGGTAAATTTAATACTGGATATTATTTTATTGTATATTGGACTTACTACAATTACTTTTGCATGTTCACCTGCTAATTGATTTGCCCTGTAAATTGCCTCAAATGCTTTTTGTTTAACTGCTTTTATTCCCTGTGATATTGTACACGAAAATAAGTATGTACAATATCCTTTTATGACTATAACATCTATTTCACATTCTCTATTATTATATTTAACCTTAACTGATTTATATAAATTATCTATCTTTACATCGTCTTTGATATTTTTTAGATGATATAAAATATAGTCCTCAAGCCATTTTCCAGTTAAAAATTCACATAACAATATTAGTTGAGTATTGTCAACGCTTTTAAGATCTTTATATGGAATAATATCTCCGAATATTTCTTTTAATTTATCAAAAGACTCCTTACATTTATTGCTATTTTTTATTTTATTTGTATTATAATCCGATCTATATTTATTAATTTCATTGGTTTCTTCACTTAGTTGATTATAAGCATCTTTAAAATCTTGATTATTTTCATTTAATAAATTTAAAGCTATTTTCGAGAATTTATCTATATTTATTTTTGAAAAGTATAACTCATCGCCTAATTCACGTTCATTTGCTTCCATATTATGTAGCTTAAAAAGAGTGGAAGCCTTAACCTTAATATAATCTCTTAAGTCCCCATCAAATGGATATTTTTTTACCTCTGTATCATCATTTACTATAACATTGATTTTATTTGTTTTTGGATCTAAGTCAGAAAAGATGCATTTGATGTCATTATTTTCACAATAATTTTTTACCTCATTATAACTAATTACAGACATAACCTTAGTACCACCTGTATAATTCAGGTGAATAGATTCAATAGAATCTTCTTTAGAATTTTCTTCGTTTAATGAAGACAATTTTTTGTTTATCATTTCCTTTATTGTTTTTGGATCACGTTCATACAACCCCAAATCAACTTGTTCAAATTTTAATTTATTGCCAATTAATTTTTTAATATTTTCAAAATATTTATATGTATCTTTAGAATGAACACATAATGCTACATCCGGACATGGCAATTCTTTTTTATCTTCCCTGCTATCATTTAATAAGTAATTTAGCACTGCATAAATCGGCAAAGGATTCGAACCTACCAACGCTATAAAGACATTCATCTAGAACTACCTCCATTATTTATCAATTTAATCAATTTACATTTTGATAAGTAATTCGACATATTATTCCAATTTCCTTCTTTTCAAAACATATTTTCATTGACTTTTATCATGTAGGCTAAGAACGCACACTTGAACGGCATCATATCCCTCTGCCGTAAAGTTTCAATTCCTCATAAGTTGCTAAAAACGCAATTATGTGAGCTTTAAGGTGCTTGATGAAAAGCCGTTTCAATTCCTCATAGGTAGGCTAAAAACAATTGTTGCTGTGTGAGTCCTTGTTTTGATGTTAATGTTTCAATTTCTCATAGGTAGGCTAAAAACAAGTGCTATTGAAATTCAAAGTTCAGCATTCCCATACAGTTTCAATTCCTCATAGGTAGGCTAAAAACAGAATTGCTCATCGGGGAGGATGGGTACGCTTATATGTTTCAATTCCTCATAGGTAGGCTAAAAACGGAGGTATTTTTATGCCCGGAAGTAAACAGAAAAGAGGGTTTCAATTCCTCATAGGTAGGCTAAAAACCAGGATACCAAGCGTTGGAGGATGCATACATGAACAAGTTTCAATTCCTCATAGGTAGGCTAAAAACAATGTTTTTAGATGAAGTATTTCCTCTGGCTTGAACTGTTTCAATTCCTCATAGGTAGGCTAAAAACGCCTCAAAGTGAGGTGAAATTGATTGGAAGGCTGGAGTTTCAATTCCTCATAGGTAGGCTAAAAACGAAGAAATTAGAAAAAATGTAACTGATGATGTTGATTAGTTTCAATTCCTCATAGGTAGGCTAAAAACACCCGGTATCCAGCCAAGTAAGGCTTGCATTGCTCTGTTTCAATTCCTCATAGGTAGGCTAAAAACTAAATTCATTTATGGGATGCTAAAAGAACAGGGAAAAGTTTCAATTCCTCATAGGTAGGCTAAAAACAAGGTATTTGACGTAGATCTTTGGAAATTTAGACTTGTGTTTCAATTCCTCATAGGTAGGCTAAAAACACTTCCATCACCGTATATACATACTTCACTATTGCCGTTTCAATTCCTCATAGGTAGGCTAAAAACTTTAACGTAATTAAAAGTGCAGTATTGGGCTTGGGGTTTCAATTCCTCATAGGTAGGCTAAAAACTGAAATACGCGGTTATCAAAATCAAAGATGCTTTGCGCGTTTCAATTCCTCATAGGTAGGCTAAAAACTTGGCGCAGGTGCATTGATAACACTTTCAATTCCTTTGTTTCAATTCCTCATAGGTAGGCTAAAAACCGTCCTGGCACGGCTGGAAATGCGGAGGTCGTCAAAGTTTCAATTCCTCATAGGTAGGCTAAAAACTCTGACGTAACGGTAATACCTATATCAGCGAGCTGTGGTTTCAATTCCTCATAGGTAGGCTAAAAACCTTCATTTTTATCTCTTTTAGCCTGTTCCCGTTTTGAAGTTTCAATTCCTCATAGGTAGGCTAAAAACTTTTTGGAATTACATTTACTATTTCTTTAGATCCAAGTTTCAATTCCTCATAGGTAGGCTAAAAACTTGTACTTGTGGAGTAGCTTGTACTTGTGTTTTAGGGTTTCAATTCCTCATAGGTAGGCTAAAAACGGATAGGAAATTAGAAATCCGTAGACTTTTAGAGAGGTTTCAATTCCTCATAGGTAGGCTAAAAACAGGAGAGATTCAAATGAAATATGCGGTTATAAAAATGTTTCAATTCCTCATAGGTAGGCTAAAAACGCTGTAGTATTTAGCAAATGCTGTCTTTTGCAATGTGGTTTCAATTCCTCATAGGTAGGCTAAAAACCTTTTTCCCACCAGTATTAGCAATAGCATTGCCTTGTTTCAATTCCTCATAGGTAGGCTAAAAACAGATAACTCTATCTCCATTGCAGCCTCTTTACATTCTCTGTTTCAATTCCTCATAGGTAGGCTAAAAACAGGAGAGATTCAAATGAAATATGCGGTTATAAAAATGTTTCAATTCCTCATAGGTAGGCTAAAAACGCTGTAGTATTTAGCAAATGCTGTCTTTTGCAATGTGGTTTCAATTCCTCATAGGTAGGCTAAAAACCTTTTTCCCACCAGTATTAGCAATAGCATTGCCTTGTTTCAATTCCTCATAGGTAGGCTAAAAACAGATAACTCTATCTCCATTGCAGCCTCTTTACATTCTCTGTTTCAATTCCTCATAGGTAGGCTAAAAACTAATAGTTAGTAGTTTACAAGGTGCAACTATAAAAGGGTTTCAATTCCTCATAGGTAGGCTAAAAACGCTTTTTATCAAATTGAGGAAGGGGTCGGTATGAAAGTTTCAATTCCTCATAGGTAGGCTAAAAACCTGGCATTTCACCACCGCCTTCTAAATCATAGCCTGGGTTTCAATTCCTCATAGGTAGGCTAAAAACGAGTTTTAATTTGAGTGGTGGCAGTGTGTCATTCTGCTGTTTCAATTCCTCATAGGTAGGCTAAAAACTGAGCTTTTTGACCATCAGAACCATCATAAGGTGCAGGTTTCAATTCCTCATAGGTAGGCTAAAAACGAGTATAATTTAAAGCAATCCGACTTAGCTGAAATGATGTTTCAATTCCTCATAGGTAGGCTAAAAACCCACCTTCTTTGCATAATCATCTGATAATACTTTGAGAGTTTCAATTCCTCATAGGTAGGCTAAAAACTTCATCTTCAATTTCATTTACATAAACTGTATACATCTGTTTCAATTCCTCATAGGTAGGCTAAAAACGAATTTCAATAGCACTTCCAGCACCTCGTGTAATTATGTTTCAATTCCTCATAGGTAGGCTAAAAACATCTTACAGCACAAGATCTTTATTACAAACTCAAAGGTTTCAATTCCTCATAGGTAGGCTAAAAACATTAGATATGCCACTCCATATACTGTTTGCAATAGAAGGTTTCAATTCCTCATAGGTAGGCTAAAAACCAGGCAGTTATTACAGCAGCAGTTATTACCGGCAGATGTTTCAATTCCTCATAGGTAGGCTAAAAACTTTTGGCAATATGTTTTTCAGGCACATTTCTATTTAGTTTCAATTCCTCATAGGTAGGCTAAAAACACACAGCAATTAAGATCACTAGGAGTGATACCATAAAGTTTCAATTCCTCATAGGTAGGCTAAAAACTAATTCCTAAAACTCCAATAAATTTAACAAAAAATAGTTTCAATTCCTCATAGGTAGGCTAAAAACATCGCTCTGATGAAAATACATCTTCGACACCTTGAAGTTTCAATTCCTCATAGGTAGGCTAAAAACTCTTGTGTTTTGCAGTGCAGTTTTGTATCCTGCGCCAGTTTCAATTCCTCATAGGTAGGCTAAAAACTTAACTACAGTAGAATTAAAGGAACTCTTGTATGTCCGTTTCAATTCCTCATAGGTAGGCTAAAAACGTGGAGAAAGCTACAAGGAATGTCTCAGGAAGGCAAGTTTCAATTCCTCATAGGTAGGCTAAAAACCGAATTGGTATTGTGAGAGTTGGTCTTGTGTTGGTGCGTTTCAATTCCTCATAGGTAGGCTAAAAACCCACAAGCAGGTTTAATTATTTCTCCAGTGAAATTATGTTTCAATTCCTCATAGGTAGGCTAAAAACCCAAAATGGCACCGAGTGCCCTATCTTTTTTAAAGTTTCAATTCCTCATAGGTAGGCTAAAAACCATCTGCCAATGTGGCAAAGTTTTCTCCACGTTCTTCGTTTCAATTCCTCATAGGTAGGCTAAAAACTATTTTAGAGTGACCTAAGAGTTTCTGAATTACCTGGTTTCAATTCCTCATAGGTAGGCTAAAAACTTATGGATGCTATTAATACAGACACTTCAAAGACTGCGTTTCAATTCCTCATAGGTAGGCTAAAAACCCAACCAGAACCTTGCCGTTTACGTCGGTACGGACGGGTTTCAATTCCTCATAGGTAGGCTAAAAACAGGTGGTGTAGGGCTTGGTTTCTACTTGCAAACGAGGTTTCAATTCCTCATAGGTAGGCTAAAAACGCTGCCCTTACCGATGTACTGACTGCAAAGTTCGGCGTTTCAATTCCTCATAGGTAGGCTAAAAACGTGGCACTAAAAAACTTGAGAAGCAAGAAGAAGAAATGTTTCAATTCCTCATAGGTAGGCTAAAAACAAACATGAGAATGTTACAGAAGAATTTGAAGAAAATTGTTTCAATTCCTCATAGGTAGGCTAAAAACATGAAAAAACTTGACAAAGCACAATATTATAAAGACTGTTTCAATTCCTCATAGGTAGGCTAAAAACTTTTGGCATTTTGATCTAATAATTGAGTTTCAGACGTGTTTCAATTCCTCATAGGTAGGCTAAAAACGAGCCATCTCCGTTTTGCAGTATTTTACATTTTTCGAGTTTCAATTCCTCATAGGTAGGCTAAAAACATAGTATATTTTCCTGATACTCCATCATTTGGGTAATCGTTTCAATTCCTCATAGGTAGGCTAAAAACTTCTCAATCCGTTGTTTCACAAAATTCAGCACTCGCTGAGTTTCAATTCCTCATAGGTAGGCTAAAAACTCACTATTTGCTTCTTTGCTTGCATCAACTCCTATCAGTTTCAATTCCTCATAGGTAGGCTAAAAACTATTAATGTGTTTTATTTTAATTGTATTCATTGAATAGGTTTCAATTCCTCATAGGTAGGCTAAAAACGCCGATGGGGTTACATTATTTAGTGAATAATTATAAGAGTTTCAATTCCTCATAGGTAGGCTAAAAACATGAAAAAACTTGACAAAGCACAATATTATAAAGACTGTTTCAATTCCTCATAGGTAGGCTAAAAACATAAATGCAGAAGATACTATTGCTCGATTTAGTAAAAGTTTCAATTCCTCATAGGTAGGCTAAAAACATAATAACCTATTGCAATTTAAAAACGATATGCTAGTTTCAATTCCTCATAGGTAGGCTAAAAACTCAATAAAAGATGCAGTCAAAACCATTTTTGGCGGCGGTTTCAATTCCTCATAGGTAGGCTAAAAACTTTCAAATGGGCGAAGATGCACGACACTTTTAAGGTGTGTTTCAATTCCTCATAGGTAGGCTAAAAACGATATATCACATAAATTCAATATAGCCAACATAAAAAGTTTCAATTCCTCATAGGTAGGCTAAAAACTAAGTTTGCAACTGCATTCTTAAGCTCGATCAAGTTGGTTTCAATTCCTCATAGGTAGGCTAAAAACCAACTTTATATCATCAATTCTTTCAAAAATTTGTTGTTTCAATTCCTCATAGGTAGGCTAAAAACCTTTCCCATGTAGTAGGACGTAGATCCAACTTCTTAGTTTCAATTCCTCATAGGTAGGCTAAAAACGTGGCAGGCAAAACAAAATGGGAGTTTGCAACGACTGTTTCAATTCCTCATAGGTAGGCTAAAAACTGGATATAAAATCTGTTGATCCGTCCATCTTTGAAAATGTTTCAATTCCTCATAGGTAGGCTAAAAACTTGTTCCAGCACTGACGACATTTTCTACTTGTTGAGTTTCAATTCCTCATAGGTAGGCTAAAAACTGGATAAAAGGAATATCAAAAAAAGTGCTTATGTATGGTTTCAATTCCTCATAGGTAGGCTAAAAACCTAGTATACAAAAAATAATTTGAAAGGGGTTATTAAAAAAGTTTCAATTCCTCATAGGTAGGCTAAAAACATGATACTCTTAAACCCGAGCCTAAGAGCATCATCTATGTTTCAATTCCTCATAGGTAGGCTAAAAACGATATTGCAAAAAATCAAAACACTACAAATAATCAAAAGTTTCAATTCCTCATAGGTAGGCTAAAAACTATGTAGGCGATCTGCCCGCTCAAGGAAGTGTTAATGTTTCAATTCCTCATAGGTAGGCTAAAAACCCATTTATTCCACCTTCCTTCCTGTCAAATTAGCTTCGTTTCAATTCCTCATAGGTAGGCTAAAAACAGGCCGTTATAGTCGTAGAGCCATTTGCAGGCACTGGTTTCAATTCCTCATAGGTAGGCTAAAAACACACTGTTGACACAAAATATATAACTCTATGCACTGTAGTTTCAATTCCTCATAGGTAGGCTAAAAACCCTGCAAAAGCAGGAAATAAAATTAAAAGAAAGGGGAAAGTTTCAATTCCTCATAGGTAGGCTAAAAACAAATAATGTTAAATGTCCTCAATGTGGCAAAGAATTGTTTCAATTCCTCATAGGTAGGCTAAAAACTAGATACACAAGTCGTCCCCCCTTTCAATATCGGCCAGTTTCAATTCCTCATAGGTAGGCTAAAAACTTGTGGAGACTTACCTTCTTTAATTTTTTCATTGTAGTTTCAATTCCTCATAGGTAGGCTAAAAACGTTCTGTATGTAATCGCCCAATGCGAGATAAGCCAGTTTCAATTCCTCATAGGTAGGCTAAAAACGTGTCACATACGCCATTATTCCACCTTCCTTCCAGGTTTCAATTCCTCATAGGTAGGCTAAAAACTTAATATAGATTTAACGGCATTGCCAGAATTGACGAAGTTTCAATTCCTCATAGGTAGGCTAAAAACGGGCAACTAACAGCAGCATTTAACGAGATAGACGCATGTTTCAATTCCTCATAGGTAGGCTAAAAACGACTTGAAATGTAGTTATGAAGCAGGTTTCATTGATTGTTTCAATTCCTCATAGGTAGGCTAAAAACAAAGATAGAAGATATTGAAGGATATACAGAAGCAAAGTTTCAATTCCTCATAGGTAGGCTAAAAACTCGTTCACATCCTTCTACAAAGCCATTCTCTTTATGCAAAGAACAAAGATCATGTCAAACTATCACACTTGATAATACCGCAAATGCCCATCTCTTTTGATAAAAGCTTAAAAGATAAATACCTAAAATGTCGTCGGTGCTCAGCACTTTCTGCATTATCTAAGGTAGACGACAAATTATTACTTAATGCAACAACTTTATATAAATATATTCTACATAATTCTTCAAATTCCTCTTTATACTATTTCACTTTTATTAGTTGTTTTTTATTTTCGTTCACGAATTGGTTATAAATTATTCACAGCTTGTTTACAATTTATGATACAATAAGTAGTACATCTGACAACACATCATCAACACAAGCTGTGTGCTATTTCAAATACTTTTTCGTGTATTTTTTCGACAATGTTAGGTTTTCTGCTTATGTCTTATATTTTTGTGCTTTTTCTATATTTGTTGATTTCATGATAAAGACAGTCTTTTTCTATATGCTGATTTACAAATAACCTTCCTATGACAGTTCTATCCTATTTCATTACACCGTATACGGCTTTGTGAACCTACTCCATCCTATAGAGGATGGAACTTCCTACTTCATAGACCATTGCCTGCTGTTATTCGTATCAGGTCTTACACAATCTCCATAGGCGTAATTTCGGGAGGAACCTTCCCTACAAAAATATTACTCTTAGGCTGTTATGCCTAATTGTCTTAATCCTTCATACAACACATTTATCGCTGCATTTACATCTCTATCTATCTCTAATCCGCACTCACATTTGTGTACTCTTACTGATAAGTCTTTTTCTACTATTCTTCCACATCCTGAGCATCTTTGAGATGTATATGCTGGATTTACTTTTATGAATATTTTTCCTTCTTTTTCCGCTTTATATTCTAAAAATGCATCTAACATTCCCCATCCTGCATTTGCTATTGATTTTGCAAGTTTATGATTTTTCATCATATTTTTTACTTGCAAATCTTCAACACATATAATGTCATTATGTTTTACTATGTTATAGCTTATCTTGTGGAGATAGTCTCTTCTCTGATTTGCTACTTTTTCATGAAGTTTCGCTAATCTTTTCTTTTGCTTTTCTCTGTTTTTGCTTCCTTTCTTTTTTCTTGATAATTGCCTTTGTGCTTTTTTTAGTTTCTTCTCTGATTTTTGTAGCCATCTAGGATTTGAGTATAATTCTCCGTCTGATGTTGCAGCTATTGAGTTTATTCCTTTGTCTATTCCTATTGCTTTTTCTCTTATAACTGGTTTTTCTTTTTCTTCTTCTACTTCAATTGACAGGTTGATATACCACTTTCCAGCATGGTATTTTATGTTTATTGTTTTGACTTTTGTTGAATCAAAATTTCTGTGTGCTTTGATTTTTATATGCCCTATATTTTTTATATATACATATCCTTCTTTCCCAAAGTTTCTTTTTGATTCGCATTGTGGAAGTGTTATAGATGTGTAGTGGTATTTGTCTTTGAATTTAGGATATTTTGCTCTTTTGTCAAAGAAGTTTTTATATGCTCTATCTAATCTTCTCAACACATCCTGTAATATCTGCGATTGTACTAATTTGTATTCTGGATGTTCTTTTTGTATTTTGGAAGCATATTTTGCTGTTCTTCGTATGTAAGTCCTTTGCCATATTCTTTATAATGTTTTATTCTTTGGTCTAGTGAGTAATTATATAATTTGCGGCAAAGATACAATGTATAAAAGAGTTTTTCTTCTTGCTCTTTTGTTGGTTCTATGAGAAAATGCTGACATATCATCATTTTTTCTCACCTTGGCTTTCTACGATAAAATTTTCTGCATCTATTATGACATATTATTCTATGGCAGACAATAGAAATTCATCTCCCACCTATAGAGGATGGGAGACTTCTTTCAAGCCTTCGTTAAACAAATCTTGATAATAATTATTGTCTGTCATATAAAACAATCCCTTTTCTCTTTTCTAATAGTCAAATACCGGTTTTAAATCAATTATAAGATCATCAAAAATAGTTACCTTAACTTTATCTTCGTCAGCATATATTTCAGGTCTTCCGTATCTTTTACTATCTTGTAAAGCAAACACACTTACAATTTTCCCTTCCGGCTCCACTATCCAATATTCTTTAACACCGGCTTTTTCATATATATTAAATTTTTCTAATCTATCACGCCTCATACTTGATGACGATACAATCTCTACAATCAATTCAGGCGTACCATAATATCCAGTCTTTCGCAATCCAGATCTATCGCACACAATAACTATATCAGGCTGTAGGACATTAGTCACATCATCATCGTTTTGCTTATTATCCTCCGGCAGACGTAAATCAAAAGGTGAAGTGAATACCATGCAAGTCTTATTTCGCAAATAATTTGCAAACTGTCTTGATAGCTCCATTAATATCGCTTGATGCTGCCATGTTGGTGCTGCCTGCATATATGGAACACCATCAATTATCTCATACCTTTCTCCTTCTGGCCACGTCAAATAATCAGCATAAGTATATTTCTTATTTTCTTTTGGTAGTGGCATATATGCCCCTCCTTGTATAAAACTTTTATCTGGCATTTATAATTAAGTTAAACTTATGCTCTTTCCGTTAATACAAAATTCGCATTCACTTAAAACATACCTACATATTCACCATATATAGTATAAAAATGTGGTAGTAATATATCCGAATTTTCTTGAAATATTATACTACTTATATTATATCATAAAGGTCCATTTAAATGTTATTCTTTCTAAATATTATAAAATCGTGATTTTTGATTTAAGCAAAGCGAAAGTGAAAAATTCGTAACTGCTTTTATAACATAATCATATTTTATTTTCTTCACTATCCTATAGATTCCTTGATAGATCTTCTAAGAGCCTAGAAGTAACACTTAATTCCTCTATGGAAGAAGTAATTTCTTCAAAGGCGGCAGCTTGGGTCTCAAAAAATGAACTTGATTCATTTATTTTGTTAGAAATACTTTTTATAGATTCCTGTATTTTCTCTAATACTGAGTCTATTTTACTTATAGATTCACTACTGGTACTAGATAGCTTTCGTATTTCCTCAGCAACTACACTAAAGCCTTTCCCCATTTCACCAGCTCTAGCGGCTTCAATGGCTGCATTTAGTCCCAATAAATTAGTTTGTTTAGAAATGTTTTGAACAAAATTTAAAATATCATCAGTACCTTTTGTATTTTCAATAGCTTTATCTACTTCTTCTAATATCTTAGTATTGGAATTAACTACAATTTCAACTCCAGAGGAAACCTCTTGAATAGCTGAAGATATTTGTTCAAGTGATGCTGCCAGATTTTCTGATAGTGACAATACTTTATGTCTTTTTTCTAAACTTTTTCCCATAAGAAAAACTCCAATTACAGCATTATCATAATCTTTTATAGGGATGGCATATGATTTAAATGGTACTCCATATACTTCTTTAGGTACATCTTTTATGATGTAGTTTCCAGTTCTAAGGGCTTCAAAGGCTGCACCACCTTCTGGAATTGCATCACCTACTTCTGCATTAATAGGAAGCTCATCACAATTTTGTATTTCTAAATACTTTTCATTATCTACAATGGCAAAAGATACGCTATCCTCAAAAAGCATAGGTAAAAAAGCTGTTAATTTATGAAAAAAGTCAAGCATTTCATCTTTAGATATAGTTATCAATTTTAGTCCTCCTTAATACGTTAATTTTTTAACTTATAAATAGACTCTATAATAAATTATATAAAATTAACGACTTTTGTCAAAAAAACCATTTCCAAATTCAACATACATAAAAGATTGTAGAGCAAAATTTATGCCCAAATCTTTTAATTCCACATAGATAGGCTAAAAACTTATTCTTATCCTTCTTTACTGCAAAAGTCATGATAAAATCCTGAATGGCAAATTTTACTAACAAAAAACCACTCACATTTTTAGGTGAGTGATTATACTCATTCATTTTGACTATATGTTTTTTTAACCTTTAAACCCTTCAATTTACTAATTTGGTAGCGGCGAGTGGAGTCGAACCACCGACACTGCGGGTATGAACCGCATGCTCTAGCCAACTGAGCTACGCCGCCATGTTTGGTTGCGGGGGCAGGACTTGAACCTGCGACCTCCGGGTTATGAGCCCGACGAGCTGCCAACTGCTCCACCCCGCGATGTATTATTCAATTGGTGCCGGAGACCGGAATCGAACCGGTACGAGCTTTAAAGGCCCGCAGGATTTTAAGTCCTGTGCGTCTGCCAGTTCCGCCACTCCGGCAATCACATTTATCAGCGACATCATTAATTATATTACATAAAACAGTATTAGTCAATACCCTTATGGATATATTATTTACACACAACGCTATTAATTATTTATCTTTACCATCATTACCTCTTATAAATTTTTCTACTACAGCACCTTCTAAATTATCCCACTCACTTACAGTAATGGAAGTGCAATTCAAAAGCTCTAATACCGTATAAACTATTATTGTACCTGCAACTATAATATCTGCTCTTTCTGGTTGCAAGCCATTTAACAGCTTTCTTTCATTAAAGCTTAAAGACATCATTAAGTCAAGCAGCCTTTTTATCTCGCCCTTTTTAAGCACATATCCATGAATCAATTCTCTCGAATATATCCTTAAATCCTGTGACATAGCTGCAAGCGTCGTTATCGTACCACCTATCCCGACTATCTCTTTAGGCATATCTTGATTATCGCTGATAAATGGTGTAAGCATATCAGTTATATAAAGCCTTATGTTATTGTACTCGTCAACCGAAATAGGATCGCTTTTTATAAATTTTTCCGTAAGTCTGACTGCACCGATGTCAAAACTTCTTTTTATAAGATCATCTTTGAAATAAGAAAATTCAGTACTGCCACCACCCACATCCATTACCAGCACATCATTCTTTTTTATTCCATACGACGCCCCTAGATGTCCATAAAGGCTTTCTGTCTCACCATCGATTATATCCACATCCAAACCAATATTTAATAGTTCATCAATAAAATAACTGGAATTCTTAGCATCCCTTACGGCTGATGTGGCAAAAGCATATATGCTCTGCGATTTGTAATTTTTCGCATCATCCAAATATTCTTTTATCGTGTTTACACTTCTTGCAATTGCATCATTATTTAATTTGCCGCTTTTAGAGACAGATTCACCAAGCCTTGTTATTTTTACATCCTTCTTTATTTGCCTTATTTCACCATTTTCCACATCACATATAAGATGACGTATTGAATTCGTTCCTATATCGATAACAGAGCACCTCATAATAGTCCTCCCAAATAAAAACCTTCGGGCTATACCCGAAGTTATTAATAATTAGCGTTCCTCTTATAGCCGCCGCCTCTTCGCTTTGAATCAAAATTCTTCTTAAGCTGCTGCTGTCTTTCATCCGAGTCTTTTAGAAATTTCGATATTCTCTCTTCAAAAGATATATTATTATTCCGATTGCTATAGCTTTCGTTCTCATAGCCCTTATTGCTTTTTATTGGTTTTGGCTTTGGCAAAGCCTTTTTTATTGACAAGCTTATTCTCCCGCCCTTATCCATAGAAAGAATTTTTACTTTTACTTTATCATTCTCCTTTAAAAACTCGTTGATATCTTTAACATAGGTGTTAGCAACCTCTGATATATGAACTAAACCTGTCTTGCCTTCTGGTAATTGAACAAACGCTCCAAAATCTGTGATATTTAGAACAGTTCCTTCAACTACCTCTCCTACCTGAAATGGCATATAAATGTTTATCCTCCCTTTGATTTATTTGATTACTAATATGTTTATTATATATTAAAAAGTTCATTCTATCAAGCATCTTAAAAAATTCTTATTCTAATTTGACGAATCTTTGCTATCTTTAGCCGTATCTACAAACATAATCTCTCCTTTTTTTACAAGCCCTAATTTTTGTCTTGCCTCATTCTCTATAAATTCGTTTGTCTTAATATATTTTATCTGATTATTTAATCTTTTATTCTCCTCTTCAGCAGCATTCACTTTAGAAGTAACCGCATTTAACCTATTGTCTAAAATATTCAAAGTGATTTGTTGTTTTACGAACGTAAATGCGACATATACGACAAAAAGAAGTAACAATATTGTTTTAAATTTAATTTTATTTCTTCCCTTCATGACTTCAACAAACCTTTCAAAGTATTTTTGTTTTTTATTGTTTTAAAAATATATTCGACATCGCAACTAAAAATCCTTTATTTTTTTTTCTTAAAAATATTAAAATGTGATATTATGTTGTAAACTAGTTTGGCAGGTATGCCGAGCATTTTTGAGAAATATCTGATTGGCATAATCAGCATATTATATGTAGCTACAAGCGGATATGTTACAATTCTATATATCTTTATAAATATATTTTTTGCAATTCTATAAACAAGCAGCAATAGCCTTATAACAAAAGGGCTTAACAGTATATTGTATAAAAGTATACCAATTATGAATCCAAGAAATGAATAAAATCTCATTTCAGCATAGTTGCTTATGTATAAAAAAAATATAAAGACAATTGTTCCTAATATCCAAAAAATAATGTCTCCTATATCTGTCGCAAGTCTATTAGGTTTTAATATAATCCTTATGACCTTATATACATCGTATAAAATAGCAATTATCATGCCACCATATAACATGACAAGAAATGAATAAAGCTGGCTTTGTACATTCATTACCATTTACATTATACCTCCTCATATTATATTATATTTATATGAGATTTTGATATGATTCTTTAATACGCCAACCAATATTTATGTTAAATTTCCCTAAATCTCAGTGATTCTACTATTTATTAAAAATCATAATAAAATCTAAACAAAGGAGAAATTAAATATGAGTGTTGTATTTGTTTCAGGACATAAAAATCCAGATACTGATTCAATTTGTTCAGCAATAGCATATGCTGATTTAAAAAGGAAAGCCGATAAAATAGATGCTATTCCTGTAAGGCTAGGCCCTATTAACAGGGAAACAGAATTTGTATTAAACTATTTTAATGTAAAAGAACCACTATTGATAGACAATGTATTTACACAGGTTGGCGACATTGCTTATGATAAACCTCTTACTATAAGTGAAAAAGCACCTATGTATGAGGCATGGAATGTACTATTAAACAATAACTCTAAAACTATAATAGTAGTAGATGATGAAAATAAACTAAAAGGCATCGCTACAATGGGGGATCTTGCAAAAGCATACTTAACATCGTCTCATGAATTATCAAATTACAATATTCCTGTTGAGAATATTATAAAGACGCTAAATGGAAAAATAATTGTAAGAAATGAGGAATTCATAAGAGGCGATATAATTGTAGCTGCCATGCAGACAGAGAGCGTCGTAAGCAGAATAAAGTCAGGTATGACGCTGATTGTAGGAAACAGGGAAAATATTCAATTGGAGTCCATAAGAAAAGGTGCCAAAACCATCATAATCACTGGAGGTGAAGAACCGTCAAAGGCAGTAATAAACGAAGCTGAAAAATTTAGTTCAACATTAATAGTCGTACCTTGCGATACATTTGACACTATAAAGCTAATAAACCAGTGCCTCCCTGTGTCCCTTATAATGATTAAAGACGATATTGTCACTTTTAAAGACAGTGATTACATAGACGATATCAGACAAACTATGTTAAAATACAGGTACAGAAATTTCCCTATTGTAGATGATAACGGAAAAATATTGGGACTTTTAGCAAGACGGCACATATTAGACTACGATAGAAAAAAAATAATACTTGTTGATCACAACGAATTATCACAAGCCGTAGATGGAATAGAAGATGCAATAATTCTCGAAATTATTGACCATCACAGAGTAGGTGGCATTGAAACAAATCAACCAATACTGTTTAGAAACCAGCCTGTAGGCTGTTCTTCTACAATCATTAACAAGATATATGAAGAAAGAGGAATAACACCTGATAAACATATAGCAGGGCTTATGTGTGCTGCAATTCTATCAGACACACTTGTATTTAAATCACCAACATGTACCCCTGAGGATATAAGGGCCGCAAAAAAATTATCTGAAATAGCAGGAATTGATATAGAATCTTTCGGCAAAAAAATGTTTGAAGCTGGAACATCGCTAAAAGGCAAAACTGTAGATGAAATATTCTATATGGATTTTAAAGAATTTTTAATCGGAGACTTTAAAATTGGTATAGGACAGGTAAACACCCTGTCAAGCATTGGAAACCTTAAAAATGATCTTCTTAAATTTATGGAAGAAGAAAGGAAAAACAAAAACTTTGATATGTTATTGCTTATGCTTACAGATATTATAAATGAAGGATCTTTGTTTTTATTTGCAGGCAATCACAAAGATCTATTGGAAAGAGCATTCAATATAAGTATAGACGACAACAATTTTTACCTGCCGTATGTTATATCGAGAAAAAAGCAAGTTGTACCACCAATAGCAAAAGCGATAAACTCAAATTAGTTTATCGCTTTTGTTTTAGATAATCTATGATATCTTCAAAATTTTCAAAAGGTATGTATGAAATATTATTTTCTTCACAATATTTTTTAAGTACGTCTTTGGCAAACAACTTATCAGCATATTGTGATACGCAAATATCTGAGTAACCATCACCAATAAAAATAATTTCTGAACTTTCCCTTTTGTACTTTTTTAAAACTTCCAGCTTGCAAGATCCACATTTGTCACAATCAGGAGACGTATTAAATGATGCAACAATCTTGCCATCGCAAAAATCCAGCTTATTGCTGTAATAATCAATGTTTATATTGTATTTTTTTAAAATAGTCTTTATATTAAAATCATACCCATCACTTACTATAACAATTTTATAACCACGGTCATTGCAAAAATCAATAAAATCTTTAAAATAACTGTCAATTTCTATATTGTCAAGCAATGTTTTTAACTTTTTTTCATCCATGTCCATAAGCTTAAATGTCTCTAATGCACATTCTTCTGTGGTTATTTTGCCTTCTTCCCAGTCTTTTTCTATATCCTGCCATCCATCCTTTGCAAAGACTTTTACCATTGCATAGCACGTGTCTTCCTTTGTTATCGTACCATCAAAATCTACAAGTACATAAGTATCCATAAAGCATATCCCCTTTAAATCATATATTATTATAATAATACATGATTTAGGGCGTCTGTTCAATTATTATCTCACCTAAACATTCTGCTTAAAAATCCGCCAGATTTCCCAATTATTCCACTCCTATCACTGTATGTAATACTTATGAGTTCGCCATCTATCGATACATTGCCGTCATCTAAATTCAGCTTATTTATGTGAAGTTCTTGTCCTTTAATTGTCAAAAGGCCCATTGACGTCTCAAGCACAACAGTCTCATCGTCAAAGCTTACAACATTGTCTACTCCTGTTATCTGCATCTTTTCTCTGTTTTGCACAGAAATATTTTGTGCCTTATTGGTGTTTGTCCCTCTTCTATCATCCATCATAACACCTCCTCTTTTAGAATAATTTTATGTCCATTATGTGATTTTTAGAACTTAAAAGAGAGCTTTTTAGGCTCTCTTCATTTCCAAAGCTTCACAATATTTAAATTTTTAAAGTAATGCATGATAATGTCGTTTGCCTTTACACCGTCTTTTGCCATCTGATATGCTCCCCATTGGGACATGCCAACACCATGTCCAAAGCCTCTTCCTTTTATCGTTAAATTATTGCCATCAAATCTGACACTATCAAGCATTGTAGACTTCATCTTCTCGCTTCCAATGGCAATTCTAAAATCCGGCGCATTTACAGGTATTTTATCGAAATTAAGATTAATAGTTCTTCCAGATATGCCTTTTGTCCCTATTTTTACTGTGCTAAAATCATTAATGTTTACGCCCATTTTATTCAACGCATTCAAAACTTCCTGCTTTGTAAATGTGTAAGTCCAATGCTTGATATTTGCCGGCGCATCTTTGCTATCGTTAGACTTAACACTTTCAATATATGGAGGCTCTGGTTTTTTGTAGTTTAATCCTTCTTTCGCTAATGCAGTCCTTCCTGCCGCATATGAGTGAAACCACGCATCTATATATTTTCCATCGTATACTGCCACCAATCCTCTTGTCTCATTTACAGCTTTTTTTATATTTGAATTGATATTGGCCGGATTCCATGCCTGTGCTTCTTCAAAATCAGTCGATATATCAGCATCATCGTATTTAGACTTTCTAGTATCAACAAAATTCAACACATAACTTCTTGCTAAAATAGCCTGCGCTTTTAAAGCCTCTATAGGCCAATCGTTTTTGATTTCACCTGCCACTGTACCCATAACATATTGCTCTAAAGGCATTGTCTCAATCTTTCCTGTTTTTGCTATATAAACTTTTAAAATCGGTTCTTTTTTTATACCACGGCTGATTTTAGCCGGTATCTTAGGCAGAGATACTTGTTGTTTTGTATTTGGCGACGGCCTCTTTGACGGAGCAGCACACGATGTCGCAATAATCATAAAAGCCAAAAATAACAAAAATACTTTTATTTTAGCCTTCAAAAAAATCCCTCCCATACAATATCCGTTCCTATCTTAGTATGTGAAGGATTATACATTTTAATTCTATATAAATCATGAAAGACTATATGAGCCTATACATTTTCTCAGCATCTTCTTTTAACGCATGCTCTTTTAAATCTAAAACTTCTGCCTTTATCACTCTGGTCCCAAAATTTATCTCTATGATATCGCCAACTTTTAAAATATCACCTGCTTTTGCCACCTTGCCATTTACCGATACCATTCCTTTGTCACAGGCTTCTTTTGCCACTGTCCTTCTTTTTATAATCCTTGACAATTTCAAAAACTTATCAAGCCTCATTTTATCGTCCCCCAAAAAAGATAATCAGGTCATATGACCTGATTTTTATGCATTTACTAAATCTTTTAAAGCTTTGCCTGCCTTAAATACTGGTGCTTTTGAAGCAGGAATCGTAATTTCTTCTTTTGTCTGAGGATTTCTACCCTTTCTTTCTGCTCTTTCCCTTACTTCAAATGTTCCAAAACCTACTAGCTGTACTTTGTCACCTTGCTTTAGTGCTTCCTGCACTGCATCCACAAAAGCATTTAATGCTTTCTCTGCATCTTTTTTTGTTAATTCACTTTTTTCTGCAATCTTTGTAACAAGATCCGCCTTATTCACTATAATACCTCCTTAGTAATATATACTACTCTTATTTATTCTTCACAAAACTCAAAAATCCTGCTAATTTAAGCTTATTTTTTTACTTTTTTATTAAAATTATACATCTTAGCCTCATTCCATAGAAAATCCATCTCAGATAATGTCATGTCTTCCATTTTTTGACCTAACTTTTCTGCTGAATCTTCTATGTAGTTAAATCTGTCAATGAATTTTTCAATGGTCTTATGGACAGCAACTTCGGGGTCAATTTTTAAAAACCTTGCAACATTTACGATAGCAAAAATCAAGTCGCCTAATTCTTCAATTTTATCATTTTCGTCTTCCCCTTTATACACCTCCTTAAATTCATTTAATTCTTCATAGACTTTTGCCATAGCATCGTCTACATTGTCCCAGTCAAATCCCACTTTCGCTGCTTTTTCTTGAACTTTATAACCCCTTATCAATGCTGGCATAGACCTTGGAACACTTTTTAATTCACTTGTGTGGGACTTTAAGCCTTTTTCATCTTTTTTTATTTCATCCCACCTTTTTAAGACATCATCTGAACTAGCTATTTCTTCACTTCCAAAAACATGAGGATGCCTATACACCATCTTTTTACACTCTGCATCGCATACATCGTGGAAATTAAATGCTTTCCTTTCATTTGCAATCTGAGAATGAAAAACCACCTGTAAGAGGACATCCCCAAGTTCCTCAAGCAAATTTTCATCTGAATTATTTTCTATTGCATCAATTGCTTCATAGCTTTCCTCAATTAAATACCTTTTTAATGTATCATGATCCTGCTCTCTATCCCAAGGGCAGCCATTCTCGCTTCTGAGCCTTGCCATTATGTCCAGCAAATCATATATATCATATCTTTCCTGAAAAGTATTTTTTACAGGCGGTAAAAATACAGATGTAAGGTAATCAATCCAGTCAATTCTGTCAATAGAATAAAGCGGCATCGTCTCAATTCTCTCTTCGCCTTTTATACCAGCTCTTTTTATAACTGTAACTAAAAAATCATCGCCGTAAATATCCATCAGCTTAAGCTTTACATCTGAAGCTACCCTTCTGTTGTATACCTGTGTTACTAAATTATTACACCTTTTATCAGGTTTTATACTATCTAATGATAGCCCATCGATAATTTTAAATCCATATATAGGATCTACTTTTAACTGGTTGATAACAACATCAACAAAGCTCATTGCTGGAACAACTTCTACTTTTATATCGTCACGGCCATCTAAAAACTTTAATAAATACTCTACAGTCTTTTCTGCAACAAACGGATTACCAGGGACAGCATAAACTACATTATCATATTTTTCGGCAATTTCTATTATTTCCCGAGTAATATTATCATAAACTTCCTCAAATGTCGAGCCCTTTTCATATATTTTGTCAAAAGTCTCGAATTTTAGGCCCATTTCTTTTAAATATTTTACAACTGGATGTTTCTCTGTCCTTAAATACAATTTATCAGCATTTTTCATCTTCTCAATCGTTCCAATCGTCATTTGATCAAATGCACCAGGTCCAAGTCCTACTATTGCTAAATTACCCATCATTTCACCTCCGATTATTTTAATTTATATTATACCATTGAATTGATATAAAAAAACAAAATTCTACACGCCATAGCCAATGTTAAAAAAATTTACTTAACTTAAAATTTATTAATAGTCTAAATAAATATGATTGAAAATTTCAACTAGTTAAATTATAATATATTTTATAATAAAAGGGGGAGGCCAATTTCTGATGGATGTGGTTAAATTAGGAAAAAAAATAAGAGAAGAAAGAAAAAAACTTTTTTTAAAACAGGGTGATATATCTGGTGATGAATTTTCAAAAGGCTACATTAGTTTGATTGAAAAGGGAAAAATAAATCCTTCTTTAAAAGCTTTAGATTTCATCGCAAATAAATTAAACAAACCATTGGTATACTTTCTTGATGACGACTACAAAGATAAATCAGAACTTATGGAAGAAATCAATATGTACAAAAAGGTGCTTAAGCTCATCATAGAAAGCAGAAAAGCACTTGACAGCGGAAATTATAATGATGCAATAATGCTTTATGAAAAAGCTTTAGAGTGTAAAGTTGATGATTTTACTTTAAACATAATCAGTTTTTATCTGGGCAGGACATACGTTAAAATCGAAAATTACAAATCTGCGTTGGATTTATTTAAAAAGTGTTTATCTTATTTCACTGAAAGCTCCTCTTATGAAATATTAGTAGAAATATACTATAACTTAGGCTTATGTTATGGAAATCTTCAGGATTTCAATACATCACTTACATATTATTTAAAGGCTATCGACGAATTTGACAAAAGCGGTATAATAAATTATGAGCTTAAATGCAGGATATTGTATAGCATCGGGACTCTTTACAACAAAATGGGAGAACTAATTAAATCAAGAGATTATTATTTAAACTGTTTAAATTACGCAACCAAAACAAATACAGTCAATTATATTGCTAAATGCAATAACGGCCTTGGCCTCGTAAGTTATAAACTAAAAGAATACAAGGATGCTCTTAAGTACATTAGAAAATCGCTGGTAATAAGCAAAGCATTAAATATAAAAAGCGACATTGCTAATGAATATAACTACTTAGGATTTGTCTACACTGACCTGAAAAAATACGACATAGCAAAAAAATATTTTTTCTACAGCTATGCTATATATAAAGATTTATCAGATAAACTAGGCATGGCATACAACCTTACAGAATTAGGAAGAATCGAGTTTTATACTGAAAACTATGATAAAGCGCTAGAATACATAAATACATCAATAAACATGGTTAAAGAATTAAACGAAGAAGAAGAGATGGGAAGATTGTATACTTTGCTTGGTTGCATCCATCTAAAACTTAAGGATTTTGATTCATCTATGTCAGAACTTACTAAATCTGTAGAAATTCTTAAAAAGTTAGGGCTTAAAAGAGATCTGTCAGATGCTTACAAAGCTTTAGGTAATTTATATATAAATATTGGAAAGCCTGATTTGGCCAGTGAAAATTTTAATAAGTCTATTGAACTTCTGTGTGACTATTACAAATAGGAGGCATTTTAATTGAAATCATTATTAATATTTTTTGACAAGCTTGTTGATACTACTTTCCCCGCATTAAGGCACAGAAATTTTAGATTATTCTGGTTTGGACAAATGATATCCCTCATAGGCACATGGATGCAGAATATCGGTCAAGATTGGTTAGTCCTTAAATTGACCAATTCTGCATTCTTGTTGGGTGTAGTCAGCGCCCTTCAATTTTTGCCTGTGCTTTTTTTATCTCTTTTTGCAGGTGTTATAATAGACAGATTTCCAAAAAGAAAAATACTTATATTTACGCAGTCTTGTTTGATGGCAACAGCATTAGCGCTAGCAACACTTACTGCATTTAACCTTATTAATTATTGGGAAATACTCATTTTAGCAACTATTATGGGTTTTGTAAACACAGTAGACAATCCTACAAGGCAATCATTTATCATCGATTTGGTAGGAAAAGAAGACTTGATGAATGCAATATCACTTAATTCTTCTATATTTAATGCAGCCAGGATTATAGGTCCTGGAATTGCAGGTGTGCTAATTGGCCTTCTTGGTTATGCCTTGTGCTTTTATTTAAACGCATTAAGCTTCATCGCTGTTATAACAGGACTAGTTTTAATTGACGTAAAAATCAGCAAAGGAAGGACTATTCTCCAGAAAAAAGAGATTATATCTGACATAAAAGAAGGCCTTTTATACATTAAAAATACACCAGTAATATTGGCTACAATACTTATGATGGCAGTTTTAAGCACATTTGCAATAAATTTTAATGTATTGGTGCCTGTCTTTGCTAAGAATACTCTTAATCAAAATTCGACAGGATATGGCTTCCTTATGTCATCGATGGGAGTTGGCGCATTAATAGGTGCACTTACACTTGCAACTTTAAGCAAAAAAGGTGCAAAACCCTTTTATCTCATCATGGGAGGATTTGGTTTGTGCTTATTTCAAATCTTAATTGGTTTTCAAAGCTATTATTGGCTTACAACAGTACTTCTAGCTTTATCAGGATTTTCTATGATCACTTTTTCAGCATCTGCAAATACTACAGTACAACTTAACTCTAACAATAAATTTAGAGGAAGAGTCATGAGCGTATACTCTTTAGTATTCGGCGGTGTAACACCTATTGGTGCACTTTACGCAGGCAGCCTTGCAGAAAAATTTGGAGCACATATAACATTTATAATAAGCGGTGTAATAGGTATCATATATATATTGTATGTTATATTATTTCAGTACAAACACACTTTTTCATGTAGGATAATCGAGCAGGATGAATAAAACAAGGACCAACTTTTAGTAGAGCTGGTCCTCTTCATTATATATAACCTTAGCAGAGGGAAACATCTCTATAGCCCTTGGCAGAATACCTTGTACATACGCAATCAAAAGCCCATAATTGACGATTGGGATATCTTTATTCTTGGCATATGATATCCTGTACATCATTTCTCTTCTATTAAGCATACAACCACCACAGTGGACTATAAGTTTGTACTCATCAAGATTATCAGGAAATGTCATACCGCTTGAAAAGTCAAATTGAATATCTCCTCCGACGATTTGCCTTATCCACCTGGGTATTTTTACTTTCCCTATGTCGTCTGACTGTCTGTGGTGTGTACATCCTTCAGCAATCAAAACTTTGTCGCCAGGCTTAAGCTTTTCTAATGCCTTAAGCCCTCTTGTCAGTTCATTAAGATCACCTTTATATCTTGCAAAAAGGATCGAAAACGATGTTAAAGGTATATCCTTTGGTGTATCAGCACTTACTTTTAAAAAAGCTTGAGAATCTGTTATAACTAATGACGGTTTCTTGCCTAAGTTTTCAAGAGTTTCCTTTAACTCGTACTCTTTAGTTACAACCGCAATTGCATCATTTTCAATCACGTCTCTTATGACTTGCTGCTGCGGCAATATAAGCCTTCCCTTAGGCGCTGCTTTGTCTATTGGTACCACAAGCACGACAAAATCACCAGGATTTATTAAATCCGATACTAAAGACAACTCTCTGTCATCGTACGGCGCCTTTTTTATTATCTGCCTTTTAAGCTCTTCTATGCCGTAACCGCTATTTGCAGATGTCTCTACAAGCTCTAATTTAAGTCTTTTTTCCCATTCAGTTTTTTCACTAAAATGAAAGTCAACTAAATCTACCTTGTTTACAACCCCTACGACAGGAATATTTTTTTCTCTAATTTTCTCTAAAATCTCCTCCTCAAATTCAGATGGTCCCATCAAGCCGTCTATAATCAATAATGCTAGATCTGTTCTATTCAATACCTCATACGTCTTTTTAACTCTAAGCTCTCCAAGCTCTCCAGTATCATCAAGTCCTGCAGTATCTATAATTACCACAGGACCTATAGGAAGTATTTCCATCGCTTTTTGAACAGGATCTGTTGTAGTCCCTGCAACATCGGACACAATGGCTATATTTTGATTCGTAAGTGCATTTATAATGCTTGATTTTCCAGCATTCCTTCTTCCAAATATGGCTATGTGAAGCCTCGATGCATTTGGCGTTGTATTCATCTATCTTCTCCTCTCAATCTTTTTAAACCCGGTATACCCGGTTTTGTCATTTCGTACTCATTAAATATTACATCAAGCTGGTCTTCTGAAAGATATTTTTTTGCAACCTCCCTAATTGTCTTGCCGCTATTTTTTGCTTCCTTTGCTATTAAAGATGCTTTTTCATAGCCTATATATGGGCTTAATGCTATTGCATAAGAGAGACTGTTCTCAACCATCTCTTTAAGATAGTCACGGTTTGCCTTTATTCCTTTTATGCATTTATTTATAAATACATCTATCGCATTTTTAAGAAGGTCAATTTCATTAAATAAGTTGTACGCAATAAGAGGCAATGTAAAATTAAGCTCAAACTCGCCAGCCTGTGCCCCAAGCGTTATTGCATAGTCACACGATAGCGCTTGATACGCTGCCTGCTTTACTGCCTCCGGTATCACAGGATTTATCTTTCCCGGCATTATAGATGAACCTGCTTGAACTTCCGGAATTGTTATCTCCATAAGTCCACATTTGGGACCTGATGACATAAGCCTTATATCATTTGATATCTTGATGAGGTTAGTAGCTGCAGCTTTTAGTAGACCCGATACTTCTACAAAGACATCATTGTTCTGCGTCGGATCCATCATGTACTCGGCTCTAGCAAGGCCAATACCTGTTATATCTCTCAAAATCTCTATCACACTGTAAATATACCTTAAATCAGCGTTTAAGCCCGTTCCTACAGCAGTTCCTCCTATATTTACCTGCCTTAACCTTTCTTCTACTTTGTATATCCTCCATCTATCTCTAGATATTGCCTGAGCATATGCACCAAATTCCTGCCCCAGCATCACAGGTACTGCGTCTTGAAGCTCAGTCCTGCCCATTTTAATCACATCTTTAAACTCATCTTCTTTTTCTTGCAGCGCTTCTTGAAGTTTCGCAAAACTTTCACTTAAAGGCTTTAAAAGTCTTATGGCTGCTATTCTAACGGCTGTAGGAAAGACATCATTTGTAGACTGGCTTAAATTTACATGGTCAACAGGACTGACTAAATCGTAATCTCCCTTTTTGCCTCCAAGTATTTCTATTGCCCTATTTGCGATGACTTCATTTATATTCATATTGGCCGATGTACCAGCACCGCCTTGAAGCGCATCAATAATGATTTGGTCGTGAAGTTTACCTTCGATTATCTCATCACATGCAATAATTATAGCATCGGCAATCTTTTTATCAAGCAGCTTTATATTCCTATTGGCTATAGCTGCAGCTTTTTTTACTTCAGCCAGCGAAATAATAAGCTCTTGGTGAATAGATTTGCCAGATATATTAAAATTTTCGCGAGCTCTCAAACTGTGAATTCCATAATATGCGTCATCTGGCACTTCCATATATCCTAAAATATCGTGTTCTATCCTGTAACCCATTTTTTCACCTTCTCATAAATTTATGTATAAAAGATAACACTACAGTCCATCATATAAATATATTAGCATACTTCACATATAAAATTATATTATTATAATACCACTTGATTTTCATTTGTAACAGGTATATAATATTTACATAAAGATAATATTTATCAACGGAAATATATTATCTTTATAATTAATCGAAGGAGGTCATTTTTATGACAAACTTGTTTGGTGTTTATAAATGCAAAGAATGTGGAAACACAGTGGAAGTGCTGAACGCTGGAGATGGGACATTAACATGCTGTGAAAAACCAATGGAAGAGCAGATAGTAAATACAGTAGATGCTAGCAATGAAAAACACGTACCTGTAATTTTGAGAAATGGAGACACAGTTACAGTAAAAGTCGGCAGTGTAGAACATCCAATGGAAGAAAAACACTACATAGAATGGATTTCAATCTTAGCTGATGGAATATACATGAGAAAGATGTTAAAACCAGGCGATAAGCCAGAAGCTACATTTAAGACAGATGCTTCAAAAATTCAAGCATGGGCATTCTGCAACCTGCACGGTTTGTGGACTTCAGAAATTTAGAAGTTATTAAGCCCCTCCTCTTTTTATGATAACTGATTAAAAAGATGTCCCAGATTAAATTTAGGACATCTTTTTAATTTTTCTTCTTCATTCACATTATATTTTTTAATGTAGTATACAAAAGAACCGCATTTAATGCGATAATAAGCAGTGATATTCCCCAGCCAGCAATATTAGTTGCCAATTTGTTTGCAAAGTCCACCATATACTCTTTCTTAGATGTTATTACAAGCATCGGTATAATAGCAAAAGGAAGTGCGAAGCTTAATGCGACTTGACTCATGATCAAAGCCTTCATAGGATTTACCCCCATAAAAATTACAGCGATTGAAGGTATTATAGTAGCAAGTCTTTTTAAGTAAGTTGGAAACCTTATATTAATAAAACCATCCATGACTGTCTCCCCTGCCATAGTACCAACTGCAGATGATGAAAATCCCGATGCTAAGAGAGCCACAGCAAAAGCCACACTGGACAGTGAACCTAAAAGAGGCTCTAATGATCTATGAGCATCCTCAATAGAATTTACGATAACACCTTCTTTAAAAAACACAGCGGCAGAAACTATCACCATTGCTGCATTGACTATAAAAGCAATGTTCATAGCAATTACTATATCTATTTTTTCCATACGAAGGTGATGTCTTTTTTGATTTAAATTCAGTTTGTAATTTCTCTTTTGCACTAATTGAGAGTGGAGAAATATTACGTGAGGCATTACAGTGGCCCCAAGCATTCCTACAGCAATAAACAGTGCATTACCATTTGCAATTGATGGAACAAGTGTATGGAGCCCCACCTCCAACCAGTCCGGTTTTGCCAAAAATATTTCAAATGCGTATGCTACACATATTACACCTATTAATACTTCAATGATAACCTCAATAATTCTCTGTCCGAATTTCTGCAAATATGTTATGCAAAATGTCACAGTACCTGTAATAATCCCTGCGATAGTTAAAGGTATCTTAAAAAGAAGATATATTCCAATGGCACCTCCCAAAAACTCTGCCATTGTAGTAGCAATGGCAGCAAGCTCTGAAATAATCCATAATAGGATATTTATTTTTTTAGAAAACACCAATCCACACATCTCTGATAAATTTTTTCCTGTTGCAATTCCTAGCTTTGCAGATAAATATTGCAAGAAAATCGCCATTATATTGCTCCACAATATAACCCATATAAGGCTGTAATTGAATGCAGCACCACCAGTTATATTCGTTGCAAAATTTCCGGGATCTATATAAGCAACGCTTACAATAAATGCAGGCCCCAAATACCTTATAATATCTTTTATTCTTTTTATAATTAAATAATTACTTGCTTTTTTATTGCTTGCAATAAAATCTGTTAAACTCACGCTATCTGCACCCTTCATTAAACCACATCCTTTCTAATCTTTCACAAGTAAAAAAATATTAGCCAATCCTAAAATTGAAATTTCTAACATAGAATATGTAAACAAGAATTATTTTGTTACAATCTCAAAAAAAGAAGGTGGAAATTTTGAGCGAAGATTTCTATACATTCAGCGAATACATGAAAAAAGAAAACAATTCTTTAACAGCATCAATGGAAGATTATCTTGAAATGATATATAGGTTATCTATAAAAACAGGATTTGTAAGGCTGCATGAATTAGCAGATGCATTAAACGTGCAGCCTCCTTCAGCTACAAAAATGGTCCAAAAATTGGCTGAACTAAATCTCATAAACTATGAAAAGTATGGAGTCATAACTTTAAGTAACGCAGGTAAAGCAATAGGAAAAAATCTTATAAAAAGGCACAATACCATATTAGAATTTCTAAAGACATTAGGAATAGGAGAAAATCATCTTTTAGAAGAGACGGAAAAAATAGAGCATACGATAAATGAAAACACGCTTCAATGTTTCACAAATTTTATCGAATTTTTAAAAGCAAATAAAGATGTAAAAGAAAGACTGACCGAATACATAAGTTCAAAGAAATAGATTAAAAATAGATTAGATTTTACAATTTTGTAATATTTAAAACTATTAATATGCTATAATTATAAAGTACACAAAATTAGCAAAAAGGAATGGGGATTTTGATGTCGTTAATAAAAGTCGGAATCGATATTGTACTTCATCTTGACAAATATTTAGGTACCATCATACAGATGTATGGCACGGCAACATATTTGATTATATTTTTAATAATTTTCTTTGAAACAGGGCTTGTTGTAACGCCATTTTTGCCTGGTGATTCTCTTATATTTGCTGCAGGTGCATTTGCAGCAATAGGCTCTTTAAATGTATTTACATTGTTTATAATTGTGTCAGCGGCTGCAATTTTAGGTGACACTGTAAATTATCATATCGGAAAATTTATCGGAGAAAAGATATATGAGGCAGAAAACTTAAAACTAATAAAAAAAGAGCATCTTTTGGAAGCTAGAAACTTTTACGAGAAGTACGGCAACATGACAATAGTTCTTGGTAGATTCATACCGATAATAAGGACATTTGTGCCATTCGTTGCAGGTATAGGTGAAATGAACTACCTTCACTTCTTGACGTACAATGCATTAGGCGGCATAATTTGGGCCGCATTGTTCTCATTTGGCGGATACTACTTTGGAAATCTTGAGGTTGTAAAAACTCATTTTGGTTTTGTAACAATTGCTATAATTGTAATATCTTTAATACCTGCTGTTATAACTTTCTTAAGAAGAAAGTAAAAGCGAGATTGCGCAAGTCTATCTCGCTTTTTTATGCATTTAATTGACAAACCTTTATCACAATTCTTTATTTAAAAAATATTTTTGGTTAAATTATTGACAATTAAATTGGTATATTGTAATATTAAGATATAATAATATGTTAATAGGAGGAAGATTTATGAAAGTTGTAATTGTTGGAGGCGTTGCTGGCGGCGCTTCTGCTGCAGCAAGGTTGAGAAGACTTAATGAAGACGCTGAAATTATACTCTTTGAAAAGGGAGAATATATATCTTATGCTAACTGCGGTTTGCCGTATTATATAGGTGAAGTCATAAAAGAACGTGAAAAATTAGTCGTTCAAACACCTGAAGGTATGTCAAAGCGATTCAACATCGATATAAGGACATCATCAGAAGTCACAAAGATAAATCCTGATGAAAAAATTGTAGTCGTTCATGATATAAAAAATGACAGAACTTACACAGAAAGCTATGATAAGTTGATTTTATCACCAGGTGCAGAACCAATAAAACCTCCAATGCCTGGTATAGATAGCAAAAACATCTTTACACTGAGAAATATTCCAGACACCTTTAGAATAAAAGACTACGTTGATTACAACAATCCTAAAAAGGCTGTCGTAGTTGGCGGCGGTTTTATTGGGCTAGAAGTTGCAGAAAATCTTAAAGAGGTAGGTCTTGATGTAACGGTCGTCGAACTTGCTGACCACGTTATGGCACCTCTTGATTATGAAATGGCTTCTATTGTCCACCAGCACCTGAGGGACAAAGGCATAAACCTAATATTGAAAGACGGTGTCAAAGAATTTCAGCACAAAGACAATTCAACAACTGTAGTATTAAACAGTGGAAAAACAATAGATACTGATATGGTTGTCTTAGGCATCGGTGTAAGACCGGATATCAGGCTTGCAAAAGATGCAGGCCTTGAAATAGGCGAAAGAGGCGGTATAAAAGTCAATGAATACATGCAGACATCGAATCCTGATATATACGCCGTAGGTGATGCTATAGAGGTAAAAGACTATATAAACGGAAGCAATACTTTGATACCATTAGCCGGACCTGCAAACAAACAAGGCCGTATAGCAGCAGACAATATTTGTGGAAGAAAAAGCAAATATGATGGCACACAAGGTACTTCTGTCGCAAAAATTTTCGACTTGACTGTCGCAACAACTGGAAACAATGAAACAATCTTAAAAAGAGCTGGGATAGATTACGAAAAAGTCATAATACACCCAAATTCACACGCCAGCTACTACCCTGATGCACTGCCAATGACTATAAAGCTAATATTTAAAAAAGATGATGGAAAAATCTTAGGCGCTCAAATAGTTGGATTTGACGGTGTTGATAAGAGAATTGACGTAATAGCTACAGCAATTCGGGCAAATATGACGGTATATGATCTGGAAGAGCTTGAATTATCCTACGCACCTCCGTATTCATCGGCAAAAGACCCTGTAAATATGGCAGGTTTCGCAGCTTCCAATATATTAAGAGGTGATATAAGCGTATTCCACTGGGACGAAATTGAAAACATAGATGTGTCAAAATCCATTATACTTGACGTAAGGACAGATATGGAGTACCAGCTTGGAAACATCAAAGGTTCTATAAATATACCCGTTGATGAGCTTAGAGAAAACCTCGATAAAATACCTAAAGATAAAAATATATATGTTTATTGTCAGGTAGGTTTAAGAGGATATATAGCATGCAGAATACTTATGCAAAATGGTTTTAAATCTGTTAAAAACTTAAGCGGCGGGTACAAGATATATGAAACTGCAACGTCAGATTCCAGTGATATTACCATAAGATACGATGATGAACAAACAGAGTGCGGTATGTGCATATCATCTGATAAAAAAAAACTAGATGACAGCAATGCTACATTAGAAATTGACGCATGTGGTCTTCAATGTCCAGGTCCCATAATGCAGACATTTAACGCAATAAAAAATCTAAAAGACGGAGATATATTAAAAATCAAAGCTTCAGACCCGGGTTTTGAAAATGACATAAAAACTTGGTGTCAGAGAACAGGAAATACGCTTCTGAACTTATATCATGAGGGAAGGACAATTGTTGCTAAGATAAGAAAGGATACCAATGATAAGAAGGTTGAGGTAAGTCAGAATTCGGGAAAAAACGACAAAGCAATCATCGTATTCAGCGGAGATCTTGATAAAGCCATCGCTGCATTTATAATAGCAAATGGTGCTGCCGCTATGGGTAGAAAAGTTACACTGTTTTTCACCTTCTGGGGATTAAATATACTGAGAAAGCCAGAAAAAGTATCAATTAAAAAGGACTTCTTTAGCAAAATGTTTGGCATGATGATGCCAAGAGGTTCTAAAAAGCTAAAACTTTCAAAGATGAACATGTTCGGCATAGGACCTAAAATGATAAGATATATTATGAACAAGAAAAACGTATCTTCACTGGAAGATTTAATACAACAGGCACTTAAAAATGGTGTAAGGATTGTTGCATGCAACATGTCATCTGATATAATGGGTATAACTAAAGAAGAACTTATAGATGGTGTTGAGTTAGGCGGTGTGGCATCATTTATAGGCGCAGCAGAGCAGTCAGACACGACGCTTTTCATCTAATCAATGATGGAGGGATCTTCACTGGAAAACCATAAGATAGATGTTGAAAAAAATTTTAAGAAATACGAAAAAATAGCAGACAAATTAAAAGCAATCGCACATCCTTACAGACTGTGCATTGTAAAAGGCCTTATAGATGGAGAGTGCAATGTTACAACGATACAGGAATGTTTAAATCTACCTCAGTCAACAGTATCACAACACATTTCAAAATTGAAATCTGCCGGTATAATAGAAGGCAGGCGAAGCGGACTAGAAATCTGCTATCGAGTTGTAGACAATAACATTATCGATGTAGTCAAGCTTTTATTGAATGATTAGTAAAAGAGATAGGATATTTCCTATCTCTTTTGCTATACGTCTTTTTTATCTAGATTCTTTTTCATCCAGAGTTGGAGAGCCTATAGTTTTTTTATTTTTTATACTGTTTTTCAAATCAATTGCTTTATAGACATCTACATCTATAGAATCGCAAAACGACTTTAAATCTTTAATTGATAAGTCTTCAATTGCGCAATTTTTATCTATGGCGTACAATACGACTTTCCCTGTTATCTCATGTGCTTTTCTAAATGGAATCCCCTTTGATACGAGATAGTCAGCAAAATCTGTAGCATTCATATAGCCGTATTTAGCCGCTGTTTCCATGTTGCTTTTTTTTACGTGCATTGTCTTAATCATGCCTGTAAATACTTCTATACATATCTTTAACGTATCTACAGTGTCAAAAAGTGCTTCCTTATCTTCCTGCATATCTTTGTTATAAGCAAGAGGAAGTCCTTTCATAACTGTAAGCAAAGTCATTAAATTTCCATACACCCTTCCCGTCTTTCCTCGAATCAGTTCTGCAGCATCAGGGTTTTTCTTTTGCGGCATCATGCTGCTTCCCGTTGAGTACCTATCATCAAGCTCTATAAAATCAAATTCTTTGCTGGACCACAGTATGATTTCCTCACAGAAGCGGCTTAGGTGCATCATTACGATTGAAGAGAAGCTTAAAAATTCTATCACAAAATCCCTATCGCTAACTGCGTCGAGGCTGTTTTGTGTTATGTCATCAAAGCCAAGAAGTTTTGCTACGTACCTTCTGTCTATATTGTATGATGTGCCCGCTAATGCACCTGAACCTAATGGCATTATATTTACCCTTTTTACCATATCATTAAGCCTTGATAAATCCCTTTTAAACATCTCCACATATGCCATCATGTGATGTCCGAAAGTAACAGGCTGAGCCCTTTGTAAATGGGTATATCCAGGCATAATTGTATTTTTGTATTCATCTGCTATACTTTGAAGCGTATTAATTAGAAGCCTTATATCACTTTCTATCTCTTTAATAGCATCTCTTAAATAAAGCCTCACATCCGTTGCAACTTGATCATTGCGGCTTCTCCCTGTATGAAGCTTCCGCCCGGCATCTCCAATTTTCTCCGTCAAAAGCCTTTCAACGTATGTGTGTACATCCTCATCATCTGGTATATGATTTGTATCAGTTTCTTTTAGTATTTCATTTAAGCCGTCTACAATGAGATTTGTTTCATCATCGCTTAAGACACCGGCTTTGTTTAAACCCTTAGCATGTGCGATTGATCCTTCAACATCGTATCTAAAAAGCCTTATATCAAAAGAAATGGAGGAATTAAACTCCTCCATAAGTTTGTCAACGCTACCTTTAAACCTACCTCCCCACAGCTTCATTGAAACCTTCCTTTCTATTCATCTCCATAAGCGCTTTTATCTTAAGCGGCAAACCAAACAAGTTTATAAATCCTTCTGCATCTTTCTGATTGTATACTTCATCTTCACCAAATGTTACAAATTCCTCGTTGTACAGTGAATAAGGTGACTTTGAACCCGCATTTATTATACTGCCTTTATAAAGTTTCAATCTAACAGTTCCAGTAACATTTTGCTGTGTCGCATCTACAAACGCATCTAAGGACTCTCTAAGCGTCGAAAACCACAATCCATTGTAAACAAGATCAGCATATTTCTGAGCTACTATATCTTTAAACCTCATAGTTTCCTTATCCAGCACAAGATACTCCAATTCTTTGTGGGCTGCGTAAAGAACTGTTCCTGCAGGTGTTTCGTAAACACCACGGGATTTCATACCTACAAGTCTATTTTCTACAATATCAGCTATCCCTATTCCATTTCTTCCGGCAATCAAATTAAGCTCTTCTATCATCTTTGCTGGACTGCTGTAAGATTTTCCATTTACTTTTACAGGTAGGCCCTTCTCAAACTCTAAGACAACGTACTCCGGCTCATCTGGTGCTTTTTCTGGTGGTACTATAATGTCATATAGGCTGCCTTTAGGTTCATTCCACGGATCCTCCAAATCTCCGCCTTCGTGGCTTATGTGCCATAAATTGTTGTCAACGCTGTATATCTTTTCTTTTGTAACAGGCACAGGAATACCTTTCTTTTTCGCATAGTCTATTTCTTGCTCCCTGGATTTAAAGTCCCATATTCTCCACGGAGCTATTATCTCTATTGATGGGTCCAGCGCTCGTATGGACACTTCAAATCTCACTTGATCGTTGCCTTTTCCTGTAGCACCGTGTGCGATAGCCTTTGCACCTTCCTTATGTGCTATCTCTACAAGTTTTTTGGCAATAAGAGGCCTTGCAAATGATGTGCCTAAAAGGTATTTGCCTTCATATACAGCACCAGCCTTTAGTGTTGGAAAAATGTAATCTTTGACAAATTCATCTTTTACATCTTCGACATATATCTTGCTGGCACCGCTTAATAGTGCTTTCTCTTTTATGCTATTAAGTTCATTTCCCTGACCAACATCTATGCAAGCCGCTATTATCTCACATTCGTAGTTTTCTTTAAGCCATGGTATAATGACAGACGTATCAAGACCGCCTGAATACGCCAGTACTACTTTTTCTCCTTTTAACATAATATAATCTCCCCTTCATAAATAATTAGTATTTTATAAGACTGATTTTTTTAAATTTTTAGACTGTAACTCGTGATATTCATTAAGCGAAAGATAATTAAGACCGTTTAGCTTCACTTTCTGTACCGCTTGAAGTGCTGCCTTTGCCGTATCAAGTGATGTAAACAGTGGAACCCTGTATTCGCAGGCTGTGCGCCTTAAGATGAATCCATCGTTGTCTACCTTTTTGCCATGAGTCGGTATATTAATTACAAGTGAAAAATATCCTTCTTTTAATAGTCTTATAGCATCCTTTATATTGACATGTTTCACATTAATGCCCATAGAATTGAAATGCCTTGCAGTACCTGATGTGCCAAATATCTCATAGCCGGCATCGTAATACTTCTTTACCATAGTCATTGATTCGGCCACATTTTTGTGCGATATAGATATTAGTATTCGACCATTGGCCGGTATATTTAAATTCGCTCCTGCCATCGCCTTGTAAAGAGCACCTTCATAGCTTAAGTCTATGCCCATTATTTCCCCTGTCGACTTCATCTCTGGTCCCAGCATAACTTCAACATTAGTAAGTTTTTCTGTAGAAAATACAGGTGCTTTTACGATTGTGTGTGTCGTCTTAGGCCATAAAACATCTTCGTAGCCTAAGCTTTTCAATGTATCTCCTAAAGCAATTTTTACGGCTATATCTATCATAGGAACTCCTGTAGCCTTGCTTATAACAGGAACAGTCCTGGAGGCCCTCGGATTTACTTCTAGAACGTAGACAACACCATCTTTAACAACAAATTGGATATTGATAAGCCCTTTTACATTTAGAGCGCATGATATTTTCTTGGTGTATTCTACAATTGTAGATATTTCATGATCAGATAAGTTTCTCGCAGGATACATTGAGAAACTATCACCTGAATGAACTCCCGCTCTTTCTATATGCTCCATTATTCCTGGAATCAATATATCAGTACCATCGGAAATCGCGTCAACCTCTACTTCCCTTCCCTCAATGTATTTGTCAATTAAGACAGGCTTTCCTGGAGATACTTTCATGGCATTTGAAACATAATCTATTATTTCCTGAAGGGTATTTACTTTTTCCATCGACTGACCGCCAATAACGTATGATGGCCTTACAAGAAGTGGAAATCCCAGTGTCAATGCCACATCTTTTGCATCACCAACTGATAGTGCATAGCCGCCTTTTGGCTGATTTATATTTAATCTTTCAAGGAGCTTAGAAAACTTTTCTCTGTCTTCACTATCATCGATGTTTTCAAAAGATGTACCTAATATATTCACGCCGTTATCAGATAATCCCTGCGCAAGATTTATAGCTGTTTGCCCTCCAAACATCACCATGACGCCAAGAGGCTTCTCTTTTTCAACAATGTTTAATACATCCTCCAGTGTCAGTGGTTCAAAGTACAATCTGTCGCCAGTATCAAAATCCGTGCTGACTGTTTCGGGATTATTATTTATTATAATTGATTTGACTCCTTTACTTCTTAGTGCCCAGAGAGCTTTAACAGAGCAGTAATCAAATTCAACACCCTGTCCGATTCTTATAGGACCTGAGCCTAAAACTATGACTTTCTTTATATCATGGTGTATTGGAACTTCATCATATTCGCCATAAGTTGAATAAATATACTGTGTAACTGATTCAAATTCTGCTGCACATGTGTCCACCATCTTATATGCTGGCACTATTCCGTAGTTTTTCCTTAATTCCCTAACATCTTCCTCATCTATCCCTTTGATACTGGCAATTTCCTTATCTGAAAAGCCCATTCGCTTTGCTCTTTTCAATAGATCGTGGGTCAAGTCGTTTATAAATATCTCTTTTTCCATCTTTACTAAGTTCAAGAGCTTATTTATAAACCACTTATCTATCTTTGATATTTCATTTATATAATTTACAGTGACACCGCGTCGCAGCGCTTCAGCTATATAAAATAGCCTCATGTCATTTGGCTTTTTAATGTTATCTATAATTTCTTCATCGCTTAATTTTTTTATGCTTTCATTTGTAAGACCATAAGCTTTTATCTCCAAAGACCTTACGGCTTTTAACAATGATGCCTCAAAGCATCTGTCTATAGACATCGTCTCGCCTGTGGCCTTCATCTGAGTGCCAATTTTCCTGTCTGTCTCATAAAATTTATCAAAAGGCCATCTTGGAATCTTTGTAACAACGTAGTCAAGTGACGGCTCAAACAAAGCTGTAGTCTTTCCTGTAACAGGATTTTTAATCTCATCAAGTGTAAATCCAACAGCTATTTTAGCAGCTATCTTCGCTATAGGATAACCTGTAGCTTTTGACGCCAGTGCACTTGAACGGCTAACCCTTGGATTCACTTCTATCACGTAGTACTGATGGCTATTAGGGTCCAGTGCAAACTGAACATTACAGCCACCTTCAATTTTCAATGCCTTTATGATTTTCAAACTGGCAGTCCTCAGCATCTGGTACTCGTAATCTGTCAATGTCTGTGACGGTGCCACGACGATACTGTCACCTGTGTGGACACCAACAGGATCAAAGTTTTCCATATTGCATATGGTTATGCAGTTGTCGTTGCTGTCCCTCATCACCTCGTATTCTATTTCTTTATAACCGTAGAGGGATTTTTCTATCAATACTTCATGTGCCATACTTTTCTTTAAACCTAAATCAACTATAACTTTCAGTTCATCTACATTGTTTGCTATGCCACCACCAGTTCCACCTAATGTAAAGGCAGGTCTGACTATCAGTGGATATCCGCATTTTTCAGCAAATTTAACCGCATCATCGACGTTATTAACCGTCGTGCTTTCTGCTATAGGTTCTCCTATCTCTTCCATCTTCTTCTTAAACAATTCCCTGTCTTCTGCAGTTTTTATTGATTCGATGGAAGTTCCTAAAACTTTTAAATTGTACTTATCGATTATTCCACTTTCTTTAAGTTTTACAACTACATTAAGCCCTGTCTGACCGCCGATTGTCCCTAAAATCCCGTCTGGCCTTTCTTTCTCTATGATAGCCTCCAATACGTCAACTTCTGGATTTTCTATATACACCACATCGGCGATTTCTGTATCTGTCATTATCGTAGCAGGATTGTTATTCACCAAGATAACTTTTAATCCTTCTTCTTTTAGTGATTTACATGCTTGTGTTCCGGAATAGTCAAACTCTGCAGCTTGACCTATTACGATAGGCCCTGAGCCTATAACAAGCACTTTATTCACTCCTTCATATTTCGGCAAGATAAGACCTCCTTCTATAAACACAAGTTATATCCATGAACTTATCAAAAATGTACATTGAATCATGTGGACCAGGACACGCCTCCGGATGATATTGAACAGAAAATACTGGCAAATATTTATGCCTTATTCCTTCAATTGTATTGTCATTTAAATTTATATGTGTGACTATTATTTCGTTTCTGTTTACGGAGCTTTCTTCTACTGCATATCCGTGGTTTTGCGATGTTACAAATGACTTCCCTATCATCAAGTCTTTCACAGGCTGGTTTGAACCTCTGTGGCCAAATTTCATCTTTATCGTGTTGCACCCCATAGCAAGTGCAATAATCTGATGCCCTAAGCAGATGCCTAAAACTGGTATCTTGCCTATGAAAAACTTCGCAAGCTTTATGGCGTTAGTTGCATCTTTCGGATCCCCTGGGCCATTTGAAAAGAATATAGCTTCAGGTTCAACCGCCATTACATCTTCTACGCAAACATCGTAAGGAAATACGTATATATCAAATCCTACATTTTTTAACATGTTTAAGATATTCTTTTTGGTGCCAAGATCTATAAATGCCAATTTTGGCCCTTCCCCTTGTATGTGATACGTCTTTTTAGTCGACACTTCTTTAAGTAAATCTACTTTGATATCAGGCACTGTTGCATTGGCATCATCAGTTATGATGCCTCTCATGGTACCATTTGATCTCAATTTTTTAGTCAATTCTCTCGTATCAACACCAGTCAAAACCGGTATCCCATTTTTATCAAGGTAATCAAGCAATGAAGTGTCTGAAAGGAAATTGCTGGGACTATCGCAGTACTCCCTTACGATATATCCTCTAATATGCGGTTTTTCTGATTGAAAATCGTACTTGTTGATTCCGTAATTTCCAATAAGCGGATATGTCATGACGACAATCTGCCCCGCATAAGATGGATCTGTGATGATTTCCTGATATCCAGTCATTCCCGTATTAAAAACAACTTCACCAAAGCCTTGAAAATTCTTGCTTATAATATTGCCTTCAAAAACGCTACCATCTTCCAGCTTCAAGTACCCTTTCATCTTAAAACCCCATTTCATGTAATACATCATCAAGAATTATCATAGCAGTATCAAGTTCGTCTTTAGTAACGATAAGTGGAGGTACAAACCTTAAAACATTGTGGTTTACACAATTTATAAGAAGTCCCTTCTTCAATGCATTTAACACTATCTCGCCTGCATCATCCAAATCCACTTCACATCCAATCATCAAGCCTTTTCCTCTTACATCTTTTATGACTTTGTATCTATCTTTTAATGCATTAAGCTTTTCTTTAAAATATTCTCCTTTTTTTACTACATCATCAAGAAATCCTTCTTTTATAACCTCTTTCATGACTGCAATTCCGGCAGCACATGCAAGCGGGTTACCTCCAAATGTTGATGCATGATCACCTGGTTTAAATACTGCCACATTTTCCTTTGCCACAATTGCACCTATTGGCACGCCACCACCTAATGCCTTTGCCAACGTCATAATATCCGGTTCTATGCCAATGTGCTGATATGCAAAGAGTTTTCCAGTACGTCCAATGCCTGTCTGTACTTCATCTACAATCAAGAGAATGTCATTTTCATCACATATTTCCCTAACCTTTTTTAAATACTCAAGACTTCCCTCATGTATGCCGCCTTCCCCTTGTATAATCTCTATCATGATTGCGCATACATCATCATCTAAAGCGTTGTAAATATCGTCAATGTCGTTGTAGTTTACGTACTTAAATCCTTCCAGCAATGGTCCAAAGCCTTTGTGATATTTCACCTGTCCTGTTGCTGTAAGAGCACCAAATGTCCTTCCGTGAAATGAATTTTTTGCGCTGATAATCTTATACCTTTTATCACCGTATTTAATCGATGCGTATTTTCTTGCAAGCTTTATGGCACCTTCATTAGCTTCTGCACCGCTGTTGGCGAAAAACACCTTATCGCCAAACGAGTTTTCCGCAATGATTTTGGCCAGTTCAATCTGATTTTCATTCCAGTAAAGATTTGAACAGTGTATCAAAGTCTCCGCTTGACTTTTGATGGCATCTACTATTGGTGGATAACAGTGCCCAAATGCGTTTACAGCAATGCCTGCTACAAAATCAAGGTACATATTTCCATCTGTGTCCCAAACTTTTGTTCCATTGCCTTTTGATAATGTAATAGGATAACGTCCATAAGTATTCATCACATATTTTTTATCATCAGAGATTGTCATCGTCAAAACACTCCTTTCCAATCATGGTGCCAATCCCTTCGTCAGTAAATATCTCTAAGAGAAGCGAATGCGTCAATCTTCCATCGATTATGTGCGCTCTCTTAACTCCATTTTCTATTGCTTGTATACAGCACTTCAGTTTAGGTATCATGCCACCCGTAATCTTTCCCGTCGTCATAAGTTCTGATGCCGCATTCACATCAATTCTTGAAATCACGCTGTTTTTATCATTTACATCTGACAATATACCTTCCACATCTGTCAGCAATATAAATTTTTCTGCTTTCAAAGCTTCTGCTATTTTTCCTGCTGCTGTATCAGCATTTACATTGTAAGTCTTTCCATCTTTCCCTACAGCACATGGAGCAATAACAGGTATATATCCTTTATCAAGCATCATCTTTATTACATCAATATTGACTTCTTCAATCTTTCCCACATAGCCTATATCTCCATTTGTTGTATCTTTTTCAGCCACAAGAAGTTTGCCATCCTTTCCACTTATTCCTATCGCTTTACCACCTATTTCGTTTAACATGGAAACTATCTCTTTATTTATCTTGCCTGTAAGGACCATCTCAACTACTTCCATCGTCTTCTCATCCGTAACGCGTAGACCATTTACAAATTTAGATTCTATATTTAGGCTTTCAAGCATTTTGTTTATGTCAGGACCACCGCCATGTACGATAACTGGATTTAATCCCACGTACTTTAACAAAACTATATCTTGCATGACCATTTTCTTTATATTACAATCTATCATGGCATTGCCGCCATACTTTATCACGACAGTAGCACCGGAAAACTTTTTAATATAGGGTAGGGCTTCTATCAATATTTCAGCTTTAGCGATTTCATCGCCGTATTTTTGCCTCTTTATCATGTCCTGTAGCTCCCGTTTATCTTCACATAATCGTAGCTTAAATCGCAGCCCCACGCTAAAGCATCATATTTTCCGGCATTTAGATCTATAATAATCGAAATTTCTTTTTCGCTTAAAATCTCTTTCGCTTTGTCTTCACTAAATGGAACATAACCTCCATATTCACAAACTTTTATGTGTCCTTTATTGCTTTTCAAATATATATCAACGGTAGCTGGCGAAAAATCGGCTCCTGAGTATCCTACAGCCGCAATGATCCTTCCCCAGTTGGCATCTTCACCAAATATAGCTGTCTTAACCAAATTTGAGTTGACAACAGACTTGGCAGCTAGAATTGCATCATCTTCCGTAGGGGCATTGACTACACTTACTTCCATGAACTTAGTAGCACCTTCGCCATCTTTGGCTATTTGCTTTGCCAAATACTTGTTTACATATAAAAGCGCGTTGTAAAAAACCTCGTACTCATGTGTATTTTCCTCTATTGTAGGATTGCCTGCCATACCATTCGCCATTATTATGACAGTATCATTTGTGCTCATATCTCCATCGACAGATATCATGTTGTAAGATCTCTTTACAGTGTCTTTCAATGCTTTATTTAAAGCACTTTTCGATACATCAGCATCCGTAGTGATAAAAGACAGCATAGTAGCCATATTGGGAGAAATCATGCCAGAACCTTTAGCAATTCCACCTATCTTAACTTCAACACCTTTTATATTGAACTTTACAGCCACTTCTTTGGCAAACGTATCTGTGGTAAGAATCGCTTCTGCAGCTTCTTTTCCACCATCTCTTGATAGACTTTGAACAGCCAACTCTATTCCTTTAACAATTTTATCCATAGGAAGCGTCACACCAATAACACCTGTTGAGCAGACAAGCACATCGTCTTTATCTATGTTAAGCTTCTCTGCTGCCATAAAAGCCATAGATGAGGCATCTTCATATCCTTTTTTCCCCGTACAGGCATTAGCATTGCCACTATTTGCGACTATTGCTTGCGCTTCACCATTTTTTATTTTCTCCATGTCTAAAATTACTGGCGCCGCTTTCACCTTATTAGTTGTAAATGCTGCTGCAGCATTCGCCTTTTTCTCAGAGTATATTATGGCAAAATCTTTTTTCGCTTTTTTTATGCCTGCAAATACACCTGATGCTAAAAAGCCTTTAGGAGATGTGACATTTCCTTCAATTACCTCAAAATCCTCCATTATCAAATCCTCCTCAGCTTATCTTTATGGGAAAACTGGCACCATTTTTAACCCTTTATTCTCATCGATGCCAAACATTATATTCATGTTTTGAACAGCCTGCCCAGATGCACCTTTTACCAAATTATCAATGACAGACATTATTATCAATGTATTAGAATGTTTATCACACTCAAGTCCTATGTGACAAAAGTTTGATCCATATACGCTTTTTGTAGATGGGTATTCACCAATATCCAATATTTTCACAAAGTATTCATCTTTATAAAACTCACTGTATATTTCGTGAATACTTTCTATTGAAATATCTTTTTTCAATTTACAGTACATGGTACTTAAAATTCCTCTTGTCATTGGCGTCAAATGTGGTGTAAAAACGACATTTGTATCTTGGCAATTCAAATTTGAAAGCTCTTGCTCTATTTCAGGTATGTGCCTGTGTTTTGCTACATTGTAAGGTTTTATGCTTTCATTACACTCTGCGTACATATTGCCTTGCTTTGGACTATGACCTGCACCAGATACGCCAGATTTAGAATCAATTATTATATGACTTTCTATTATTCCGCCTTTTAAAGCAGGTGCCAATCCCAGAATGACAGATGTAGGATAACATCCCGGATTTCCCACAACCATCGCATTTTTAATCTCATGTCTGTGAATCTCTGGAAGCCCATAAACTCTACTTACACTGTCGTAATCATCGCTATCTGCCCCATACCACTTTTTGTAAATCTTAAAATCATCAAATCTAAAATCCGCACCAAGGTCAATAAGTTTCACTCCACTTTTGCATAATTTTTCAGCTATATTCATTGCATATCCAGATGGAAGTGCTGTAAATACCACATCGCAATTTTCAACAATGTCATCAATATTAAGTTCCTGAAGCTCTACTTTACAAAATCCTTTTAAAGAAGGATACACATCTTCAATTTTTTTGCCATTGAAGTTTTGAGATGATAAGTACTTTATCTGGACATCTTCGTGATTTGATAAGATTCGAATGAGTTCTACACCTGTATAGCCTGTAGCTCCTAATATGCCAACCCTCACCATTGAGTTCCACCTCTAACATTTATATATATTAATTTTGATTTATATTTATGCATTAAACATTAAAAAAATAATGTGAAATTATGTATAAATAGTATTTGATTTTTATATTTATTCGTCGTTTTTATTATTATATCACCTTCTGAAATTTTTTCAAGTATTTTTCGCAAAAAAAATAGTTAAATTTTCATCCATTTATAGTAAAATATAAATATAAAGGCTAAAACTTTTTAGGAGGTTTAATCATGGGAAAGAAAATAATCGGAATCGTACTTATATTGCTTGGACTTATATACCTTAACGACAACCTTGGCTTTTTATCAAGATACGGAATAACATTAGATATGTCTACTCTATGGCCTCTTTTTATATTGATACCAGGAATAATGATGGAAGTAAGCTACTTAAAGCAAAGAAAAAATCCTGAAATCTTAGTTCCAGGCGGAATACTTACATCAATGGGCATCATTTTTTACTTTGACATCTTTACAAACTGGATTTACTCTGAATACACATGGCCTCTATACATTCTATCTGTTGCAATAGGTCTTCTTCAGCTTTACATTGTAAACAGAGATTTTGTGCTAATGGGCTTAGTCATGGTCATAACTGCCGCTGTAATATTAAGTTATGTGTCCATTTTGTACAACCAATTTTCCATCGTTTGGCTAAATCCAAACTTGATAATCTCAATCATGATAATCTTATTGGGACTTGCTTTAGTCATAAGGAGCCGGAGAAAGTAGTAGTAAAAAAGACTGAAATAAATTCAACCTTCTTAATCCGGATCAAGATAAGACAACTTTGTATATATTTTTATAGCTGTAAAAATATATAACGTTCGAGTTTGTAGCATCAAAAATCAATTAAGGTTATATGAAAATAATTCAACATATAATGCAAGAATTACTGCTTGTCGTAGAAAAAATAATCGAATTATTGAATGGTAAATTTACCAATCCAGAATTTGAAGAATCGGAACTAAAAAACTTTTTAATTCTTTTGGGAGAGAAATCTGCACAGAAGTACTTCATAAACTTGATCGAAGCATATATGAAGACAAATATCAAAAGAAATATTAAGTGATAATTCAAAAAGATTGTCAAAAGATAGTAACAATAACATTTCGAGATATAACATAAAGAAACAGAGAAATAGCATATCTTATAAACAAAATGAAATGAATTTCAAGGATTATGAAACGAAAGTTATGAAATAAAAAGTCATGGTAAACGCCATGACAAATACATCAACTAGACAGAGTTCCGCTCCATCCCTTGTCTATCTAGTCTATTTTTTATTTTTAATATAATAAATGTCGGGTTTTTTATAATTTACATATACAGTTAAGGATTTCCCTTTTTTATCAACACCTTTTATTATCCAGTAAACGGGGCAAGGAGATTTTTCCATAAGTTTTGGATCATCGAAAAATTTGTCCAGATCAACTTCTAAATTTTTAAGCTCTTCTGATTTTACTTTAGTAATTTCCGCTTTTTCTTTAGCTACTTTCAAAGCCTCTTTATCTGATATTCCACCTACCACATCTCCTTGTTTTTCTAGATTTGAACATCCTGTGAGAGCCAATATAAGTAACATGGTTATTATCCATTTTTTTGATATCATAAATATCACCTTTTTATGGAATAAATATATGTGCATATTTGAAAGTCCCATCAAATGCAATATACACATCTGTAGGAGTTTCACTCCATGTATCATGTACTATTACATATTCTTCTGTTATTTCTCCAAGTTCTGTTACGTATTCATATCCAACACATGCCATTGTATGATTTTCATAAGTTGGATGTCCTATTACCGATAATAATAGGGGTCTTGAATTATTTATTTCATTCCTTACATCATAATAGCTAGGAGGATTTAAATCATAACCATCAAAATTTGTATATCCTTTTGATTTTATATATTGAATAGTACCAGACATAATAAATAAAACATTAGTAGAACCATTACTATCTGTTCCCATATTCATTGCCAATTTTTCTATTACTTGATTAGTAGTTTCATTAATAACAAGGTTAGGATATCCATGAGCATCCCAATAATAAATCAAGTTAGCTGCTGATGTAGGAGCACAGCCTTTATACCAAGTCAAATCTGGAACACCACTTATTTTCTTCGTAGTTATTGTTCCACTATTCATTGGATTAAAATCAAATAATTTGTTCCATGTTTTCACATTATTAACATCTAAGTTAATATCTGAGGAGTTTATTGTACTTTGATTTATGTCTTTATAAATAATTTTTTTATAATTTCTAATATCAAATAATTCTTCCTCTTGATCATAATTGTTTCTATTTATAATAAATTTTATCATATATGTATTAGGGAAAAAATATACATAAGTCGTTTTTTTGAGTGTTTCATTTCTTTGAAGATTTTGTTTTATCTTGGATAAGCCAATACTATATGGTGAACTAGCTCGGGAATATTCTAAAATAGGCGGCATATTTTTATTAGCGCTTACTATAATATAGCCTAATAATGCAGTCTTGTCATATACATTAAAAAGATAAGCAATAACATTATTATTAAAATCGACTAATTCTGTTCCATCGTCTACTTCACCATTAATCCAGTCTTTAAATTCAGCATTATGCTTTTCTCTAATAACATGATTTGCTGCAATCTTTTTCGCATCATTTTTATTCACAATTGCAGAAACACTATTCAGTTTATTATCACCAACATTTGCAAAGCCAATAGTTGATGAAAAAACCAAAATAGTGCACATTATAATAGTAACTAAAATTCTTTTCATTCAGATCTCTCCTTATTTGAATTAATTATTTTCCTTTTCCTCCAATTTAAATAAAATATCATGTAATTTATTTTAGAAATGTCATAATAATTTAGGAATGTTAACTGTAAGCGACTATTACTTCTGATATTTTTACAACAGATACCATTCAAATAATCCCCTAATTATACGAAAGTTCCATTTTGGATGATTCACATGGTACCAGCCATACATTTTTACAGCTGTAGCTTAAGCTTGAACTGCTGTTTTTATTAAAACTATTTTTCATTTTTTAGCTGTTTTTCACTTGCAGCAATATTATCAATAACCGCACCTTTCATATTCATTATTTGTCCTTTTTTATCAAGAGCACTTTCGATTTTAGCAGCAATATTTTCGTCATCTGAATTAAATCCATTGCCGGTATCTTTTAAGTATTCTATAGATGGGACTGATAGCCTTACTATTTTCCAGCTTCCATCTTCTTTTGTAACGACAATAACACGATGGTTTGTACCATTATATAGCCATTTATCTTCTTTATCCACTTTAAAGTTAATTTCGGCATAAAAAACACGTGTATCATCCAAATTTAAGTTTTCTCCAGATGAAATACCTGCAGCTACTACACCTACTTCCTTTGGAAGCTCTTTAATTTGAATCAACTTAGCCTCTTTCTCTTTAAAGAATGATTCTGATTTATTACTTGAAAGAAATTGTGTCATGACTGTGCGATTAGAATTGGTAAAATAGTTCATATACTCATAAGGATCTTGATCGTTAATTGCTTGAATCATCCCTTTAATTACTGCAATAGGGTCATCAAAATTTGTTGTATTGCTCAAACTAACCGATTCTTTTGCGCTTGCTTTCGGTATTGAAGTAAACCCTGTAATCACTATACCTATTAAAAATGTTGTTATAAGCAGTACTGCTGTTAATCTTATTAGATGTTTCATAAAAGATCTCCCTCCTTAATATTTTTGGGGAATATTTCATAATCTTTTTTCACCTCCATCTTCTGTATTTCCCCTTCTACTTATATAAAAGCTAAATTTTTCTAAAAATATTCCACATCATAAAAATTATTTTTATCATCTTTGCATATTATGCTCTTAACCTCCCATACCTCACCTCCAATATGATTAAAAAGCATTCAGTAATTTCATTCAATCTAAAGTAATCCACTCTGATTTGCACTTTTCTCCTTTGACGTACCACCACAGTATATTGCCTGAAATATTACCACCGCTTGTAATACCTGAATCTTTTAACTTCAATGTCTCTCCTTTTTTTATAGAGTAAATGTATAAACCATCACCGTTTGTATTCCATGAAATAAACTTATCATTAAGTGAGCTATTCCAAACGCCTGTCATACCCCAATTTACAATAGTTTTTTCTTCTTTTGTCTTTATATTGTATAATTTTAGAATAGAATCGCCTGAATTCCATACTACATATGGATATTTAATTGATGCACCGCTAACTCTTAATCCTTCATCTAATATTCTTTTCTCGTTATTCTTAAGATTTACAAGGACCAATTTCCCATTTCTCGCCAGTGCTTTCATATCGATTTTTCCAATATCATATACAATCCAATCCCCATCCAACCCTGGCTGTCCAAATTCTCCATCTTCAACATTTAATCTATCAATGATTTTATAAGTATTGTTTTCAATATCGTATAATTTGACAATTGCATTAACAGATTCCTCATCTTTTTCAAAAGCTGTCCAGACAATTTTGCCGTTTGATGCAGATATCAGCGCTCCTAGCAAAGTAGGCGTTTTTACTTTTGCATTTACAACTTTTCCCTTATCAATTTCTATGCGACGATTGTCATCTATATTCTTGGCATACAAAGCCCAATCGCTTTTTGTCATATCGTTGCTGGATTCAACATACACGATCCAATTTCCCATGACTTTTGCATCATAAATATTTTTAGAAATTTCAGCATTAATTTTAAGCACTATTGAGCCATCGATTGAAGTGACAAAAATACTGTTGTCTACTTCAGGATTAACCTGCAAAAACACTTTTCTGCCATCATCAAGCACAGCTATTGGATGTGCATTTTCAATCGATGAGGTTTTTTTAGCTTCTAACTCATCAAGTATATTACCATTTGTTTTATCAATAATTATATTCTCATTGCTTAAGTCTGTACTTGTACTATTAATACTACAGCCACCAATTATTAAGATTACGATAATTAATAAACATAGTTTCACTTTATTCATAATAGCCTCCTAGACAAAGTAACTTTTATCTATATAGATTATGGTATTCCTTAAGTAAACACTTAAGGAATACCATGAAATCACCAAACTATTCCTCTTTCTGATACTAATTTTACCCATTTGGGCAGTTCCAAAGAATGCTGGCCAAAAGTACCCACACGTCCATCATACGGATCAAAGTATACTCCATATTTACTATTGTCTGAATTTAAATTATAGCCACTATATCCAATTCCTGTTACATAATGCCACCATGTTGATCCAGAATAACCTTCAAGATAACCATTTTCAGATGACATATGTGTATCTAATATAAATGGGTGTCCATCAATTGTGTCCCCAACGAAAGCATTCCAAATTGTTGTCTGACTAGGGCTCCAAGTAACTACATAATAAGTTGAATTTGTATAATTATTAAGCGTCGTTTTCCATGCATCTCCAAAAGGAGTTTGACCATTATATCCCAAATCTTTCTTTAATGTATCTATAGATATATTTTTACCCCAGCTTAAGAGCAGATTATGAGCAGAAGTAGGTCCACATGTACTATTATCAGGCTGTGCAATATATCCAGAAGTACTTAATATTTTGCTTGGTGGTATTTGTGGATCACTCATAGGATTTACTTGTCCATTCGAAACTTTTTTGTTTAACACTTCTAATCGCTTTGCCATTTCAGCTATTTTTTGATCAGAGAGTTTTTTTGATTCAGCTGTTACTTCACCTATTGATTGCTCATTAGTAGAAAGATCTGCATAAGCGATTGTCACAGATAAAGCTAAAGATAAGCATAAAATGAGCGATACTAACCTTTTCATTTAAATCCAATCCTCCCTCACATTTTAGGGGAATATTTCATAATCTCTTTCCTCACCTCCATCTTCTGTATCCCCTTCTACTTATATAAAAGCTAAATTTTTCTAAAAATATTCCACATCATAAAAATAATTCTTATCATTTTGCATATTATGCTTCATTTTATATCAAATTTCTTGATCGCTTTTATTATTACCTCAACAATATCCTGACTTATATCATCTTTTATGTCCATATCAATATTTCTCATGTTTTTCTTTATAAGAGGCTGAAATCGCAATATTATCTCTTGCATAGCATCTTTATCCCCTTCTTTAGCCTTTAGAATAATTTCAAAAAGGCTTTTATCTTTACACATACTTTCAAGAATCCTCCAGAAACTTTTTTATTTTCTTAAGGGCTTTTTTCTTAATCTTGCTTATAGATGATTGTGATTTATTTAACATTTTAGCTACCTCTTTTTGTGGTATATCCTGTATTATATTTAGCGTTACAACATTAAATTCTTCTACTTCCAGTAGTTCCTTACATTTTGAAATCATTAATCTATCTATTATTTCATCTTCAATTAACACATTATCGCATATCGTACTGTCAATAATTTTCCCATCATTTTCAATATTGCCATTGTAATCTGCTAAATCTAATGTTAAGAGCTCTTTCTTTTTAATGCTATTGTATTTTTTTATTGCTTTTACTGTTTCATAATTAATAGACTTTTCAATAAACTTAATGAATGCAAATTCTACATCGCTCTCTCCCATACTCTTAACCTCCCATGTCTCACCTCTATTATAAAATTAAAAATTATAAATTTTATTAATTATTCCTTAATTTCCTATTACAATCTTGTAACATAATTAGCATAAAAATTTTACTAATTCCCCAAACTTGCCAGATAAACACCTACATCCTGATTGCATATGCAAAATAAAAAATAAAAGACACCAACTATTTTTGATTGGTGTCTAACATAGAATTTAATATTTCACCTTAGATTCGCTTATTTACTTATAACTGTATTTTCGTTTTGATTTAACAAAGTAAAAAATTGTTATAAAGGCAATAAAAATTATCAACGCAATTAAATAGTATACTTGATTGCCAAAATATTTCCCATTAACCGACGGGCGGCCTGTTGTCATTCCCGTATCTTTCAAACCAGCTTTAAGAGTAGGACCAATAGCGGAAATTATCTCATCTTTTGTATATATTTTTTTGTCTTTAAGACCATAAAGCTCACTTTTACCTTCGCCGTGAATAATAGGGATAAAATATTCTCCACTATTTGCTTCAATATAAAGAAAATCGGAATGCAACGAAGGTACTCTGAAATGGATAAATGTTTTTGCCTCTTTTAAATTATTGTTATCAAGATATGAAGTTATACCATCAGGGTTACTTACAAAATCAATGGAATCAGGCGAAAGATAGCCGCCAATTTCACCAACATTCCATCTATTGTCCAAAAAAGATACGGTAATTGACGCTACACTTTTATTATTAAATTTTACAGGCACTTCCCACTCATAAGGTGCATTTAACAGAGCATTAGAAATATTTTTCCCTTCTATTAGATCTTGAACAACTTCTTTATTAGCAATATACACTTTATATGCTTTACCGTATATTAAATCGTCAGGATTACTTACATCCATCAACTCTTTGCGTCCCAGCTCATGTTTGTTATCGACTAAAAATTTTTTAGGATTTGACTGGCTATCGCTAATTGCACCCTCTACCTGATCTTTTTCTTTAGCTAGATCTAATTGTTGTTGAACCAGAGTATTTATTGGAGTAGCTGCAAAAGCTGGAAAAGTTGATATTAATATCAACATAACAATCACAACAAAAATAAGAACCTTTTTCAAAATAATTCACCTCCTCCTATTCATATTATTCCCAAAACAAAGAATCTGTCCAATACCAGCTACTGTTACTTACATCATATGAGTAAGTTGCGCCGTGTCCGTATCCATCCCAAGGATCGTTATAAATAACATAGTTTGTGCTGGTATCATAACCTTTAATAACCATAGCGTGTCCTCCTTCGGTAGTCCATTGTATTCTCGTATATGTGTGTATATGCTAAATGTAATTTTCGGTAAAGCGCATTAAAATCGCTGCTACTTCAGCTCTGGTAATATAATCAAGTGGATTTAATTTACCTGATCTATTGCCTTTAATAATGCCAATAGACACGGCCCACTGTAGAGATGGTTTAGCCCAGTCGGAAATTATATTTGCATCTGCAAATTCACTTAAATCAACTGATTTTTTGTTATAGATCCTGTCAAAATGTATTTCCCGGTATATGGAATTTCTTTGCTGCTATTTTGTGAATAACCTGTAGAAGTTATAACAATGCTTCCTTTGCTGATGTCTAAAGTAACAAAACTTTCACTTGCTGATGCCATATTTGATAGCTGTGACAATAGCATTACAATTATAAAAAGCGCAAACATAATTTTATAAGGTATATATTTACATGTACTAGTAATTTTTATCATAAATCTCACTCCAATATGCTTAAAAAGCATTTAGTAATTTCATTCAATCTAAAGTAATCCACTCTGATTTGCACTTTTCTCCTTTGACGTACCACCACAGTATATTGCCTGAAATATTACCACCGCTTGTAATACCTGAATCTTTTAACTTCAATGTCTCTCCTTTTTTTATAGAGTAAATGTATAAACCATCACCGTTTGTATTCCATGAAATAAACTTATCATTAAGTGAGCTATTCCAAACGCCTGTCATACCCCAATTTACAATAGTTTTTTCTTCTTTTGTCTTTATATTGTATAATTTTAGAATAGAATCGCCTGAATTCCATACTACATATGGATATTTAATTGATGCACCGCTAACTCTTAATCCTTCATCTAATATTCTTTTCTCGTTATTCTTAAGATTTACAAGGACCAATTTCCCATTTCTCGCCAGTGCTTTCATATCGATTTTTCCAATATCATATACAATCCAATCCCCATCCAACCCTGGCTGTCCAAATTCTCCATCTTCAACATTTAATCTATCAATGATTTTATAAGTATTGTTTTCAATATCGTATAATTTGACAATTGCATTAACAGATTCCTCATCTTTTTCAAAAGCTGTCCAGACAATTTTGCCGTTTGATGCAGATATCAGCGCTCCTAGCAAAGTAGGCGTTTTTACTTTTGCATTTACAACTTTTCCCTTATCAATTTCTATGCGACGATTGTCATCTATATTCTTGGCATACAAAGCCCAATCGCTTTTTGTCATATCGTTGCTGGATTCAACATACACGATCCAATTTCCCATGACTTTTGCATCATAAATATTTTTAGAAATTTCAGCATTAATTTTAAGCACTATTGAGCCATCGATTGAAGTGACAAAAATGCTGTTGTCTACTTCAGGATTGACCTGCAAAAACACTTTTCTGCCATCATCAAGCACAGCTATTGGATGTGCATTTTCGATTGATGAGGTTTTTTTAGCCTCTAGCTCATCAAGTATATTAGCATTTGTTTTAGCAATAACTGCATTTTTATCATCTGAGTCTGTCTTTGTACTTTTAATACTACAGCCACCAATTATTAAGATTATGATGATTAATAAACATATTTTTACTTTATTCATATTAGCCTCCTAGATAAGGCAATCAATCCATACCATTCACATTTGGAAAATAGACATCATTTTCACCGATCAAAGCTTTTGCTTTTGGTACATTATATTTTGATACAACATTTCCTGCCGTATCAATCATTTCAATATCATTTATCGTTCTGTGCATAATCCCTATAAGTTTATCATCCTTCACAGCAAATATATACAATTCTGTCCCTTCATTTTTATGCAATGGTATACCTATAAGCAAAATATCATTATAGCTTCCTAAAATATCTATATATTCAGGAAATTCACTATTTAATGTTTCAGTTGCGTATTTCTTCCGAAGATCAGATATGTTATTTATAATCTTATACCCTACTTTTTCGGTATACACTTCTATAGGATTAGTCTGAGTTCTTATGATAAAATTATCTCCGATAGTAGCTGTGTGATTAGCCAATGGCGGAAAACTAGGTGATAGCTCGTTTCCTTTAATAGGCCCAACTTCTTGCCATTTGATGTTTTCTGATGTGTTGTCATATTTTAAAATAAATAATTTTCCACCACCTAATGTGAAACAAGGATAGAGCATTGCTGCACCATACCTTGTCTTAACTACCGACGTTACTGTTCCGCATTTTGTTGCTTCATAATCTTTGCCATCCTCTCCTTTAAAAGTATGAAGAGGAATTGTTATTTCTTTCTCGTCAGTCTTACCGTCATATATCAATGTTAACTTATATTTATTCTCTTCATCGCTTTTTACCAACTTTACGTCTTGTCCCCATATCGTCTTTGGTTGAAAATAAAAATCCGCTTTTTTAACAAAGTTTTTGAATTTATCTGATACTTCTAAATAAGAAGGCAAAACTGCATGATTCTGTCCATCCCAAGCTATAGGGAATATCGTATATAATTCTTTATTTGTTATTATATTTTGTGGAATTTTATATAAGTTTTCATTCGTTTCTTTTATTTTATTAGTTTTTAAATTCCAGTAATATATATCCGCCTTAAAGCTTCCATCATCATTATTTAAAATAACAAATGGCACTTCAGCATTATTTTTCACTGTGTCAGAACAGCCAGAGAATACAACAGACATAAGTAATAAAAATACAACAGCTAATGAAGCTTTAAACGATTTAATCACATTATCTACCTCCCATTTTCCGTATTTCCCCTTCTACTTATATAAAAGCTAAATTTTTCTAAAAATATTCCACATCATAAAATTAATTTTGTTATTTTTGCATATTATGCTCTTAACTTCCCATGTCTCATCTTTATTATAAAATTAAAAATTATAAATTTTATTAATTATTCCTTAATTTTCTATTACAATCTTGTAACATAAAAAAAGCAACTGCCTTAATCGGCAATTGCAAATCATTTCACTCACATTGCAAAAAGCTCTTTTACTTCTTCTTCACTCAACTTAGTTATAAAGGTCTCACCTGGGTTTATGACAGAATTTATGATCTCTTTTTTCTTCTCTTGCAGCTTTACTATTTTTTCTTCAATTGTCCCCTGCGTTATTAACTTTATGACTTGTACTGTATTAACCTGTCCAATCCTGTGAGCTCTGTCTGTTGCTTGATCCTCTATCGCTGGATTCCACCACGGATCAAAGTGTATGACAGTGTCTGCGCCTACCAAATTTAGTCCTGTTCCACCAGCCTTTAATGAAATCAAAAAGACATCCGAGTCACCTTTGTTGAAGGCTTTGACTAATTTTCCTCTATCTTCTGTCTTAGTCTGTCCGTCCAAATACAAGTATGAAATTTTTTCTCTTTTTAAATTATCTTCTATAAGCTTAAGTGCTGTCGTAAATTGAGAAAAAATCAGAGCCCTGTGTCCGCTTTCTTTCAATTCTTGAATCAGTTCCATCAAAAGCTCCATCTTGCCGCTGGTGCCTTTGTAATTTTCTACAAACATTGATGGATGGCAGCATATCTGCCTTAACCTCGTTAAAGCAGTTATTATCTTTATCTGGCTCCTTTCAAAGCCTTTACTTCGTATCTCCTCTGCTATTTCAGTCTTTGCATTCTCCAGATACGCCATGTAAAGCTCCTTTTGCTCCTTTGTAAGCTCAGCAAATGACGTCGTCTCTATCTTTTGTGGCAGTTCTTTTAAAACATCCTTTTTTAACCTTCTCAATATAAATGGTCTTATATGCTTGCTTAAGTCGTTAAGCGCCTCCTCATTTTTATATCTCACGATTGGCTTCTCATACTTCTCCACAAATTTTCTGTGGGACAAAAGGTATCCGGGCATTAAGAAGTCAAATATAGACCACAATTCCGTCAAAGAATTTTCTATAGGTGTACCAGTCAGCGCAAAATATCCTTTAGCTTTTATCCTTTTGACAGATTCTGCATTTTGGGACTTTGGATTTTTTATATGCTGCGCTTCATCCAAAATGCAATAGCTAAATTCAATATTTTCATAGCTTTCTATATCCCTTCTAATCAACGGATATGAAGTTATGACGACGTCAGATTCCTCTACACTTTTAATAAGACTTCCTCTTTCACTTTTGCTGCCAGATACCACTAAAGTCTTTAGAGATGGCGCAAACTTTTGTATTTCACTTTCCCAATTGTAGATAAGAGTTGTCGGACAAATGACTATTGCAGGTTCTTTATGCTTTTCTTTTTCATCCAGCAAAAATGCTATAGTCTGTATCGTCTTTCCTAATCCCATGTCATCTGCCAGTATTCCACCAAAACCATACGATGACAATGTTTTAAGCCATTTAAACCCGACTTCCTGATATTTTCTCAGGACACCATTTAACTTCTTAGGCACTTCAAATTCAGTATCCATTGGATTTTTTATGGCTTTGACTAAACTATCTAATTTTTCATCCTTATCAATCTTTAATCGATCACTTTCAAGTTTTTCATCAATATAAAGGGCTTTGTATTTTGGAATCTTTACAATTTCTTTCTTTAAATCTTTGCTACTTAAGTCCAATGAATCGATGAAATTTGCTATTTTCACCAATTCATCATCAATAGGCAGAAAAGAACCATCAGGCAGCTTGAAAAATTTCTTCTTCATTTTTATCGAATCAAATATCTTTGGAATGAGATCTCTATCTATATCATCAATAGAAAAGCTAAATCCCAATAAATCATCGTCTTGAATCCTAATGCTGCTGCTATACGATCTTTTGTAGAATTTCATCCTTTTAAATGATTCAGAATAGTACACATCAGCGTATTTTTGAAGCACTGGCAAATAATTTGATACAAAGTTAAATATGGAGTCTTCATCGTCTAAGTAAACCGATTTATCTTTTACCTTAAATTCACACTTTTCAAAGATATCCAATATGCGTTTTTCTGCAGCTTCGTCCCTAACTAAAATGCAGTCATGATTTATCTTCGTCTTTGTATCATCATATAGATTTATGTTATACTCGCCATAAGTAAAATTTATATCAGCAGTTATTCTTTCTCCTTCTTTATCAAGGTAAATCTTCGTAACAAGTGGTTCACTGTAAAATTCCGATTTCACGTCGTCGTCGATCACGACGTTCCCTGCTTTATCCATATTCGGAAGTATTACTTCTGCAAACTTCTGCTTATCCTTCTCAGTAAATACAACGCTATTTGTATTGTTAGTGATATACACATTATAAAATGGCGCTAAAGCAAAACGCTGCTTGTCAGAGATCTTGTATATTTTCCCATCATACACAAAAAAATTACCTCTGCTGTCTAACGCCTTTACTTTTTCAATTCCCTCAACGGTAAGTCTAATGTTTTTGTCGTTATTTCCTTTCTCAAGTTTAAAGCTGATAGGAAGATCATCAAAAACTACATCTACATCGTAATAGGTTTTACCATCCAAAACTAAATTAAAGCGACTTCCTCTCATCACTTCAATAAATTTTTCCAAATTCGATGGCGTAAGCCTTACACACTTTCCGGAAATAACTGAATCAACTCTGTAATAAGAATTTTCAGTATTGATTTTGTCAATCTCGTATATCTCCCTCAAAAACCTTATAAGCTTCATATCTTCTTCTTTAAAAGTATTTACGCTTGGATCAAATGAAAATCCTTTGCCAAATTCAACGACCATTCCTTCATCAATATCGTCAAAAAACTTCTTTATGCTTTTAACTACGTACAATTTGTCAATGCCCATTCTAAGGCTTAAAGATGTATTCATTTGATAAGATTCTAATGTAACCTCTATGTTGACAGGCTGCTTTAATTCATCAGGTATGTATTCTCTTTTTTCAAATTCTTCGAATAAATCATAAGCAACCTTATTTTTTAGACTATCCTCTATCTCAGCTTGATTATTCTTTATATACATTAAAACTGCCGCAATATGTTTGCAATCGCCATCAAACCTTGCCTTTGCAGGGCATGTACAGCTTGTGTACAGTTCACCATGATACTTTTGTATCATCACTCTGTACAAAGATGTACCCATCACAAAAGCTTGAAATACAGTACCAGCTTTATTATACGTAAAATTGTGTATCCTACCTGACAAGTAATACTCAAGACCTTTTCTATAGACGCTATCATTTTCACACCTGTTTTTAATTTCCGCATCAGTTAACTGAATCATAACTACCATCCCAATCAATATAACTTTTGTTATTAATAATTGTATCAAACAAATGTTTAAAGCGACACTATATAATTACAAATATATATTAAGCTAAAATAAGATTTTTTACAATACATGACAATGCTTTTATCAAATAATATGCAATACTATGTTATTTAATATAATGAGGTTTACCTATAAAGTCAACATATTTTTTGAAAATTTTTTAAATTCCTGTTGATACCTGAATATTATTTATGCTAATATATTACAGAGGATACTATGGATAACTACCATGTAGGACATGAGACACCCGAAAAACTTAAAGCAAAAATAAATGCCGTTTATAAATGAAAGGAATGAGAGTTATTTATGAGAAATATGATTTTGACGAAAAGAATTATTGTATATTTGGTTTTTGAATTCATATTATCAATTATTGTTATTCCTGTATTGATATTTTATGGACCATTCGCAAATATAAGAAATACTTTAGTTACATCTGCAATGACAACTTTTAGTCATAAATATATAGTTACATTATTCTTGCCTCAGAGTAAAATAGATGAAATCATGAAAAATTCTAATAATATCGCTACAGGAAGTAGCAATAAAAATATATTAAATTTTGCAAATTCTCATGATAACACAATTGAAGTATACGACATATCAAGCAATAGATTTAAAGGCAAAGTAATATTAATACATGATCCAACAAGAATACAAGTTGGTATATCAAGCAAATTGCCTAAAGAAGGTGAAACAGTAAGTACGATTGCTAAAGAAAATAATGCTGTAGTTGCAATTAATGCAGGCGGTTTTATCGGATATGTAAATGGAGCATGGACAGGCAGTGGTGGAATACCAGGCGGCATTATTATTCATAATGGGAAAATTTTATATGATAATGCATATAGTACAGATGGTAAAATAGATCTTATAGGATTTACCGATGATGGTAAATTACTTGTTGGTAAATACACCTTAGATGAAATAAAAAATGCTGGAATAAAAGAAGGAGTTAGTTTTAGACCTGCACTTATTATTAATGGAGAACCTATGATTAAAAAAGGCGATGGTGGATGGGGTTCAACATCAAGAACAGCTATAGGACAAAAAAAAGATGGTACAGTAATATTCTTAGTAATTGATGGAACGTTTATTAGAGGTTTAACTGGTGCAACTTTAAAAGATGTTCAGAATATAATGCTAGATTATGGGGCGGTTAATGCCGCAAATCTTGATGGTGGTTCTTCAACAACACTCTATTACAAAGGAAAAGTAATAAATAATCCAATAAATCCACTTGGTGAAAGAATGGTCCCAACAATTTTTTATGCCAAGTAAGTAATTATTATGGTTAAAATAATTTTACGAAAAACAGAAGTTATAAACATCTAATACAATATGTAAAAGAGATGATTTACGCATTGCTAAACTTAACTATTACTTAGCTAAACAAGTGGCAATTAAATAGTTTAAACATTTTTTGTGTATAAAAAACTCTGATCAAACCATGGATTCAACAAAACTTTAGCAATGCGCTCCACAAAAATAACCTTTAGTGATAAAATAAACTTATGATCTGTTAATAACAAATTAAAAATTACTAATGGTTATTAGCGTGAATAATGATATTTATTGGTTTATCACATAATAAATAGAATTATAAATATTATATAATATTTGCTCCAAAAGATAGAAAAAAGTTCTACAGAGTAAATGATTGGAAACAAAAGCGACTTTTAGAGAATTATGTAATTGGAAAAGAGTAAATCATGACCATCCGTAAAACAGATGGTCATGATTCTAACAGATTTAAGATTAATCACTATGGAATATAGGTATGGGGATTAATTCCATCTTGAATAGCATATATAGCTGTCCATGTTTGAGTACCAGCGATACCATCTATAGACATTGTAGAACAACCATATTTATTTTTAACATATTGTTGAAATGTCTTAACAGCTTGTACAGTTTCTGGACCATATATTCCATCTACAGATATGCTAATATTTGCTCCTCTAATTGCGTTTAAGTCGCTTTGTAATGCCGAAACTGCGCCAGGACCATTTGGATCAGCACTGTCAGTACAACCTTCTTCAAGAAATTCTGCATAACCTAATGGTGTAGAAATTATTGTATATGGAGCAATATAACTTGCTTCAAAAGTACCGCTTGTAGTAAAAACAGTTTTAGAATTAAGCATTTTTAGGGCTGGTATTTGTTCGAAAGTTATTTGAGAAGCAAAAGCTTGAGATGTCAAAAGTATTACAAAGAGACACACTACAACCGACGATAATACTTTTTTAAACATATTAATATCCTCCTTTGCTGACTCCAAACGGCCGTTTTTTGTCAATTTTAAAATATACCATGATAAATGTTATAGCAAATTGATTTATTTGACATTACTATAGGTCTTAATCTAAGATTTGTGAAGTTTCTAAATTCGGAATATTTTTTGTTAAATTTTGTTAAAATGGTTCCGGTTTTCGGCATATCAATATTTTAATATCTAGAAAAATTTTACAATATATTTCCATCAATATCTATAATTCCGATTTTTATAGCAGCTCTAACTATTTCTAAATCATTATCTACGTTAAATAAATTGCTAAGTTTATTTAAATGTTTTCTCAACGTTCGATCTGATATGCCTATTTCTGATGTTACTAATTTTCTTACCCCATTACGTACTAAAGATGATAAAATTGACTTGTCCATATCATCAAGTTTAGAACTTATTATTGATAGATTTTTGCTTTTATATGCTAAATATTCTTCAATATAGATAGCTATATTTTTAAGAATAGCACTTTGATCTTTAATACTTGGAACATTAATCCGCGATACATCAAGATATGCGACTACTTCTCCACAATAATAATCAATTATTGGTATAGCAGTACAATACCAATCTTTGAATAATTTACAATAATGATCTTTACCGCATAATTCAATCTGATTTTTATATTTCATAGCCATACTAATTGCATTTGTGCCACAATCCTCAAGCTTTAAGCTACTACCTTCTGCAAAATGCAATGTGTTGAAATAATTATTAAGTTTATCATCGCAGATAAGTTTGATTATATAGCCATTTTTATCACACAGAATAAAAAAGTATCCTTCCAAGAGAAGACATTTATACCTTAGACTTTTATCTATAAGACTATTAAGCAATGACAATAAAAAACTGTTTTCTTTTTTCATATTTATTAGCTTTTCAGTACTAATTACTTTATTAAAAATTTTCTTATTTGGATTAACATTTATAAGTAATGATTCCCCATGTGATTCAGCAATTTCTTTTTTAATGGTCAATATATTACTCATAAATACCAACACCTTCATTAAAATTTTATTATTTATCTAATAACATTTCTTAATATATTTTCTACAAACATATAAAAATTCCTTTTAATTTTAAAATTTTATAAAACTTTGAAAAACAAAAATGAAATGCACCCAAGATTTAGACAAAAGGTCTAATATTCAAGGGTGCATTTTTATTGATAGAATTGAATAAGAAATATCATCTGAGTATTTTGCGTATATAGTTAAATATCCCCGAACCCACAACATGTGTCAATTTTACAAAGATTATTATAAAACTTAAAATCAAAATACATCCTACAATAACAGTTAGCATAACAACACCTCATATACTTTTATTTACATCAATTATATATTTCTCAATAAAACTTTTCAACTGTATGCTAATAAATCCCATAATAAATCTAAATTTTTTATAAAATGCGCTGAGTGATCTTAAAATTTCAATCTTGACTCTGTAAAACTTTAGATTAATTTTCTTAATACTATATCGCTTTTATCATATTGCTTAAATCTATGAAGTATTGCTTAAATCTATGAAGTGCTTTATCTCCTCATTCAATAATGTTATTGCAACTTTTTTAGTAGAGTCAAACTTAGCTTCCTTCACTATCTCATCGTAAAATATTATGGAATCTTTCTCTGCCCTTATTGCTAATTCAATGGCATCTTCATACGCGTTTATTTTTTTCAGCACTTCATTTACTGAATCTTTTGATGGAAATACAGATGTATTGTAAAGCAGCGTCAAATATATAGATGCTTCTATATCGAAGTATGAACTGTCGTCTCCTTTCTTCTCATACAAAAGTTTTCTATACAATTCTTCAAAACGCGTTTTATGCACCAGCTCTTCTTTTTCCATCTCTATGAAAAATTCCTTTATTTCTTTATTATTAGAAAACTTTTCTGAAGCCAAAGTGTAAAATTCATGGCCTCTATCTTCGATATCAATGGCAAGCTGTACAACTTCAAGATCATTTAAGTATTTCTTCTCTATATCATTTACCATAACAACACCTCTTGGAAAATTATTATTTCCTACAAATAATTTTATCATTACAAAATTTTCTAGTCAATCAAATTTATATATAGATGAATAAAATTTCTGATTAAAGGCAAAACAAATTAAGGTGATGTTATGTGGTATATTGTTTTTTCAATTTTTACAGTGATTATTGCTCTTTTTTTAATAGACAGAAAAAAATTAAAAATGCTAATACCTGCATATCTGCTTTCATCTGCGATAGGCTTCTCTTTGGATGTGATATTTGACTTTACTTTGAAATACTATTATTACATTGATGCACCTATTCCAAATGGAGTTTTGTCATTTCTAATGGAAACACTAATAGGTCCGCCTTTCGGAATGATCTTTATACAATATCTTCCAAAGAATAAAAAAAGTTATATTTTATATCTGATCGTTTGGATTTTATTGCTAACCGCTATTGAAGCAATATTCCATATAAAAGGGCTTTTGGTCTACAATAGATGGAATTATTTTTTTTCGATTATCACATACGTTTTTACATTGACGGCTTTAACTGTGCAGAATAAATATTTGTCCTAAAGAATCGGCAACATTAATCCATATATATGGGTAATATATGAAAAAAATACACCCATTGTAGAACCTATTATGACATCTGAAGGATAGTGTAAGCCCATGTATATCCTGGATATACTTACCATAATAGCTAAACTTATAAAAACAATGGTTAATCCAGGAAAGGAAAATGAGAATGAAACTGCTAAAGAAAAAATAGCTGTTGCATGACCAGATGGAAAAGAATAATCTCTAAGTAAACATTTAAATGTATTTGCTTCTGGCAAAACCATGTACGGTCTAGGCCTTGTGCACAACCTTTTTAAAATCTGGACAAACATATGGCTTCCTGTCAATGTCGTCAATGCTTGAAGCGCAGAAATCTTCACACTATTTTTCCCAAACAAAATAAGCAAAAGGCATGATAGTACCGTAAAATACGGCCCTCCAATATGCGTTATTTTAGGCATTATTCTATCAAGTGTCTTGCATTTTATTCTTTCATTTAGAATATAAAATACATTCCTATCTTCCGCAATAATCAATTTCTTAACTCCCAACACTGAATGAAACCTCCTTACACCCTTATAGCATCCTTTTTTATATTGTTTATAACAATGTTACATACTTTATCTGCAGAATGATATATACCAATCTCGCCCATTCGATCTTTCATTTCATTTATTTTTTTACTATCTCCTAATAAGTCTATTACTTTTTTATCCAGTTTTTCTATATCCTTGATTCTTAAGGCAATCCTCTTTTTAAGCAAATATTCAAGGTTGCGCTCTTCTTGCCCTGGAATAGGGTCAAAAATAATCATAGGCAACTTTTTAGTTATCGCTTCTGTGACAGTTAAACCACCACTTTTTGTTACGAGTACATCTGCCGCCTCCATAAATTCATGTACATTATCCACATGTCCATATATAAAGACATTATCATCAGCAATTTCTTCAATTTTAGCTTTTAAGTTTTTATTTAATCCACATATTACAGCAATCTGTAGATCTTTATGGTTTTGTATGACATTAACAGCTTTTTTAATATTTCCAAGTCCAAGCCCACCACCCATAATCAGCACAAGCGGTTTATCTAAAGAAAACCCTAATTTTTGCCTCATATCAAATTTATCTTTCTTGACGTAAAACTCCTCATCGATAGGTATTCCTGTAACATAAATTTTATCGTCAGATATACCCATACTTTTCATCTGAGTCTTCATTTCACTTGAACCCACAAAATAACCGTCTATCTGATGATGTATCCAATATGCATGGACATCATAATCAGTCAGTATGGCATATATAGGTATATTAAGATCCCTTTTTACATGAGATAAAATAGAACAAGAAAATGGATGCGTGCATATTACTGCATCAGGTTTTAAATTTAATACATAATCTTTGATAAAAGTATAAACCGATATGCCTACCAGTTTATTTATACGTCTCTCTATTTTATCCCTTTCCATTTCGTAAAGATATCCCCATAATTCAGGTGTTAATTTTAATGTTTTTAGGTAAATTCGAGTCGTCAAATACGAAAGGCTTGGGAACTTCTCTCCAAGTGGATTTTCCACAAACACCTCAACATTACTTCTTTTTTCAAATGATTTTTTTAATGCTATTGCAGTTCTTTTATGTCCAGTACCTATATCTTCATAAAGTATTAAAATCTTCATTTTATCCATTTTAAAGACCCTCGCAATCAACTATATTGATTATCTCATCAAAATATTAAATTTGGATTAAAGTTTGATTAAAAATACGTTAAAATACTCTATCAATATAGTTTATTTTCATTTGCTATCTAATATTATACCATCAAAATTGATTTGTTGTACAAAAATTATTAAACCCTCTTCCGCCAAGAAGAGGGTCTTAAATACATATTTTCTACGCTAAAGCTCTCTTTTTCACAATATCAATTGCGTTTCTCACTTGTGGAATAATAGATACCACAAAGCATATTAAGACTTCCACACCTACTAATATCCCATTTACAAGAAGCGAATATACTACGGGATTCATGCCTTTTGGTGCATAGCTAGCGAAGAAAAAGACACCTGATAGAAAATGTGAAAAAAACCTGCCAAAACCACCAACTAAAACCCCAAGACTTAAGTTTTTCTTGAAAAACCCTGCAAGTCCTAAGGCACCAAATGCCAATGGATAATCTAAAAGAAGCTGTATCCAGTGTACCACATAAGGATCTTGTATAAGCTGAAGCATTCCATAAGCCATTCCTACTAAAATACCAGGCCCTGCTCCATAATAGTATGCAAAGACAAACAAAGGAAGCATACTAGCAGGTGTTATAGAGCCACCTTGTGGCCAGTGGTAAAACCTTATATACGACAAAACAAACGATATTGCTATTGCTAAACCACCATATACCAGCATTTTGACATTAAACTTGACACTATTTCTTAAGATGTAAAACAAAAATGCAGCAAACAAAATTGCTATTATAATTGATAATGTAGCAGGTTTTATTTTGGAAAAATCAGAGAAAACGCTGATGATATAGGACATAAAAATAACCTCCTTTTTTTGAGGCTATGTGCCGCTTAAAACAAAAAAACCGCACTGCAAATGCGGTCTTTTGCCGCATTCCCTTCGTAGGCATTAACCTAATCAGGTTCTAGGGGTTTGGCATCTGCCATCTCAGCTAAAAGCACCCCCAGCGGACATAGTCTGTTTATTAATTTATATTATATTATAATAAAATTATTTTTTAAATACAATACCTTCGTGCTTAAGCAAAAATGCTTTTATATTAAGTCCACCGCCAAAACCCTTCAATGTCATATCAGAGCCAATGACCCTATGACAAGGTATAACGATAGGTATTGGATTCTTGTTGAGAGCATTTCCTACAGCCCTTGATGCATTTGGCTTACCTATTCTTTTTGCAATTTCGCCGTATGTAGCATAAAAACCGTACGGAATCTTCATAAGTTCTTTCCAGACTAATTTTTGAAAATCAGTCCCTCTTATATCCAGCTTTATTTTGAATTCCCTCAATCGTCCGTCAAAATACAATTTAAGCTGCTTCTTACAGCTATCTATAAACTCATTCGTTCCTCTATCACATTTCATATGCTTATCATTTGGAAAATCTATCCTCATTATGCCATTTTCACTTGAATATATCGTCAGCCTTCCAATGGGTGTATCTAGATAATCATACAACACTTTATCACATCCTGGGCTTTTAAATAATGTGTTATTTAATCTTTATTTCTGCATCAGCGTCATCATCGACATCGTCATCAGCAAATTCATCATCAAAGTCATCAACTAATTCAGATTCTGATTCACTCAAAGATGCTATTTTTGCAAGACTTTTTTCTATTGAATCAATCTTTTTCATTTTTTTCAATGTATAAACTATGTAAAACACTAAGAAAACGACTGAAACAACCGGTGTAGCCAAAGCCACAAAATACTGAAGAAATAGCATAAATCCGCTTTGAACCATCCTTGACACTCCCTTCTATGATATATATTCACTTCTAATTATTTCATAAGTGAAACCACAAAACAAGCGCTTTAAAAAATATTTTTATTTTAAAAAAAGAAGAAGATTTCATCTTCCTCTTTTTTAAACCGCATCTTTAAAATATTTTCTAACATCTTTCAAATAATCAATTATCGTCAAATGCTGAGGACATTTTGTCTCGCACTCTCCGCACTCCACACAGGAACTGGCTTTCCCCTCATTTAAATTATTATAATTTCTAAGTGATTCATTGTAGTTGTTGTACATGTGTGATTCATTGTAAATTGCAAAATTCTTTGGTATATTCACACCATTTGGACATGGCATACAGTAGTTACAAGCAGTGCAACCAACAGGTGAAAGCTTCTTATAAGTTTCTCTGACTTTATCTACGAGTTTTACCTCATCTTCAGTTAAGCCATTGGCTTTTGACCTTGAGGCACTCTCTATATTTTGTTTCACTTGCTCCATCGTACTCATTCCGCTTAAAACAAGAGAAACTTCTGGATGATTCCATACCCACTGCAAAGCCCATTCTGCAGGTGTCCTTTTGACGCTTGCACTATTCCACAGTTCTTTGATAGCCTCTGGCGGATCTCCTGCAAGCTTACCTCCTCTTATAGGTTCCATTACAATTACGGCTAACCCTTTCGACGCAGCATACTTAAGCCCTTTTGTACCTGCTTGGTTGTTTACATCCATGTAATTATACTGTATCTGGCAAAAATCCCATTTATCATAATCATCGATTATGCCTTTAAAAACGTTGTATTCATCATGGAATGAAAAACCTATGAATTTGACTTTGCCTTCTTTTTTGACTTTTTCCATCCAGCTAAACACATCAAGCCTTTTGTACTTATCCCATCTTTCTTTGTCAAGTGCATGTAAAAGATAAAAGTCAATATGATCAACGTCAAGCTTTTTTAACTGCTCATTTAGATATTTGTCCATATCCTCTTTCTCATTAATCAACCATGACGGAAGTTTTGTTGCCAAATACGTCTTTTCTCTGTAACCATCCTTTAGAGCCTTACCTACCACAATTTCACTTTGCCCTTCATGATATGGATATGCAGTATCAACGTAATTCACACCGTTATCAATGGCATATCTTATCATTTTTATCGCTTCAGCTTCATCTATTTTGCTATAGTCGCCACCTACGATAGGAAGCCTCATAGCTCCAAAGCCAAGTGCTGATACTTCTACTCCAGTCTTACCAAAAACCCTGTATTGCATACAACCCCTCCGTATCACAAAAATTTAAATTTCTTATTTGATTATAGCATCAATAGATTAAATAACAAAATTTAAGCCTCAATACATATTCAATATACAAAGCTAATGCATTGTTACATCAAAAAAGACGATATAAATAAGTTCCTTCATATGATTGATACAATAGTAAAAGAGCAATAAAACTATTGCTCTTTTTACTTGCTATTTATCCTCAATATCATCGTCATCGTGAAGTTGTAATGGCATAGTAGCTACCACTATATGCTTATGCTTTAGCAGTTCTTTTTCTATATATACTCTCGTTTTATTATGAAGTATATTGTGCCACCTTTTCCTAACAATAAATTGTGGTAAAATTACCGTAATCATGTCACCTTTCTTGTAGTTGTACTCTTCTGATTCTATAAATTTAAGAAGTGGTTCTACGATCCTTCTAAATGGTGAATATTTAACAATCAACGGTATATCAGTATTTAATAGTGCATACCTTTTTTTAATTTTCTCGCCGCTTTCTTCATCAATTGAAACATTAAACGCTATTACATAATCTGAAATCGTCCTAGCATATCTGAGTGCTCGTATACTAGCTTTATTTATACTTTCAATAGGCACAATTACTCTATTGCGGTAATGATTCTCAGATATTTTTATACTTTGCAAATCTTCCGGACTAACTCGAAGCTGTTTTGCAATTGCCCTATAATGTTTATTTATCTTTAACATCATAAATACAAGAACAGGTATGACTACAATTACGATCCAAGCACCTTCTCTAAACTTTGATATGCCTATTATTATAACAACTATAGCAGTCACAATAGCACCTGTACCATTTATAAAAGCCTTTATAAGCCAGTTTTTGCCTCTGGTTGTTATCCACTTTTTCGCCATTCCAGTTTGTGAAAGGGTAAAAGATATAAAAACACCAATGGCGTACAAACCTATTAAAGATGTTACATTAGCTTTAAAAGTCACAATTAATACCGTTGCTAAAACTGAAAGCAATATTATACCATTTGAGTAGCTAAGCCTATCACCTCTTTTATTAAGCTGCCTCGGCATGTGTCCTTCTTTTGCCATTATTGCAAGCAAAAGAGGAAATCCTGAATAAGCAGTATTCGATGCCATTACCAATATAATAAAGGTTGTAGCAGTAATATAATAAAACATAAAACCTCTACCAAATATATAATCGGCCAATTGGATGATAACAGCCCTATCACCTGGTACAATGTGATACATGCTTATGAGAACTGATATACCACCAAATGAAATCAAAACTATCGAAGCTAACAAAATAAGAACAGTTTTTGCCTTTTTTACAAACGGGTCTTTAAAATTCGGAACGGCATTGCTTACAGCTTCTATACCTGTTACTGCTGCACATCCATTTGAAAAAGCCCTTAAAAGCAAGAATAGTGTTACTGGCTCAACAGTTTTTAAAGGTGTTGTAGGAGGCACATACCCTCCTTTTATCTTTACAATACCCCCTATTAGCATTGCAATTATTCCAAAAACAAAAGCATACGATGGAATACCAAAAATTCTGGATGATTCACGTATACCTCTCAAATTTCCTATCATTAATATTAATATGATTAAAATACAAATAAGTATTGAATAAGGTTTTAAAAATAAAAATGCAGATGTTATTTGATCAACACCTGATGATACACTGACTGCTACTGTCAAAATATAATCAACAGAAAGTGCAGCACCAGCCACCACCCCAGCAATCTTGCCTAAATTATCAGATGCAACAACATAAGCACCGCCACCATTTGGATAATTCTCAATAGTCTGTAAATAAGAGAATACCAGTATAAGTAGTAAACTGATAATAGCAGCTGAAATATACAATAAATTTTTGTATGCCAGTATACCTATAGCTGGTAATAAAACTAATAATATTTCTTCACCCGCATAGGCTACGGATGAAATTGCATCGCTGGACAGTATAGGAAGTCCCCATATTACATCGTATTTTTCACTTTTAATAGCCTTATTTGTCAGTGGTCTACCTATTAAAGCCCTCTTTAGCCTATTAAACATTGTAACGCCTCCGCTTATTAATAATAATATTAGATTATATATCATTATCTATTATTTATCAATATCAAATAATCTATATATTTTCCTGGTTTCTATTGTCTTTCTTCTCTATATTTATCCATAACTTGAGAAAATATCTCCGCATTTGTCGGAGGAGTATATGATATGGCATTTGCACCAGCCTCTATAGTCTCCATAATAGTATCATCTGTCGGTCCTCCAGTTGCAATTATAGGAATATTAGGACATATATCCCTAACTTTTTTCACAATTAGAGGTGTCTTCTTCGCACCTGAAATATTTAATATCGTTGCACCAGCATCTACGCGTCCTTTTATATCTTCAGTTTCTGATACAATCGTCACAACGATGGGTATATCGATCGTAGCTCTTATTCTTTTTATTATATCATTTGCAGTAGGTGCATTAACTACGACTCCCATAGCACCTTGAAATTCTGCATCGAGTGCCAAATTCACAACTCTTTTGCCTTGTGTTAGTCCTCCACCGACACCACTAAAGACGGGAATATCCGATGCCATTATTATGGCATGCGTAATCACAGGCTGCGGTGTAAAAGGATAAACAGCCAATATAGCATTTGCATTAGTATTTCTTATTATAGCAATATCAGTAGTAAATAGCAGTGATTTTATCACTTTACCATGAATCTTTATGCCTGAAACATTTTGTATAATCTCCGGAACTCTGATCATTTTCTGCCTTAATGGAGATACAATTTCAGGTATTGATAAATTATCCAATATATCACCCTCCAAATATAAATTAGCTTTTTAAATGCATTATGTAGTATACCACAACATTAAAGCTAATTAAACTAATTTTTTTAATAAGTTATTTATAATTATATCACTATATTTGGAATTTTTTGTAGTGTATAGAGAATTCTTTTTGTAAATATTGTTATATTTATGAGTACATAAAGTCATCATTTTGCATGACTTTAGTCATAATTTCGTTAAAAAACAAGAGACGGCTCAATAAGAACCGTCTCTATAATAATTATATTTCAAAAGGCCCGTAATGATCTTCGCTTTAGCCTATATAAATCTTTGCACACCTGTATTAAATCAATACTTATGACTTAATACAAGCATCTCAAAACCTATATAGACCTGTGCTCGACTATTATAAATACCTTAGAAACCTAATATAATCTCTCGACTATATTAGACCTCCAGTCTAAGTACAACATTAAGCTATACATTTGACCTGCGGAATTTATAATAGTCTTAGCTCGACTATAATACATCTCTTTTAACCTTATATTAATCCATGCGACTAATATAAAGCCTTACAAGACATATTATAATCTGCCCGCCGACTGATATTGGACCACTAGATCCAATATCAGTCTTTGGCCGACCATTTAAGAACTTTCGTCCTTAAATGATCTTGGCTCAACCATTACGAACCTTACGTTATTATGTTATCCCGATTTTGCTTTATTATACTTTTAAAATATTAGGAAATTTCAGGAAACCTTGAATTTGATTTTATTTATAATTTAATGTAATAACCTCTGATTTGACTTCCAACTCGTCTTTTTTGATTTCAATCTCATTTAATTGAATCTTTTGTCCACCTGTCATCTTTAAAAAGTTATCAACAGTTTCAATAGGTAAATTAACATTGCTGGTCCTATAGTGCATTGCAATAGTCAATTTTGGCTTAAGCTGTTCTATTACTTTAACCGCCTGTCTATCATCAATTGTGTAGTACCCGCCAACCGGTATCATCAATACATCAATATCACCTATCTCTTTTAGCATATCATCCGTCAGTATATGTCCAAGATCGCCTGCATGGCATACTCTGATGTTATCAGCATTTATCACGAATACGATGTTCTTGCCTCTTTTAGCGCCATGCTCATCATCATGAAATGTACTAATACCTTTTATGTGGACACCATTTACGTCATGTTCCCCTGGTGTATTTACAATTTTAAAATTTCCCTTTATAGCCTTAAAATAATTGTGGTCAAAGTGCGAATGCGATGATGTGACAATGTCTGCATCTGTTTCAGGCAGCGGATATCCTACAGTTTGGTCAAATGGATCTGTGACTATCCTTATACCGCTATCTAACGTTATTTTAAAACACGAATGTCCAAAATATCTTATTTTCATATTAACACCTCCTATTCCATATTATAACACATTAATCTATTTTGTATTAAAATCATTGGCTCTTTCCATAGCATTCGCATAAATTTCCTCAGGATAGCCTAACAGTTTTAAAATCTTTATTGCATTTCTGCTTCTTGAAGGCCCTTTCAGCAAAAGATAATTAAATCTCACATCATTGTCATCAACTTCTTCTTCAAAATGGTAATTGTCGTACAAATCTTTTACCAGATTCGTAAGCTCCATATCGTGTGTTGCAGCAACCACAAAGCAATTCTTCTTTGCCAAATAGCTGAGAACTTCACAGGCTGCACTTATTCTCTCCACAGTATTTGTACCCCTGAAAATTTCATCCAGAATACACAATACAGTTACATCACTGCCCGTCTCATCTATAATTCTTTTCAAAGATTTTGCTTCTACCATAAAATAGCTATCACCGCCTATTATATTGTCCAAAGTGCCGATAGATGTCATCACATTAAAAAAGCTTGATGAGTATTCTTTTGAAAGGACAGTATAAAAAGTCTGAGCAAATATGGCATTGATACCTATCGTCTTTAAGAATGTCGATTTACCTGATGCATTTGACCCTGTCAGCAATACGCCTCTACCCGATACATCCAACGAATTTGATACGGGATCTTTTAATAATGGATGGTATATCTCAATAGCTTCAAAATGGTATGGCATATCTTTGTCTAATAAAGGTTTTGTATAATACTTTAAACTGCTTTTATACGATGCTAACGCAATATATGAATCCAAGTTTCCAAGTTCAATATATACAGTAAGCAATTCTACTCTACACTTGTTGATCAAATTAATTGACTTATAAAAACTTTTTACTTCAGCTAGAAATAGCATGTTAATAAAAGTTAAAATCCCCGTTGGATCTCCACCTGCTGAAGCTCTTTCAAAATTTTCTATCCACCTTATATTATTATAGATCTTCTTTACCTTAATAAAAGCAGATTTTAATATTGATAAGTCATAAATCTGTTCTTTATCTCCCACCTTTATAATTTCATTTGCGCATCTTAATATTTTTGACATATCTTCAAAAACCATTATATCTTCTAATATCTTATTTTTGGTATTTGTATAAATCGTCCCGTTGATCAAAATCAGCGCAACAAGCAAAAGTATGCCAAATGCGTGTGTAAAGGCAATAATGATTGGAGATAAAATAATCAATATAGATAAGACCTGATATACACTATATAAAATCACTGGATTCTGCCTTATCTTTATGCCTTCCATCAAATAACTTACTACATCGACATTATATCTTTTACCAATCTTATATAAATATCCCTGTATAAACATTGCATAATCTTTATTTTTCAAAAATCCTTCAATCACAGTATCGCGCTTTTTTAATTCTCCCTCATCAAACAAAGGACGTCTCAAAAGCGAATATAAACATTGTTGACCAGCAATTGACATGGTATGGTCAAGTTTTCCAAAGACAAAATCCATATCAAGGTCGCACCAAGTCGTATCGTCTATGTTCATTCTAAATGTCTCTTTCTTAGCTTTCTCATCGTAAAGCCTTCGTATAAACTCAAAATTTCTCTTCTCTTCACGGTCTTTGCCCCAGTTCCTCTCGATTTCCTTTTTTATTTCTTCTCTGCTTTTCTTTTGCTGGATCCTATTTACAATTATCATAAGGGCAATACCTGCAAAAGGCATTATAAAAAACAGATGGTTCACTTGAAAACCTAACAATAATCCACCGCCAATAAGGACAACGTACAAAAGCTCTAAAATAAATTCTACACTTCTCATATAAAATAACCTCCATAAAAATTTTAGGCGGACACTCCGCCTCTACATTTTCTCTGGTGCTGTTATTTTTAACATATCCAGTACATTCTTTATTACAATTCTTGTTGCATCTATTAAGACGATTCTAGCTTTCATCAATTCTTCATCAACGCCTCTTACTCTACAGCTATTGTAAAATGTGTGGAATAAAGATGCAACGTCTAATATATACCTAGTAATTCTGTGTGGCGCCATTGTCTTTGCTGCTATAGTAACTTCCTCAGGCAAGTATGCCAACTTTTTAATTAAATCAATCTCTGCTTCTTCATTTAGCAATCTTAAGTCAACATCTTTTAAATCTTCTGTGTTTATTCCATCATCTTTTAACTGCCTTAATATGGAACATATTCTAGCATGAGCATATTGAACGTAAAAAACTGGATTTTCATTTGATTGCTCTACTGCCAAGTCCATGTCAAAGTCCACAGCACTATCGGCTGAACGCATATTAAAGAAAAATCTTGCGGCATCTTTGCCAACCTCATCTATCAAATCTCTCAGTGTCACCATTTTCCCTGTCCTTTTGGACATCTTTACTACTTCTTTACCTTTCATAAGTCTTACAAGCTGCATCAAAAGTACATCAAGCTTGTCCGGATCTATGCCTAAAGCCTTCATTGCACCTTTCATCGGCGCTACATGTCCATGATGGTCAGCACCCCATATATCTATGACCCAATCAAAGCCCCGCTTTACAAATTTATTCTTGTGGTACGCTATATCTGATGCCAAATATGTGGGAAAACCATTAGCCCTTACTAGCACATCGTCTTTTTCAGCTCCAAAAAGCGTCTCTTTAAACCAAAGGGCTCCGTCCTTTTCATACGTATAGCCTTTTTCTTTTAGTTCATTTATTACTGATTCCACTTCGCCGCTTTCATGAAGTGTATTCTCAGAGAACCACACGTCATATTCTATACCATAAGCCTCTAAGTCATCTTTTAACTTTTCTATGTTCTTTTTAAGGCCATATTGAACCAGTGCTTTTCTCCTATCTTCTGGGTCTGCATCTTTGTACTTATCGCCATATAATTCCAAAAACTCTTTGGCTCTTTCAATTATGTCGTCTCCGTGGTAACCTCCTTCAGGCACTTCTACATCTTGACCTAACAATTGTAAATACCTAGCTTCTAATGACAATCCAAATTTCTCTATCTGATTCCCTGCATCATTTATATAAAACTCTCTCGTCACATCGTATCCTGCATAGTCAAGTATTGATGATAGTGCATCCCCTAATGCACCGCCTCTTGCATTTCCCATATGCATAGGTCCTGTCGGATTTGCAGAGACAAATTCCACTTGTACTTTTTTACCGTTTCCTATGTTAACTCTGCCATAATCGCTACATTTTTGCTTTATAAGCATCAATGCTTCAACATTATAGTCATCATTTAGGTAGAAGTTCATAAATCCAGGACCAGCTATTTCTACTTTTTCAATCATAGTCCCTTCAAGCTTAAGCCCATCTTTTATTATTTCAGCAATCTTTCTAGGTGGCATCTTTGCCGATTTCGCCATTACCATAGCTGTATTTATAGACAAATCACCGAATTGTTTTTCTTTAGGTTCTTCTATCTCTATAGAAGGTATATCTTCTATATTTAAAAGACCGTTTTTTTTTGCTTCCTCTATAGAGTTTATTACCATTTTAGTTATTTCAGTTTTTACCTTTTGTACAATATTATCCAATTAATTAACCTCCCGCACTGTTAAATGTAATTCATTATCGCTTACTACCTTTTCATCTAAATCAACTGCATATTTAAGCTTTAGTTCTCCACCATTTTCTGTAAAGCATACATCTATTTCGTCAGACTTAACTCCCAGCATTATATTTCCATATGGAGTCATGTAGCTGGACTCATGCCTTATATCCTTCTCAAATATCATCTTTGATTGGTTCTCTCCAAACCTCATCAAGACAACTGAATCTTCCCCTACTTTCAATGTAGTCGTCGTTCTGTCTAAGCCAGAAAGCTCAGACTCCTCATACTTTATATAGTAGTATTCTCCTTTTTTTAAAAATTCTCCTTCTGTTATAAGCTCTATCGTATCAGTCTCATTTTGTACATTCCTTTGAGTTCCTTTGACTGTAATTAAAGCTTTTTTCAAGCTAAACTCCCCTTTACCAGTTTGTACATTTCTCTTTATGCGCAGATAAAGCCAATTGTATCAGTTCATCAATCAATTTGCTATATGGTTTCCCCGATGCCTCCCAAAGCTTAGGATACATGCTTATTTGCGTGAATCCTGGAATCGTATTTAACTCATTCAAGTAAACTTTGCCTGTATTTTTGTCCATCAAAAAGTCAACTCTAGCCATACCTCTTGCGTCCAACGCAATATATGCTTTTATGGCTAATTCCCTTATCTCTTCCATCTTAACATCCGGTATAGGTGCTGGAATGAAAAGTTTTGATGCTTCATCGAAATATTTCGCATCGTAATCGTAAAATTCATGAGCAGGAACAATCTCACCAGCAACAGATGCCTCAGGATTGTCATTACCTAAAACTGAACACTCAATTTCTCTTGCATCAATACCTTCTTCTACAATAATCTTTCTATCATACTTTGCAGCAAATTTCAAGGCATCAAATAACTCGCCTTCATTGTGAACCTTTGTTATACCTACACTTGAACCCATATTAGCAGGTTTTACAAAGCACGGATATCCAATCTCTGATACTCTTCTTCGTATTTCTTCGTAATTATCTACATTATTTATCTCTTTTCTATACACAACTGTAAATTTTGGCGTAGGTATTCCGGCCTCTAAAAAAATCCTCTTTGAAAAAACTTTGTCCATGCATAAGGATGATGACAGTACATTTGGACCCACGTACGGCATCTCTAAAAGCTCTAAAAGACCCTGAACTGTTCCATCTTCTCCATTAGGACCGTGAAGTACAGGAAAAACAACATCAATTGGGTAAAATTCGTATCCATTTTCTTTAAATACAACTATGCCTTTGTATTTAGTAGAAGGTCCTATCAAAGCAGGTACAGTATCTTTTTCCCACTCGCCTGTGGCTATTTTCTCAATATCTCCGTTGTACAAATACCATTCACCTTTTTTAGTTATGCCTACCATATATACATCGTATTTATCTCTATCAATGTTATTTATTATAGAAGTGGCTGAAACCCTTGACACTTCATGCTCTCCTGATTGGCCCCCAAATAAAACAGCTACTTTTAGCTTCTCCATAAAAGAATTCATTCCTTTCAAATGGTATACATATAATTATGTAATATGCATTAATTATATTCTAACCTTTTAAAAGGTCGTATTCAAGCTTATTTTAAATTAAAAGGCCAGAGAAGATAGTTATCTTCCCCGGCCTTTCTGGGCTTTAAATGAGGAGACTTAGAAGTTATTGTTCTGTACCATGCTCTCCTCGGCTTTCTTGATAGCAAGTTTTACAAGATTGCCGCAATCACGAGATGATACACTTCCCCAACCTTCAGTCTTTACTATATCGTAAACGCCTAGCTCTTTTGCCAATTCCTCTTTCAGGTTATCAGACATGAGGCTATTACGACGTCTACTCAATTTCAATTCCTCCTTTTGGGCCCATTTATATTTTCCCTATTAAACACTTTTTTATTCTAACAGTCGTAAATACATACATTTTACATTGTCAAATTGCCTTGGCTAGTCTTTATGACTTTTAAGATTTTTTCTTCTATACCATTTTCAGCATTTATGTATACGTAAAATGTGTCGCCGCTGTACGTCCCTTTAAACTCATAAGCTAAAACTTCTTTTCCACCATCAAGCGGCATTATGCACAATCTGCTGCTATCAACTTTTAAATTTTTGCTGACTTTTCTTTGTGCTTCAACTTCAGTAAGTTTTGGTTTTCCTATTCTCCTGTTTACATGCGACATATAGTATGATGTCGCATCAAAACCTACTATGTCTCCATTATCTAAAGCTACTTTTACTTTGACAATGTCAGGATAGATTCTTACGTTATTCTGTACAGGAGTAAAATTAAATTGAACAGTTCCGTTGGCTTTTATGGAGTAAGTGTTTTCCATATTGCTAAAGCCATGGGCTGATAAGAACTTAGTTGCATAATTTAAAGCCTGTGTTTCCGATATGTTTACTTTAGTAACCGCCCTTTGATCCATAAACCAAATTACATGACCACCCTTCTTACTTACATTAACGTAAATCGAAGGAGCGTTTTGAGTCGGCCTTAATTCTACTCCATAAGCATCTATCTTTCCATTGTTAGGACTGTATTTAACTGCAGATGATACAGGTCTTCCTAAAAACCTTTTGGCTATTGACACAGCGTTGTTGTATGACACATTGCTGCCTGTCAGTCCTTTTGGCGTCAGTTTTGCCTGGCTTTCAGAGAAAGGACCATCGTATATGAGAGTTGGATAGTTAGACATTTGCTGATTTACAGTATTCATATTTACATTTAATATTTTGTTGTCTATCTGGCTCATCTTTTGAGTTCCTTTTTTATTTAAGTTGTCTAAATCATACCCACCTTGTATTTTACTTCTTAAGTCCTGCAAGCTTTTGCCAAGGTATACTGCATAGTTGTGCAGTTCTGACATTGTCTTTAAATCTTTATCAGACAATTTCCCTCCGTCAGCCACATTCTTTGAAAGGCTGTAAGAATAGTCTCCTATTTGGGATAAAAACTTCGATGTATTGTCCAATTCTGGCTGTCCTATTGGAAGCTGGTTTAAGTTTTCTTGTGCCTCAAAAGCCTGCCTCCATACATCGCTTAAAATCGGAATTATCGTATTTTCCTGCGATGATACCATCAACTTCCCTGTTGATGTTTCAATATTTTCTATGCTGTTTACAAGCTGATAAAATGACCTATCATATTGAGCCTGCAAATACCTATGATATGTTACTTTCTGCATGTACTGGTTATATCCCCATGCTCCTACAACCAAAAGCAAAAGAAGCATCACAACTGTCGATATCCTTTTCATTTTCATCACCTACCTTGCAAATATATGACTGCCAATCTGTGTTATGACCGGCCTATTAAATATCCAGTAATTCTGAACTTTTGATGCATTGTAGTAGTAAAGTGCTCCACCTGAAGGATCCCATCCTGCAATTGCATCTTGAGCGGCTCTGATGCTGTCCTGAGATGGAGGAAGCCACATTTGTCCATCATCAACCGCAGAAAACGCACCAGGTTGAAAAATCACACCCGCTATTGTGTGCGGGAATATGGGAGATCTTACCCTGTTCATAACAACTGCCCCTACAGCTACTTTCCCAACAAATGGCTCACCTCTCGCTTCTCCATTTATAAGCATTGCCAAAAGATATACATCGTCATTTGTAGTCGTAGATGTTGTCGGAGTGTATGTACTTGATATCGAAGTGTATTTGCTAATATTAAATCCCAAAGCTACCTTCGTTTGATCGTCAACAATTCCAGTCACATTGAGCCCATTATTAGCCTGAAATTTCCTTACAGCCAGCCATGTTCTGACGCCAAAAAAACCATCTACAGGTCCATCATAATATCCCCAATCTTTAAGCCTTGACTGAACCCTTGACACATCAGATCCAGAATTACCCCAATATAAATTTGACATTGTTTTGATAGACATGTTTAACGTACTTAACTCAACGCAAAAAGTAGTAAACAGTATTAGTATCAGCAGTATCACCTTTATCCTGGATATGGAATAATTTTTCATCTTTTGCCTCCTCTACAATTTAGTATTTGTAGATATTTTTTGTAGAGAATCAAACTTTATACACGTGTCCCAAAACTTTTATGTAATCTATGTTTGGATCTTCCGTACCCTGAAGTTGACAATGCTGTTCTTTTAATAATTTGACTCTATCAATGATGTCTTTCGTAATCCTCTCGCCAGGACATATCATTGGTATCCCTGGTGGATATACCATAATCATCTCTGCACATATCTCGCCTTCTGCATCATCTAATAAAACAGATCTATTTTTACCATAATACGCATCCCTTGGAGCAACAATCACTTCAGGTCTTATGAGGTTTCCTGTCGTTATTTCATCATGGTTTTTTATCCTGACAAGTTCTTTCAAGCTACGTATCAGATGTTCAACCATATTTATATCATCTCCAAGGCTTATTATCGCCATTATGTTGCTTAGGTCTGCCATTTCTAACTGAATGTGATATTTAAGCCTTAATTCCCTCATGATTTCATATCCAGTCATGCCGGTCTTCGACACATTGATGACAAGCTTTATGGGATCTAAAAGATATGGACCTTTTATATCACTTTGAGTCAGAGCTTTTATGCCTCCTATCTTGTTGATTTCTTCTCTTGCGTATTGTGAAAGGCTTATGACGCAGTTTAACATATCTTTGCCTTGTGTTACCAATTGCTTTCTTGCCACATCAATAGATGCCATTAAAACGTATGAAGCAGATGTAGACTGTATCAGATTTAAAATTGACTTTATTGAAGATGGTTCAACTCTATTTCCTTTAGACAGCAGAAGAGAACTTTGTGTCATAGAACCACCTGTCTTGTGCATGCTCAGTGCAGAGATGTCAGCTCCAAGGGTGATTCCACCAGGAGGCATATCAGGATGAAAATAAAAATGGCTTCCATGGGCTTCATCACACAGGACAGCCATATTATGTTGGTGGGCAATTTTAATTATCTCTTCTAGTTCTGAAGTAATGCCATAATATGTTGGGTTCAATACAAGAACAGCTTTGGAATCCGGATTTGCTAAAATCGCTTCTTTTACTTGTTCTGCGCTTATTCCTAAAGCAATATCCAAATTCTCATCTATTTCCGGATAAAGATAAACTGGAATCACACCTGCTAATATTAATGCGGAAAACGCCGATTTATGAGAATTTCTCGGCATTATTATTTTATCACCTGGCTCAGTCGCCGCCATAATCATAGCCTGTATTCCTGACGTTGTGCCATTCACTAGAAAATAAGCGTTATCTGCTCCAAATGCTTGTGCCGCAAGTTGGTGAGCATCTTTTATGACTCCAATAGGATTTGCAAGATTATCCAAATCCTCCATGCTGTTAACATCAATGCTCATTACAGCATTTCCTACATATTCTGTAAATTCTTTAATACCTTTCCCATGCTTGTGCCCTGGCACATGAAAAGCATACACATTTTCATCCACATATTTTTTAAGCGCCTCAAATAAAGGCGCATCATTCTGACTGTATTTAGACATTTACAAATTTCCTCCTAATTATTTTAATGCCATACGAATATCATCAAAATACTTCTCAAGCACTTCTACAATTTTAAATTTCACCTGTGGTTTATTTGTCTCTATCATGGAAAGCTCGTCTTCTGACAAATACTTACTTAGCTCTCTCTTCGTTTCATCACTTGAAAGGCCATGTGTAATATCTACAAAACACAAAGGCGGAAACATCACACACCACCAGTTTTTCCCTTCACCTTTTCCTATTACTATTCTTAGTGCATTGTAATTTCCTGCCGGAAGCATTATTGTGTCATAATACTTTGTCGGAAAATCAAAACGCCCGTACATCACCTTCACACCATAATCTTTGCCGTTGGCGTAAACAGTATCTTGCGCTATCTTCTGTATATATGGTATGTTCTTCTTGATTATGTCTTCTGACTCTTTTAAGTTTGTCACTCCAATGAATTTGTCGTTCATACTTTTGATTACTGCATCTCTTACTTTAAGTTTTAAATTTTGGTCATCTACTGAATCGCTATTTGCTATAACGTGAAACCTAATAAGCTTATTTGATATGTCTTCCTTCATGGCGTATGTATTATCGTTTCTGCTAATTGCAAAAAGAAATACTATAAAAAGTGCCAAAATAATTGCTATAAATCGCTTCATTATTGTATATCCCCCATTTTTTTAATTTGACATACCAGATAAACGGCATGCCTTCAATCTCAATTATTGACAGGTGGAGGATAAAATATACAAAGTTTATTTAAATAAACCAATCCTCCTTATATGGGTGGATACAACAGGCTCTACAACTACATCTGGAAATTTTTTCTCCCATTCAGGCCCTACTTTACTCCACAATGCTGGTTTGTACTTTTGTATATAGTCACCGATACCTATCATATCAACTTTTAAATCTTTCTGAAATTTCTTCAATGAATCATTAATCATTTTCTCTATCACTTTGTCGGCTTTTTTCTCCATTGTGCCTAATACATTTGTTTCAAACATCTCTCCGTGCTTTTGAAAGCTGTATTCTGTCACTTCTCCTTCTACATCATACTTTATCTTGTAAATTATCTTCCCATTTTGTTCAATAACCTGTCTTTTCATGACCGTATTTGTAATATTAAAAGGAACTTTTACTTCTTTTCCGTCAGTAGTAGGCATGTTAAACGTAATGTCACCACCTTTTACAAACCCCATTAGCCACATGTACCCCATGTTTTCCCCATCTGAAAGCCATCCTGCCAGTTTGTAATTTTTTATAATGGCAGAACCAGCAATTTTTAGTTCATCTTTTCCTGACGAAATAACAGGAATAATAGCATTTCCATTTGTGTCATGAAGGGATTTAGTTATCTTATTGTAATCTAAATTAGGGAATATTGACGTTCTATTATACTGCTTAAATATATCATCTATATACACACCGATATCTGGATCAAATTTATAATTTTTAAGCAGTATATCTTGTGCCTTACCATCTGCGACTAAAAGCCTCAATTTCCTGCTTAATTCATAGCTTCTATCAAGAGTGTCTAATACTTCAAGAAATTTATTCCTATCGCTTACCACATCCTTGCCAAGTATAACTGCTTTCGTATGTCCGAGAAAAAGCCTCTTATCAAGTCTCGTGCTTATATGGCGAGATGCAGAAAAAACCGTATCGCCAACCTCTGATATGGAGAAATTAGGTTGCCCACCGCCACCACCTCCACCACCGGCAGCGCTGGTTACCTGCTTTACATTAGGAAATTGAAAAGTTACAATGTAATTCTTAGCTTGATTAGATGTATCAATCCCTATCGCCATTACAAATGCTCTATCTTCTATCTCTACCTTATCCCAGCACCCCGTCAAAAGTGATAATATCAACAAAAGCAGCACATAAACCTTAATTTTTTTCACTGTTTTTCATCCCCTTATCTCTCAATTTCATAGCTAAAAACATTAAAATCGGAAGAATAACAACAAAAAACAATGTTAAAATCGATGCATATGAAGCATATTTGTATACTTCAACTATGGAGTCTGGGATAAGCGCCATAAAGTAGATAATAGGTATAAGGGGTATAACTAAATATGTATGTTCCCTAGCCTTAATAAGTTTAGAAAGAGTCAATGTGGCAGCATAATGAAAAGCTGATATTGATGTAAATACTGCAAATGTCCAAATACCCATTATCAAGCTTTCAAGATTCTCAATAAAAAAGCCTGGGAAATTTATAGATTTTATAACTGTAAGCAAAGGCCAAAGCTGCACACTTGTCTCTTTGTATCCAAATATACCTATTGTATAAAATGTAACGTATATATAAAAAAATATAATAGAGAAAAAGGAAATGTTTATACTTTTTTTAAATTTAGTTCCCATTTGAATATATGGAAATATAACATATAGTATTTCAAACCCGATAAAACTATAAGTTGTTGACAATATTCCTTTCAATAAATTTAAAAAAGAAATCCTCAAAATTGGCAAAAAATTGCTTAAATCTAAATCAGTAATAGTTGGAAGAAAAATAATCATCATAGGTATGACCATTATAGGAAAAAGAATCTCTGATAACCTAGCAATAGGTTCTATGCCATAACGTACGATGTAACCAGAGGTGAAAAGCATTGTTATCATTATCACTTCAACTGGCGTACTATTTAAAAGATATGATTTTGTAACCTCTGCAAAAATTCTTAGATTCAAACTGCAAAAAATTAAAAAATATGCAACAAGAAAGATACTTAATATAACAGATACAGGCTTTGTCATAAGTTTTGCAGAGTACTCTACAAAAGTTTCCGTTGGAAATTTAGATGCTATATAACCAATAAATCTTGCTAATATTAACGCTAGGATTCCTCCCAACAGTATCACTATAAGCGCATTTGGACCAGCCGCTTTTGCAACATCAGCAGATAAACTTAATATACCTGCCCCCAGCATAGTTGTAAAAAGCAGTATTGTAGTTTGATTTTCTGATATCTTGTCATTATTTTTTATCATTACCATTCCTCCGGTCTATCTCCATGCTTTCGATCTCCTCAGGTCTTAAATCTTTCATGCGTTTCTTGTCTTGTGTATCCAAAATTGCTGGTCTTTTCTTAAACATCATAAGTGGCGCTCTGATCAAGGTATCTGCTAAATCACTTAAATTTACTTCAACAAACGGTGATAAATACGGAAGACCAAAACTTTTTAGAACTACCAAGTGTGTAAGCATTAGTATTAAACAAAGCATTATACCGTACAGTCCTAATACGGCAGCAAAAAGCATAAAGGCAAACCTTAAAAGCCTAAAAGCAATAGCAGCACTGTAACTTGGTATCGAGAATGATGATACTGCCGTGACTGCAACTACTATAACCATCAGTGGACTTACGATTCCCGCCATTACAGCAGCTTGACCAATGATCAAACCACCTACAATACCTATCGTCTGACCTATTGGAACAGGAAGCCTTATGCCAGCTTCTCTTAAAAGTTCAAAAGTTGCCTCCATTATCAACGCTTCCATAAAGGCAGGAAACGGAACACCTTGCCTTGTTGAAGCTATATAAAGGGCTAATTTTGTTGGTATCATACCAGGATGATATGATGTAAACGCAATGTATATAGATGGTCCAACAAGAGCAATGACAGCCGCTGTAAACCTCAGTATCCTCAAAAGTGATGAAATCATCCATCTTTCAAAATAATCTTCAGGCGACTGAAAAAGCGTCGCCAGAGTAGTCGGTATGATAAGGGCAAATGGAGAATTATCTATAAGTATAGCTATTCTGCCTTCTAATACAGATGCTGCAACTTTATCTGGCCTTTCTGTATTTAACATCTGGGGAAATGGCGAATGCCAATCTTCTTCTATAAGTTGCTCAATATAACCACTCTCTAATACACCGTCAATGTCTATCTGTTCTAGTCTCTCTTTAATCTCCGACAATAAATCTTTATTGACAATGTCATCTATGTACAATAAAGCAACATCTGTCTTTGAACGCTTGCCTATTTGCATCTGCTTTATTTTAAGCTCAGGATCTCTTATCCACCTTCTAACAAGGGCTGTATTAACTCTTAAAGTTTCAGTAAAACCTTCTCTTGCACCCCTCACTACCATTTCTGTCTCTGGTGGTGCTACAGATCTCATCTGCCATCCTCTGCTGGATATAATCACAACTTTAGGGTGTCCATCTAAAAAAAGAGCTGTATCACCTGATAATATAGATGTTATGCACTTGTCAAGATCATCTATCTCTTTTATATCACCACCAGTTATGGCGGCTTTTTTTATCACTTCATATATGTTCTTTTTAATTTCCTCTATAGATGGTTTTGCCTGCCTGGAATCAAGCATGAGTGAATGCATTACGTGTTCATTTATGATGCTTTTATCTACGAGTCCATCTACAAAAACAAGTTCCAATTTATGTTGAAACTCTTCTCCAACCCAGATTTCCCTGTAAATTATATCATCAGAATCTTTTAACATATCTTTTATGTATTTTATGTTTTCTTCAATATTCTCCTTGACTTTCGGGCTTACTACATCTTTGTCTTCATCGTTACCATTTTTATTGCTTTTATTATTTTTAAATAGCTTATTAAAAAGTCCCAACAAAAGCACCTCTTTTCATCAAATCGGTAATAGTTTCATGATTATATACATTATTACATCTACCAAAAGATAAGCTATACCTATGTTTCTGCATATCTTTGAATCCTCTTCAAGGCCTTTCTTTCTTAAGTCTTTAGGCTCAAATACCGACTCATAAAATCCCGCGATGAAAAGCGTCGCAAATAAATATCCATTAAAGACCTGTTTTATAAAATGAACTAAATTCACCATTTCAATATCACCTTTTTTAATTATTTCACAATAAAAAAATTATATGCAAAAAAAAATAGGCCTCTGCCTATTTTTACGCTATATATTTATTCGCCATTTCCACGTCCTCATCCTTATCTACGTCGTTCCCTATTTCAGGGTATTTTGATATTACAGCTTTTGCATTAATATTAAAAAGCTCCGAAACTTTTCTTTCCAACTGACTTATTGTAACCCGTCCAAAAGCAAACAAGATTAAAATCTTGAATCCCAAAAGCTGACCCAGTTTCCATGGTTTTTTCCTAAACGCTATAAACTGTTTTGCTGCTTCAATACATGCATCGATTATCTTAGGATTTAAGTAAAATATATTTCCACCTGTGAAAGTACCTTCTTTTATTTTAGCGTATGTCCTTTTAGCATCCGGAAACTTCCTCTCATTATCCTCTCTTTTCACAATTGGATAGCATAAGTCTGCATTATATGATTCCGATTGTTCAATAAAATCAATTACCGCCTCTTTCGTCAGCATAGGAATATCACATGTCAGTATCAAAACACGCCTGTCATTTTTAAAAGGCTCAATTCCTTTAACAACATTTTCTATAATGGAGCTGCCTTGTTCTATTAATATATCAATCCCATCTATGCATTTTAATTTTTCTTTATCGCCTATTACTGCAATTTTTTCTACCTTGCCTGAACCCCTCAGTGCATCAATAACGTATGATATCATGTATCTACCTTTTATTTTAATAAGTGCTTTTTCAGGAAGCTTTTCATCACCAGTACTGCCTGCAAGTATTAAAGCATTCATAATCTATTTCACTCTCCATTGCTAAAATGCTTCATATCTTTTACCAAATCATTTTGGAAATTCTGAATGTGCTTTTCCGCCCACTTTTGAGCATTTTCAGCATTTCGCATTTCTAATGATTCAAGTATTTTCTTGTGTTCCTGATACAATTTTTTAGATTTCCTATAATCGTTGATATATTTTACCCTAAATCTGTGAACATGCTCCTGTAGATTATTCATTATCTGCACCAATTTTTCATTTCTTGATGCATTAAAAATGCAATCATGAAATTCTTGATCGTATTTAATCAATTTCTCTGTGTTGTTTTCCGCAATTCCTTCATAGAATTTATCAAGTATTTCCTTTAGCTTATTAAGCTCATCATCTGTAATCCTCTCAGCAGCTAATGATGCTGCCAGTCCTTCTAAAGACTGTCTAACCTCAAAAGCATTGAGAAGATCCTTTGTGCTTAAATCCGACACATAGGCACCTTTTCTCGGAACCATTACAACAAGGCCATCCAGTTCAAGTTTTCTTATGGCTTCTCTAACAGGTGTCCTGCTAACACCAAGCTTTTCTGCTAGCTGTACTTCCATAAGCCTTTCACCGGGTTTAAACTCACCTGTTATAATAGCATTCTTCATATAGTCAAAAACAATATCCCTCAGTGGTTTATAATTTTCCAATGGTAGATAATTATTCATACAGTTCAATCCCCTTATCAATAGTATTAGCAATATATACAAAGAAGCCCTCATTCAAAAATGCGTTGTACGCCATATTTAAAAAATCCAAATTATCAAAGATTCCAAATACCGTCGGACCGCTGCCACTCATCAGTGTGCCTGAAGCTCCTCTTTCCATCATCTTTTTTTTGATTTCACCGATAATTGGATAATTCTTGATAGTAACCCGCTCTAAATCATTTCCTAAACTTCTGCAGATACAAGCTATACTGTTTGAATTTATAGCATCGATCATCTTTATTGTATAATTATTTTCTACAAAATCAAGTTTGTCATATTCAGTATATACGTCTTTTGTTGATACAAACAACGGAGGTTTCACAATAAGCAACTTTAGCTGCGGTGTCTTTATGTCTAATAATACATCTCCGATGCCGCTTGCCACCTTAGTTCCACCATCAATACAAAAGGGAACATCAGCTCCTAATGACGTAGCTAATTGTTTCAGCATAGACAAATCTATATTAAGATTCCAAAGCTTGTTCAATGCTACTAATGTCGCTGCTGCATTAGAGCTTCCACCTGCAAGCCCTGCAGCAACAGGTATATTTTTATTGAGCCGTATCAATGCACCATATCCACCAAATTCTTTTTTCAATAGATTTGCCGCCTTTACTACAAGATTGCTTCCATCTGATGGTATATACTTATTATCGCATTCAAAAACTATATCATCGTTTATTTCAAACTCTAATTTATCATATAAATCTATTGATTGCAAAACCATGTTTACAATATGGTATCCATCATCTCTTTTACCTTTGACGTCAAGCGACAAGTTTATCTTAGCATAAGATTTTGCCATTAGTTTGTCCATAATATATTCACTTCCAAAAAAAATTCACACTATAATATATATTATACATTATACACGAAAATCCTTCTATATATGTTTAGTTTTAAAAATAAAATAAAAGTTGGAATAAATATTAAATTCCAACTTTACCTGAATTTTTATATTTTATTTGGTATTATAAGCTTTGAACCTGCCAAAACTTTTTCTTCTTTCAGATCATTTACCTTAATAATATCTTCCTTAGCAGTCCTATACCGTTTTGCTATATCCCAAAGCTCATCATCTTTTTGAACCATGTATATGGTAATGCTGTGCCTGTTTTCCTCGCTTCTAGCTTCATCAATCTCCTTTACGTCTGCTAAAATATCATATCTGCTTATTTTAAATGCATCCACAGTAGCATCGACGACAAATTTCAGCTCTGCTTCTTTCATAGCCATTATGTCATACGATATGTGAGTTATCTTTAAATCAATAAAAAGCTCACCATCATCGATAGGCGCATCTAAAAACGTCTTAAACTGTGCCTCACCTTTAAATGACATCGGATTGCCGTTATCACCTATATACATTATGTTATAATCTATTATACCTTCCAAAAGCACTTTCCCATCTTTCAAAATATAGTCAGAAAGCACAGGATATGCCACAACATCAATGATTTTTCTTACATTATTTTTAAATTCGACATTTTCTTTGAATATAGCTTGTGATTTAAAACGTTCCTGTTGGCTAATTGCCTCAATCGATTCAATTACAGGCTCAACATTTCTCGTTATCCCATAAATATCGACAGGAATTTCAGTCTCATCCTTCTCTACTACCAGCGCTTCTGTCTTTAAAACTAATTCTATATCGATGATTCTGTTATCACCGTTCTCATCAGACGATATTTCTATATTTTTTTCTATTATTCTTTCATAAGTATTGGCACTCATGTAACTTAATGCCCCAGGCACTTCTATAAAATTAGCATAGTTGAGGTCACATTCTTCATATCCATACTCGTCTTTTGAATCGCCTTCATATACTACGTATACATGAACACTCCCTTGTATAACTACACGATTATCTGTTATTTTAGGCTCTTCAGGCTTTATAACCACATCAGTTTTTAAAATCCTCGATATATTAGGTTCACCATCGGAAATCTTTACCTGTTCTTTCAGAAAAGTCTCTGCGCTGTTTTGACCAACAATATTTGATAGCTTAATAGTTTTTTTAAGATATTCTATATCCTCTTCACCTTGAATCCCAACTATCGCTTCCTTCTTTTCCTTATCAAATGCTCTTCCAGATATGTTCACTATTACCTTTACATTCATTTTTCGACTGTTAATCAGAGAATAATCAACGTGTTCCACTCTAGCGTTGACAAGTGATATGCATTTGGATTTTGAACCGTTAATTTCAAGAAAATGTGTAAAATCAATAGACTTATTAATCCTCATTAGTTTCTTATCTTTATCTGCTGCATAAATGATGTTAAGCCTCAGTTCACCGTCAACTTGAATCTTTTCATCGCTTTCTATAACTTCGTTTATTACAGCATCACCTACAACTGCAACTACATTTATGGCATCAGGCATATCTTCTGGTACTATTACGTCACTTTCTATAAGTGCCTGACTATCCTCGCCACCTACAAATCTGTCATAACTTATGGAGTTTGTCACTGCCCCCTGCAACATACTTTTACCTCCTCAATATTAAATTTACGGTACTTTATTGCTTAATCCCTTAGAGTAATTTTTATAGATATCTAATATAATAATATAAAAGGAGGTCTTAAAATATGCCAAAAAAACAAAAACCGATAAAAATCGGTCTTTGTTACATGCAACGTATTTCTTTTTCACCTTTCATCAATGTAAGCTCAACTGTATCCGTTAAAATGTCAGAATAACTATATGAGACCCTGCGGGTTGCTCCCTGTCCATCTATCACAATAATAAAAATGCTTGGATATGTCTTTTCTAAAAATCCTTCCCGGATTATTGTCTTCTTTCTTCCACCATTGGTTTTTAGCCGGACTCTTGCGCCAACATGGTCATCCAGCTTCTTTTTTATCTCATGTAGGGCTAATCTATCGGCCAATTTTATCACTCCTTACACAATTCTGAAAATATTATAACACATTTTTCATTTAATGTCAAATAAAATATATTATTATACCAGCGAAAAAGTAGTTTGTCAACAAAGTGATTCATGTTTAAAATTGCAAATAAATGCGCAAAATAGAGAAATAAGCGGTATATATTGAAAAAAATTAATAGCGAGTCAGTTGACTCGCTAAAATTTAGCCTTTGGGACTCCATACCTGAATTTCCCCATTGTCTGCAGCCCACCGATGCCTGGTGCACCTGTTATCGTATTTTCAATTAGATCCTCAATTTTCACTATTTCATTTATATGAGAATAAGCCACTTTCTCACAAACCAAAACAGGATCGAGGCAATGTATCAATACTCTCTCTGGTGAGCTTGCATAGTTGGCTCCAGATGATATTAATGCTTCATAATTTGACTGGCAGGCACCTGCAAAAATGACCAAATCATCTAATGATGGTTCATAATTTCTAGCATTTTTGACAGCCTCTACAAAGTATTTTGAATTTCTATAATTGTTTATATCAGAATAATTTCTGCTGTTTTTTACGCCATCATGTCCTGTTAACACCAATATATCTGGTCTGTATTTACTTAAAAGACTTACTACTTTGTCCGGTTGTTCTTTTTCATCTACAATTTCTCCATGTGCTTCTATACTTGCCCTTTTGTAAGCATCTAAACATATATTTAAATATCCTTCATCACTATCAATATGAAGAACGGTACCTGGTTTGCCATAAGGCTCATTTCGGTTTGACCGCATCATTTTAGGCCTTTTTAAATCTTTTGATTGAGCGATTTTTTTTATAAGATAATTTGCTTTCCTCTGATACGGCTCGTCGTATTCGTTTATTCTCGTTAAGGAAGCCGGCATAAGATCATCTTCGGGCGCATCAGCAACTATCCGCATATTAAGTCCATGTAGTAGATAATGCTTTGTGCCTCTATTTTCTATGACATCTATAACTTTAAACAGCAAATCAAAACCGTGTGATTTCCTTACTACTATGTCATTAACCTTAAAAGACATAAAGATCCCCCCACAACATTATAGTCATACTTCATATACTATAATATGCAGGGTTCTATATACTTGTTATATACTATTCTTCCATTTGTTTTCCTAAAAAAGTTGCTGCCGTTTCTGCAATTTTAGCTTCAACTTCAGTTAATACAACACCACTTTCTCTTGTGAAGATTATGACAGTACCAATCGTATCTCCCCGTGAAATAATAGGTACAATAACCTGTGATACTGGCATAAATTCTTGTCCTTCGGCGATAGCAATAGAGCCTTTATCTTTGCCTTCACCGAGAATAACTGTTCTCTTTTCTTCCATATATTTTTCTAGCTCCGAACTTATAGGTTTATCTATCAATTCTTTTTTAGGCATTCCTGCAACAGCTATAACATTGTCACCATCTGTTATGCATACAGGCTGTTTTGTTGATTGATATATGCTGTCTGCATATTCTTGTGCAAAATCTCCAAGTTCACTTATAGGAGAATACTTCTTTAATATTATTTCACCTTCTCTGTCAGTGAAAATCTCTAACGGATCACCTTCTCTAATCCTCAATGTTCTTCTTATTTCCTTTGGAATGACAACTCTTCCAAGGTCGTCTATTCTTCTAACAATTCCAGTCGCTTTCAAATTATGTACCTCCATTTCCTGAAATTTTAAGTTCAAGATTAGTATTTATGTATTACCATAATTTTATACATAAAAAAGACACTTAGAAGTGTCTTTTTTAGTGAACAAGAATTAAAAAAAAATTTATAAAAATATCTGGGAACCATTCGATAGCGTACTTTAAGATTTCATTTCAATATCCATTTCAAGCACTTCCTCCGTGTTTCTGTTGTTTCTTATTTGTTTTATGAGATATTAAGACACAAAAAGGAATACAGTGTCAAAACTATATTCCTTTTTTTATGCAGAATTTTTATTAGAAAATGTTGACAAAATATAGTAGATAATGTATAATCAACAAAAAATGGCGGAGGGGTACTAAAGGTAAAGAAGGGGTTAAAAATGATATTTAAACTTTTTTCTATTATTATTCAAATAATAAATGTCATAAGTTTAATTTTTATTATCTATCTATTATATAAAATTTTCTTATATTTTTCTAAAAAGGATTAAATACATTAAAATTTTCTTGTTCGTTTACGGAGAAAAAATACGGCTTATCTTCAACTGAATTTAGCAATATCTTTAAGAAAGAACTTTATAGAACTGGAAAATATATAGTTGAAAACCTGGGCAAATTTTGCCCAGGTTTTTGCGTCCAAAAAGTTGCGAAGAAAGTAGTTTTATACTGTAGTTATGATTTTCCCATTTCAAATCTTGATAGCAAGAAATTTATAATCCTGCCAAAACCTTTCTACGCTTATCTCTGGCATGCACCAAAGGGGAATGTTAAACAGTAACTTTTATGTTTTGCGGAAACTTCTCAATCTTTGCTGCCTTTTTTAGAGCTTCTGATTTTTGATTAAATATATCCTGCTTTTTATTGTTTTCTAAATATGTTATTATACTACTTTTTACATCGTTAAAAGATTTTATAGATTTACCCTCTGACTTTATTATATGATATCCGTACTGTGTCTTTACAGGCTTCGATATTTCTCCGGAATTTAAGGCAAATGCTGCATCTTCAAATTCCTGCACCATAGTGCCTCTAGGAAACTCCCCTAATTCACCACCATTATCTTTTGTAGATGTGTCTATTGAATACTGCTTTGCAAGTTCTGCAAAATTGGCACCATTTTTAAGCTTGTCATATATCTCATTGGCAGTTTTCTCATCAGAAACCAATATATGGCTGGCTTTCACAACTTCAAACTGGCTTTTATTATCGTTGTAATATTTTTCTGCTTCACTATCAGTGACTTTTACACCTTTCGTCCAGCTATCAATCAGTTTATTTACAAGAACATTATCTTTGGCTGTCTCTTTCGTCACATTGCTATTTGTGGCCTTTTCTGAATTGTATTCATCAGTTATTTCTTTGTCTGTTGCAGTAATCTTTTCTTTCTCAGCTTCTTTTATCAAAAGTTTCTCCAAGATAAGATTATCTAAAACAGAATTTTTTACAACATCAATAAACTTCTGCTCATTATAGTTTTGATTCCAGATATCCTTTGTATACTGTGGATCGCTTTCTATCTGTGTCTTTACCTGGTTAAACGAATCCTGATATTCTTTTAATGTTATAACTTGATCATCAACTTTTGCGACAATGTTTTTATTTACACCACAGGATGTCAAAGTAGTAAGTGCCAATGTTAACGCCAAAACAGCGCCTAATCTCTTAAACTTCAAAGTATTCATCCTTTCATCTTAACAAATTTATATACTCATTATATATCAGTTTTAGTTAATCTGCAAACATTTAATTTTGTTAACAAGATTAATCAATTCTTTCAACACGTTTTCCTTTTTATTGTACTTGTAGGTTATATATGGTGGAGCCTGCCCTGAAAACATAATCCTTCCTCTGAACTCATTCACTAACGTATCTACAATTCCAGAATTTATAGATTTAGAATCTTTAAACTTCAATATTATTGATGTACCCCTTTCTGAAATCTCTAATATGTTTGCATCCCTTGCTAGTGCTTTCAAATAAGCCACATCGATAAGAGCTTCTACGGCTTTTGGATACTCTTTAAATCTGTCTATAAGTTCGTCTTTTATATCTTCTACGTCCTTTTCATTTTCGATTGAAGAAATCTTTTTGTACATTTCAAGCCTCTGATTTTCATCTTCAATGTATTCTTTATCTATATACGCACTTACTTTAATGTCAATGGTAGTATTTGGCTTCTCATCTTCAACTTCGCCTTTTAAACCTTTTATGGCTTCATCCAAAAGCCTTAGATACATGTCATATCCTATTGCATCTATATGTCCATGTTGTTCAGCCCCCAAAAGATTTCCTGCACCTCTTATTTCAAGATCCCTCATGGCAATTTTAAATCCCGAGCCAAACTCCGTAAACTCTTTTATAGCTTCCAATCTTTTTTCTGCAACTTCAGTAATAACTTTATCTTTTCTATAAGTAAAATAAGCATACGCCAATCTATTGGATCTGCCTACTCTGCCTCTTAACTGATACAGTTGCGATAGGCCCATCCTGTCGGAATCGTAGACTATAATTGTATTAACATTTGGTATATCAAGGCCTGTTTCAATTATTGTTGTACATACCAATATGTCGTAATCACCATTTAAAAATCCAATCATTATATTCTCCAGCTTGCCTTCCTCCATCTGACCATGTGCTACAGCTACCCGTGCGTTAGGAACCAGTTCTTTTATGATAGAAGCCATTCTTTCAATACCTTCTATCCTGTTATAGACGAAATAAACTTGTCCTCCTCGTCCTAGTTCTCTCAAAATGGCATCTCTTATGAGATCTTCATTAAATTCAACAACGTACGTTTGGACAGGGTACCTGTCTTCTGGAGGATTTTCTATTACGCTCATATCTCTTATACCGATTAGGGACATATGCAACGTCCTGGGAATTGGTGTTGCTGACAGAGACAACACATCAATATTCTCCTTTAACTTTTTAATTTTCTCCTTATGTTTGACACCAAATCTCTGTTCTTCATCGATAATTAAAAGACCTAAGTCTTTAAACTTTACATCATTTTGCAAAATCTTATGAGTCCCAACAAGTATGTCAATAGTTCCCTCTGCCAGTGACTTTATAATCTGTGATTGTTCCTTATAGCTTCTAAACCGTGACAACATTTCTATCTTCACTGGAAAATCCTTAAATCTTTGTACAAAATTATTATAGTGCTGTTCAGCCAATATAGTTGTCGGGCATAAAAAAGCCACCTGCTTTCCATCAGCTACAGCTTTAAAAGCAGCCCTTAATGCAACTTCTGTCTTTCCATATCCCACATCACCACAAAGCAATCTGTCCATTGGCTTGTCGCTTTCCATGTCTTTTTTTATTTCTTCTATACACCTTAGTTGGTCTTCCGTCTCTTCGTATGGAAACCTCTCTTCAAAATCCTTTTGCCATGGTGTATCCTTTGAAAAAGCATATCCCTTCATCGTCTGCCTTTTGGCGTAAAGCTTAATCAGATCCTTTGCCAGATCTTCCACGGCTTTTTTGGCCTTTTTCTTAAGCTTGGACCATTCATTTCCACCCAGCTTATTAAGCTTTGGCGGTTTATCCTCAGGACCTATATACTTTTGTATCAAATCCAGTTGATCGACTGGTATAAATAGCTTGTCATCTCCCGCATATTTTATCTTAAGATAATCCTTCGTAACACCATCAAAAGTTATTTTTTCTATTCCTTCATACTTTCCTATACCGTAATTGACATGTACTACGTATGATCCAACTGTAAGTTCTGTAAAATTCTTTATGCGGTTCCCATTTTTCACTTTAAACGATTTTCTTGGTTTTCTAGACTGTCCGAAAATCTCAACGTCGCTTATTAATGCAAATTTTGCATCTACGTATTCAAATCCCTTGCTGATAGTCCCTGGGTATATCAAAATGCCTCCATCGGGAATATTGTATTCCTCATCATCAACTATAGGGACATCTAATCCATAACTTATCAGGGAATCTCTTAATATCCTTCCTCTTTCTAAATTGCTTGAAAGCATTACAACTTTATACCCGGACTTTCTGTAGAATTTTATATCGTCTACCAGCAGTTCAAGCTTACCATGAAAAGGATGCATCGATCTTGATACAAAATTAACAATACTTCTAACTTCAATATTCGCATCAGATTTTACTATAGTATTCATCAAAATCAGCGATTTGCCTGAAAGCTTCTTTAATATATCATCATAACTAAATAAAAGATTCGACTGCTCCGGCAAAACCTCACCAGATAAAAGCAACGATTTGAAATTCTCGTTAAACTCAGTCAAAATATTTGATGCTCTCTCTTTCACTCTTATATTTTCATCTAATATAATAAATGCATCGTCAAAATAATCCACAATGGAATAAAGTCTATCATAGAAAAAGCTTATTAATTCTCCTATATTTGGCACACTTTTGGTCTCGCTGATATTTTCCATGATTTCATCAAATTTCTTCTTAATCTTTTCCGCTCTTCCACTGTGAGTTTCTTTTATCTTTGAAACATACGAATTCACATTGCTGCTGAGATTTTCCATGCCCTTTTTGATGTTTTCGTCTTCCAGTATAAACTCTCTGGCAGGAAATAGCTCTACCTCACTTAGATTATTTAAAGATCTCTGAGTAAAAACATCAAAACTCCTAATAGAGTCAATTACATCATCAAAAAGCTCTATCCTAAAACCTTCATCTTCCATCGGTGAAAAAAAATCTATTATGCCACCTCGTATGCTGAACTGTCCTTTCCCTTCCACCATAGGTACTCTTTCGTAACCCATCGTTACTAAAGATGAAGATAATTCCTCTAAATCAATAATATCCCCAACTTTATATTTGCGTCTATATCTCAAAAAAATATCCTTAGAGGCAACTTTATTCAATACTCCGTCTATTGAAGCGACAAACGCAGATGGTTTATCGTCAATAATTTTTTTCACAGCAATAAGCCTTTTCCCGATAAGGTCAAGGCTTGACGCATCAACTTTATAGAAAAGGGCATCTCTGGATGGTATCAGGTAAGCATCACCATTTAAAAAAGAAATTAAGTCTTCATAGATAGCCCTTGCTTCTACATCATCGTACGTTATAAACAGCACCTTCTTATTCAGCTTCTTTATGATATAATGGGCAATATGAGCTTTTTGAGAATCTGTTAGTCCATATATTAATAAGGGCATCCTCTCTTTCTCAATAGCCTCATCAATTTCCGCAATCTCTTTTAAATTTTCTATGGGCTTTATAAACAATACAATCACCTCAACATAAACCTATTCCAGTACCCATGAATGATAGATGTAATAATAATTGATGTATATATGTTTACATATATCAATATATAATATGCAATAGCTCCAAATATAAGATGAGTAATAATGCTTAAAACTGATGCCCTAAAATTTACTTCTTTAGGTGATACAATAAAATCGTTCAATGACTCCACAACGCCAAATATGAAATGGGCACCAATTATGCTGCCAAAAATGTACCCCATGATAGTTTTTGACGATTCTTCAATAATTGGCACGCCGTATACAACTGCTTTATCTCCATATAAATCTACGACAAATTTATTTAGAAAATATGATAAAAAAACGCTTATCAATCCGCCTATAATAAACATTCGCTGCCGCCATTGAACAAGTTCATGGCATGCTCAACTCCATTCTCTATAATATCAATGATGGCATCTGCCGCTCTATCGATAGAATTATCCACAATTGTTTTATCGCTTTCATTGAATCTGCCTAGAACATGCTCTATCATGTCACCTTTTGGTTTCCCTATTCCTACTCGGACTCTCGGAAAGTCCTCACTATTTAATAAGTATATAATCGATTTCATGCCATTATGTCCACCTGAGCTGCCCTTTTTCCTTATCCTTATTTTACCCACATCCAAATCTTTATCATCATAGACGACAATCAGATTAGAAAGAGGCAACTTGTAAAAATTTACTATATCATAAACAGCCTCACCGCTTGAGTTCATATACGTCTGAGGCTTCTGCAATATCACCTTTTCCTCTTTATAAATACCTTCACCTATCAATGACTTGAATCTTAGTTTTTTAACGGCGATATTCAATTTTTCAGATAGATCATCTATTACATCAAAACCCATGTTATGTCTAGTCCCTTCATACTCTCTTCCCGGGTTTCCAAGTCCTACAATAATGTACATACAAAAAACCTCCAGTCCATACTATTTTTTATTATATCATAAAACATTTTAAAAAAAAGTTGCAGATTTATACAAAAAAAGTTCCTTACCAGCGGGAGGAGACTGGTAAAGAACCATTTTAGCGTTATTTATATAATTATTGTGCATTTGAACTGCTCATTAGCTTAACTTTTGCAGTTAACGTCCTGCCATTTCTCCAGAACGTAACAGTGATTGTATCACCGATTTTATGCTTAGTTATTATGCTTTGCAGTGAATCAAACGTATCAACTTTTGTACCGTCAACTGCTGTTATTACATCGCCTGCTTGTAGTCCGGCCGCATCAGCACCACTGCCCTGTTGTACTTGAGCTATATATAACCCTACAGGTATATTGTACTGTGCTGCATCTTGAGATGTAACTTCCTGCACACTTACACCCATAACGGGTCTTTCAACATACCCATGTTTTATAAGTTCATCAATTATAGGTTTTGCTTCATTTATTGGAATCGCAAATCCCATTCCTTCAACAGGTGTACTTTGACTTTGGAACATACCAAATGGATCTTGTGTATCAGAGCCACCTGTTGATGTCAGCTTTACACTGGTTATACCAATTACTTCACCATTACTATTTACGAGAGGTCCACCGCTGTTACCAGGATTTATGGCCGCATCTGTTTGTATGAGATTAACTGGTCCATAATCGCTTTGAAGATTTCTATTTAAACCGCTTATTATACCGGCTGTTACTGTTCCAGCAAAACTTTCACCGAGAGGATTTCCAATAGCCACAGCAAGTTCTCCGACTTCAAGCTTTGATGAATCACCTAATTTTGCAGGTATCAAATTTGTAGCATTTATCTTTAGTACTGCCAGATCTGTTTTTGCATCTTTACCTATCAATTGTGCAGGAAATTTTCTTCCGTCAGATAAATTTACTGTTATTTTGGAAGCACCATCTACGACGTGGTTGTTAGTTACTATATAGCCTTGTGAGTTGATAATTATGCCCGAACCGCTTCCTTCAGGTACAAGGGCACTTCTATAGCCATTGGAATATGACACGCTTGTATCAATTCCAACTACAGAAGGGCTCACAATTTTTGCAATGTTAGTAATCAAGTTAAAATTATTGTTGTCAGATGACAACGGCAAATATCTGTTTATAACTTGAGTCTGCTGACCTACATTAGTGTATTTCATAATTCCTGCAACTGTGCCGCCTCCAATAAGTGCTGCAATAAGAGCAACAGCTACAAATGATACTAACATCCTTCTTCTGAATCTTTTTACCATCTTGCCTAAACTCTTTTTATTGCTTCTAAATTCAACTCTTGGCATCTCATGATTGATTTCACTGTTTTGCTGATTATATGTTGCTGGAATCTCCTGAGTATCATTCATACTATCGCTTCTTATATTTTCGCCACTCACACTGTCGCTGTCAATTTTGAAATTATCTATTTCATTTTCGTCTATGTTTTTGTTTTGTTCATTTTCAAAATCCATATCGATCATCCTCCTTATCATCTCTCATGATTACATTATAGATTAGAATTTTTAATAAACTGTGAACATATTGTAAATAATTTTTAATAATTTCATGTTAATAGGGAAAATAAATGCAGCCCGAGGGGTGGCTCGAGCTGCTATAATAAGGGAGGTCAAGGAGAGGCTTTTCTCTCTCTCAAGTATTATTATATCTTTAATTTATGAATAAATTATGAACAAATTGTAAAAAATTTATTCTATTGCTTAACTTTTTTCAACTTCAGTGTAAAAGTAAAAGTAGTACCTTCTTCATCACTGCTGGTAACCCAAATATCTTCATTATGAAGATTTATAATACTTCTTACAATATACAACCCCAATCCGACTCCTGGACTTCCACTTCTAGATTTATCAACTTTATAAAACCTATCCCATATATGATCTATTTCGCCTTTCGGTATCGTCTTCCCCTTGTTGTGGACTTTTACATAAATTTTTTCTTTTGACTTTTCCGTAGATATGTGTATATAACCACCTGAATTTGAAAATTTGATTGCATTATCTATCAAATTGGTAAGCACTTGCTCTATTTTATCTTTGTCTGCCTCTACAATATCTTTGTCGCTTTCAAAATCAACCTTAACCATCAGATCTTTATCGTTTATCCTTGATTCCATCTTTATGATAGTCAATCTTATAAGCTCGTTTATATCAAACTCGACTAAATTCAGAGGAAAAGCCCCCGATTCCATTTTTGTTATATCTAAAAGCTCAGATATAAGCCTAGACATACGTCTCGTTTCTTTCTGAGCAATTTCCAGATAAAATTTCGATTTCTCCATCGGTATCGTACCATCCACAACGCCATCTATATAACCCTGAATTGTAGATAAAGGAGATCGGAGCTCATGTGAAACGTTAGCAACAAATTCCCTCCTTGCATTATCCATTCTTCCTAATTCGCTGGACATAGCATTAAATGATTTTGCTAAATCTCCTATCTCATCGTCATCTACGACATTTATCTTGGTTGAGAAATCACCTTTAGCCATTTTTTCTGTAGCAATGCTCATTTCTTTTAGTGGATTAGATATTCTCTTAGACGTGTAAGAAATTAGTATGAATGCAATAAATATAGATATTGATATAGCTAAAAGCATTATGAAAAAAATATCCATAAGGGTCTTTTGCATCTCTACAATTGGTGAATGCATGAATATCGCACCTTGTATTTTACCACCTAATACAAGAGGAAGCCCAACAGTAAGAACAGGCTGTGTAAACCTTCCACCGAAGTAACCTCTTCTTACAATCGTCTCGCCTTTTAATATATTTCTGATATCATCTCTGCTTAATGTTACACCTGTCCAGTTCTTCTCAAAATCCCTCGATTGTATATATATATATCCATCTGTGCTTACAACCCAGATTGAAGCATTTATAAGCCTATCAACAACATTTAAATTCTGATTTAATCTGTCAATATCAATGTCCCCTATCAAGTAATCATTTAAAATAGTGTTTATCTGCTTTCCTTCCTCAACCATTATTTTCTCTTTATCTCGAAAATAATAATTCTCAAACATAATATAAAAAAGTACAGACAGTATTGCCATCGTCAGCAATATTATCATTATATTGGTAAAAAGCAGCCTTCTAAAAAGCCTGTTCCTGCTCAAATCATTTCACCTCGAATTTATATCCAACACCCCATACAGTCGTCAATTTCCAGTTTGGACCGTCCCCTATTTTTTCTCTTAATCGCTTAATATGAACATCTACAGTTCTGCTGTCTCCCATATATTCATATCCCCAAACATTTTCCAGCAATTGATCTCTTGTGAAAACTTTATTTGGATGCGTACACAAAAAGTAAAAAAGCTCCAACTCTTTTGGCGTAAGATCAACATTCTCTCCTTTATATTTTACTTTGTACTCGCTTAGGCTTATGGAAAGGTCAGGATACGTCACACTGTCTCCATCATTCTCCTCATGTTCATACCTTCTTAAAACAGCCTTTACACGAGCAACTAATTCTTTTCCATCAAATGGTTTTACGATGTAATCATCCGCACCTATCTCAAGACCTAATACTTTATCAAATGTATCACCCTTTGCTGTAAGCATTATAATAGGCACATCCGTAAATTTTCTCACTTCTTTGCACAAAGTCATTCCATCAATGCCTGGAAGCATCAAATCAAGTATAATAAGCAATGGAAGTTCTTCTTTGATTTTATTCAGTGCTGTCACCCCGTCACCAATTCTTACTGTAGCAAAGCCTTCTTTTTCAAGATATAATGAAATTATCTCACATATATTTCTATCATCGTCAACTATATATATTTTTTTATTTTCGCCCATATAAACACCCCTTATTAAACCTTAAAACTATTATACAAAATAGATTATAAAACCGCAATGATGGAAGACATTTAGGTTACAAAAAAAAGGCACCTTAGTGCCTATACAAACAATTTACTAACAGACATACCTTCATATATGCGCATTATTGCTTCTGCCAACAGTGGAGCCACAGTCCTTATTTTGATTTTACTTATCTTTTTTTCTTCTGGTAACGGAATTGTATCTGTTATTACCAATTCCTTGATAGGAGAATCAATTAGCCTCTCTATCGCAGGACCAGATAAAACACCATGCGTTGCACATGCATAAACCTCTTTTGCTCCATTGTCAATGAGAGCCTGTGCACCTTGTTGCAATGTCCCAGCAGTATCAATTAGATCGTCTACCAGTATTGCTATTTTCCCTCTAACATCACCTATCAAATTCATTATCTCTGCCACATTTGCCTTTGGCCTTCTTTTGTCTATTATAGCAATTGGAGCATTAAGCTTCTCTGCAAAATTTCTAGCCCTTACAACACTTCCATGGTCCGGTGATACTACAACAACGTCGCCACCAAGATCCTTTTCCATAAAATACTTTGCAAGTATTGGACCACCAAGAAGATGATCAACAGGTATATTAAAATAGCCTTGAATCTGCGCTGCATGAAGATCCATCGTGAGAACCCTGTCAGCCCCGGCAACTGTAATGAGATCAGCCACTAACTTGGCTGTTATCGGATCCCTAGGCTTTGATTTTCTATCCTGCCTAGCATACCCATAGTAAGGAATAACTGCAGTGATTTCACCTGCCGATGCTCTTTTAAACGCATCTATCATTATAAGCAGCTCCATCAAGTTATCATTAACAGGCGAACAAGTGGACTGAACCACAAATACATTTGCACCTCTTATGCTTTCCTTAATTCTAACGCTTATCTCACCATCACTAAAAGTCCCAACTTCCGAATCGCCTAATGTAAGGCCTAAATTTTCAGCAATCTCTTTTGCCAATACGGGATTTGAATTGCCGCTAAAAATTTTTATAGCTCCTCCGTGTCTTACCACTCCTATAGTCCTCCTTTTTTTCTTCTTTCTTCTACCCAGCCTTCTTTATTTGTCTGGCGGCACCTTGCTATCGCAAGTGCACCATCTGGTACCTCATCGGTTATAGTCGATCCTGCAGCTATAAACGCATTATTGTTAATTTTGACAGGCGACACAAGATTTACATTACATCCTACAAAAACGTCATCACCTATAATCGTCTTATGTTTGTTCTTGCCATCGTAATTTACAACTATAGAACCACATCCCATGTTTACACGCTTTCCAACCTCTGCATCACCTATATAAGTCAAATGCGGCACTTTCGTTCCTTCACCTATAACAGATTTTTTTATCTCGATGAAGTTGCCAAGTTTTGCATTATTGTGTATTACACTTTCAGGTCTTATCTGAGCAAATGGCCCAAGTTTTATATTATTATAAAGTTTTGATTCAGTTATCATGGAAAATATTATTCTGCATCCATTTCCTATCTCTGAATCAATGATGTATGAATTAGGACCAATTTCACAATCCTCACCAATGAAAGTCTTACCTTCTATGCGTGTACCGGGGTAAATTATTGTATCCATACCTATTACTACGTCAGGACCGATGTAGGTATTATCAGCATCAATTATAGTTACACCGTCTAACATAAGTCTTTTATTAATCCTTCTTCTCATCGCCTTTTCTGCCTCTTGAAGCTGCACTCTCGTATTAACTCCCATTATTTCTTCATTTGGAGCTGAATATGCGCCTACTTTTCCACCAAGTCTTATTACAATCTCTACGGCATCCGTCAGATAATACTCCCCTTGTGCATTGCTATTGTTTATATATTGAAGCGATTTCTTTAAATAGTCAGAATTAAAAATGTACATGCCGGAATTTATCTCATGGATGCCTTTTATCGCATCATCTGCATCTTTGTCTTCGACTATTTTTAAAACATTCCCATTTACATCCCTTACAATTCTTCCATAACCATCCGGAACATCAAAAAATGAAGACAATACAGTAATAGAATTTTGCTCTTTTAAATGAAAGTTATAGAATTTTTTCAATGTTTCTGACGTTATGAGTGGTGTATCACCAGTTAAAATCATAATATTACCTGTATCTGGCAACAAATCCTTCGAAACCATGACAGCATGTCCTGTGCCAAGCTGTTTTTCCTGATATGCATATTTCACACTATCGCCTAAGGCGCTTTTAACCTCTTCAGCACCATGTCCCAAAACAACAACTACATCTTTTGACCCAGCTTCTTTGGCACTTCTTACAACCCACTCCACCATAGGTCTTTCGCAAACTTTATGAAGGACTTTTGGATGTTTTGATTTCATCCTCTTCCCAAGTCCCGCAGCAAGTATAAGCGTATAAAAATTATCCATTGCGACACCTTCTACTATTTTCATTTATATTTTCTACACATTCCTATACTATTTTAACTATAATTTAAACAAAGTTCAACAAAAAAATAAAAAGGAGAAATCTCCTTTTTATTCCTGACCCTGTGGCTTGTCCTGCTCTTTTGCTTTCTCATACTCGCTAAGTATCGCAGTCTGAATCTTTGCTCTAGTCTCCGAATTTATTGGATGTGCAATATCTTTAAACTCTCCTTCGGGTGTCTTGCGGCTAGGCATAGCTATAAACAAACCATTCTGTCCCTCAATAACCTTTATATCATGAACAACAAATTCATTATCGAAGGTTACAGAAACCACAGCTCTCATCTTGCCTTCCTCATTTATCTTTCTCACCCTAACGTCTGTAATTTCCATAAGCTCACCACCTTCCTGCAAAATAAGCCAATAATATATGATATTTAGAAAGTACTTAAGAAAAATTTCTTACCTTAATATTATTCGCCATTAAATCAAAATTTCCTCCATCAAAATTTAAAATTTAGAAAAATTATGATAAAAAATTTCATTTTATGTCGTCTTAGCTATTATTTCCATTTTTATGCATTTTATACATAATCCAATCACTTATTTCCATCTTTATAGTTTCTTTATCTTCATTCATCTCAACCAACGTAAATATAGAAAAATAATTCTTTACAACTTTAACTTCAGGCTCTTTTGTCGCAATCATTACACCCGCACCCAATACTTCCGCATCAAACTCATTCATAAGCTCAATCATGCCTTTTATAGTACCTCCAGCTTTCATGAAATCATCTATTAAAACTACTTTTGAATTTCTCTCTAAAGATCTCCTAGAAAGGGACATGGCTTTTATCTGCTTTTGAGAACCTGAAACGTAGTTTATCGAAACTGACGAGCCCTCAGTAACTCTATTATCCTGTCTTATAATAACTAAAGGTACATTTAAAGCTCTTGCACACATCATAGCAATAGGTATACCTTTTGTCTCCACCGTCACAACAGCATCAACATCTTTTTCTTGAAATGGATACGAAAGAATTTCACCTATTTTATTTGCATATTGTGGCGAATATATAATATCAGCAGTATACAAAAAACCTCCCGGAATTATCCTCTTAGGGTCTTCAAGCTTTCTGCATATATCTATCATAAATTCATGAAAATTATCTATATTATTTATAGGAATATACTTAATCCCTCCACCAGCTCCTGCAACTGTTTTTATATCACCTAAGCCGAACTTTTCTAATATACTTTTAATTATATCTATATCTTCTGATGCAGTTGATTTTGCCACATTAAATAAGTCCATAAAATAATTTAAATTAAATAATTTATTGGGGTTTTCGGTCAGTATCTTAAGTATCACACTGATTCTTTCGTACCTTTTGTATGCATTCATCGAAAAACCTCCAAAGACAAACTTTTACTTAACATTATATTTTAAAGTTCACAAATTTGCAATATGTGTTATAATCTTTTTGTATAGTATTTTGTCTTTATAAAGTGACTGTTTTTTGGTAATAATAATAACAAAATTTGAAAGAGGTGTAATAAAAGTGGAAGTTAATATTGAAAATTTCGATAGAGTACATTTTATAGGCATTGGTGGTATTAGCATGAGCGGTCTTGCTCATATAATGCTAAATGCCGGCCACATCGTTACAGGTTCTGATATAAAAGATTCCTACATAATTCAAAAGTTGAAAGATGAAGGCGCAATCATAAATATTCCCCATAACGCTTCAAATGTGGATGGTGCTGATCTAGTTGTATACACAGCAGCAGTAAAAGAAGATAATCCCGAAATGATTAGAGCAAGGGAGCTTGACATCCCAACAATAGATAGGGCAACTCTTTTAGGTGAGATAATGAAAAAATACAAATACGGCGTCGGTGTAGCTGGAAGCCACGGAAAAACCACCACAACATCATTGATTTCTGTATTACTGGAAGAGATGAATTACGATCCTACAGTTTTAGTCGGCGGTGAAGTGGACGTCATCGGTGGAAATGTCAGAGTAGGAAAATCAGATTATTTTGTGACCGAAGCATGTGAATATACAGACAGCTTTTTAAAATTTTATCCTTATATTGCTGTCATTTTAAATGTGGATTCAGATCACCTCGATTACTTTAAAAACATCGACAACATAAAGCAGTCATTTACACAGTTTGCAAACCTTGTGCCAAAGAATGGATATGTAGTAGCATGCGGTGATGATTCAAATACTATGAGCGTACTTAAAAATGTTAATCGGAATATTGTAACATTTGGAATTGACAGTAACTGTACATGGAATGCAAAAAACATAAAATTTGATGAAAAGGGATTTCCTTCATTTGATGTGTATTACAATGGTACATTCATTCAAAATTTTGAGCTATCCATCGTAGGAAAGCATAACATATATAATGCGTTAGCAACATTGGCTGTTTGTCATCTTTTAGGAGTAGATATAAAAAGCACTCCTTCGATAATCAAAAAATTTAAAGGTACACATAGAAGATTTGAATTCAAAGGCACTTTAGATGGTGCTATCATAATCGACGACTACGCACACCACCCAACGGAAATCAAAGCTACGCTGTCGTCCGCATTAAATTACCCTCACAACAGGATAATATGCGTATTTCAGCCGCATACTTACTCACGTACTTATTCATTGCTGCAGGACTTTGCCACCTCCTTCGACAGCGCTGATATAACAATAATAACAGATATATATGCAGCAAGAGAAAAAGATACAGGTATTGTCAATGCTAAAGATTTGGCTAAGCTTATCAGGAATAGAGGAAATGAAACATATTACATCAAGGAATTTACCGATATTGTAGATTACTTGAGAAGCATAATTAAAAGTGGCGATCTGGTGATAACAATAGGAGCAGGTGATGTATACGAAGTAGGTAATATGCTTTTGAATTTCAATAAAAAAGCCGCAGTTGGAGCATAAAAATAGGCCAAATGGCCTATTTATCTTTTTATGCAGGATTTTCTCTCAATCAATTTAACAGGCACAATTATGTGGTCTGCAATATAATCCTTGTTTTTAAGGATCTTAAGCAAAAGCTCCGCTGATTTCACTCCTAATTCAAACGTCGAAATATCTATTGTAGTCAACGGCGGATTAGCATAAGCAGAAAGCGGTATATTGTTAAACCCAATAAGGGATACATCCTGGGGTACCTTTAATCCATAATCTATCGCCGCCCTTATAACACCAAACGACATTATGTCATCTGTCACAACAACTGCCGTCGGCTTCTTTTGCTTCAAAATCCTCATCATTGCATTGTATCCACCATCTTCTGAAAATTCATCTTGAGCAACCAATTCTTTTACAAACGGTATATTATTCTCTTCCAATGCCAATTTATAACCATCAAGTCTGTCTAAGCTTACTACGAATTCTAGCGAGCCGCTTATAAATGCTATCTCTTTATGACCGTGTTTTATAAGGTAATTTGTAGCAAGTCTTGATGCTCCAATATTGTCATTATCTATCCAACATACGCCCTTTGAATCTAGTGGTTTCCCTATTACAGTAAAAGGGAACTTTTCTTCTCTAAGCCAAGGTATAAGCTCATCTGTAGTCCTTGAGCAAAGAAGAACAATCCCATCCACCCTTTTACCTTTAACCATATTTATAACAGCTTGCTTTTCTTCCTCTTCATTGCCTGATGTCGATATAAGCAAATCATATTTTTCATTGTGTGCAACAACGCTTATGCCTCTCATAACTTCCGGAAAAAAAGGATTAGAAAATGCATCTTCTGCAGAGCGAGGCATTATAAGCCCTATTGTATAAGTCATCTTACTTGCCAGGCTCCTAGCAATAGCATTTGGATAATATCCCAGCTCTTCCATCGCTTTAAAGACCCTTTCCTTTGTCTCTTTGCTGATTCTGGGATTATCCGCAATAACCCTTGATACAGTCGAAGGTGCAACATGTGCTCTTTGCGCTACATCTTTTATTGTTACATTCATTTAAACACCACCTTAGTGAAACCGATTGCAATTAATTATATTTTATACCATTTTAAAATTGTTGTCAACTTTTGAAAGCCTCAAAATGTAAATGCACTAGAAAATAAATTTAAGAACCTTGCCGTAATACGGTGAACCTGATATGCCCAATAACTCTAAAATTATTATAGCTAAAAAAATCAATGCAGATATAAAAACAGGCCATTGAAGCAGTATCTTGACATCATCGCTTAATCTTGTAGTACTGTGAATAATATATGGATTTGTAGTCTTAATAAGCTTTTTAAGAAGCAAATAGAGAATCATTCCTGCAATTAATGCTACAATAGCATATACAATAACAGATACAAATGGTATATTCATTTTTACCAGCGTTCCCGGCTTTGGGCTTATTGTTTTTGATACATTATACGACACATATTGTATTACTAATACCAGTGTATTGTTTGTAAAATGGCCCAACATGCTGGCGTATATAGAATCAGTCCTGTGTACCAGATATCCTAATAAACACCCTAAAAAAACTACACTTAAAAAATTCTGCACATTCAGGTGCAATACAGCAAACATTAAGCCTGATATTACTACAGCTTTTATAGACCCCCTCATTTCGTAACTTCTTAATATAAGTCCTCTTGTAAGTATTTCTTCGCACAAAGCAGCGCTGCCCGATACGATTAATATCTGCTTTATCAGCCCTCCAATATCACTTGCAGCACTTATTGGAGGAATCGGTATCTTGCCAAACTTGCTTAAAAAGTAATTCGTCAAAATGCTAAAAAAGCTGGATACAAACATACCGCATATCATTATCGAAATTATCAAAAATATGTGCTTGGATTCGAGCTTATTAAATCTCAATACATATTTCAAATCATATTTTTTAAAAAGCAAAAAAAGTATAACAGGTAGTAGAACGATACCAAACTCCGTTATGATAAGTCCTACGTACAATGATTTTCTCTGAACGTATGAACCGACGATGACAAAAAGAACCAAGATAAACAAATAAACTTTGTTAGCATCTTTCTCAGACGGCCTCATATTAAAACTCCTTTTCATTTTGTCTACAAAAGATTTTACCATACATATATTAAAAATGTAAGAATAAAAAAATATATTTTTCACAAAATATTTTTGTAAAAATTATTGGAGGTGTCATTTATGAGCTTGATAAAGTGGCGTGGCAACGACATGTGGCCGGATTTTAATTTTGATTTTAATTTGCCTGCATTGTCAAATATATTTGCACGTCCCAGAATAGATATTACGGAATCAGAGACAGAAATTACAGCGACAGCCGAATTACCTGGCGTTGATAAAAAAGACATAGAAATAAACGTACACGGTGATGTGCTTGAAATAAAAGGACAGACATCAAAGGAGACTGAAAGAAAAAATCAAAGCTATTATTTAAACGAAAGGTATTATGGGTCTTTTGAAAGAAGAATAGGACTTCCAACAGAGGTTGACTCTGAAAGAACGACAGCAAAATTCGAAAACGGCATATTAACTATTGTAATGCCAAAACTGCATCCTGACAAACCAAAAGGAAGAAGAATCGATATCCAATAAAATAAAGCCAGACGCAGGAATATCCTGTGTTTGGCTATAATATTTTTTGTGGCAAAGAAAATGTCTCAAACACTGTTACATTGTAAATAGATTTGGTAAAATCCTAATTGTAGTGTATTCCATATTATTGTATAATCAATCTAAAGAACGACACTTGGAGGCATATCATGAAATTAGATCTAGATAATAGAATAATAGATTCAATTAAATTTATAGGTGAAAAATATAATAATATTGATAAAATTGTAATATATGGTTCAAGAGCAAGAAGAGACAATAGAAAGACCAGTGATATAGATATTGCCGTATATTGCAAAGATAACTACAATAAAGGCGCAATTTATTGCGATTTAGATGATATAAATACTCTATTGAAACTTGATATAGTATTTATAGATGATAATACTGACAAAAAGTTATTAGATAATATTAACCGGGATGGTGTTATTATATATGAAAAGCAATAATAAATTTGAAAATTTCATAAAGGCAAACCCTTCATCTCGCTTTTGATTTGTAATAATCTTTTAAATAATTCATTATACTATCACTTAATTTAACACTTATGAAAGTTATATTGTTACTTGAAGTTTTATCATATTTAGGGAACAGTGCATAGCCATTGTAAATATTAATATTTGTTATAATATATCCTTCTTTCAGCTTATTTTCATCCATTGTTTTTAAACCATTATATACAAACTGCATTGAATAATAATCTTTACTCGACCTATCCAAAATTATATTTTCATCTTTTCCTCTTGAATTGTGGATATAATTTAACAACTTATTAATAAACACTTTATCATCGATCATTATTGTAGATCTAACCTCAAGCTGGGCAATTTCTTGTAATATTTTTTGTTTTTCATTATAATCCTTTGTTTCTTCATATTTTTTATTTAATTCAATGATTTCCTGTCTATGTAAATCTCCAGTTAAATAAATTTTATCTGGAGTTTTGACATAGTTCATACTAATACTGCTTTTAGAACAGCCAACAAATAAAATAGTTACTACACAAATAATTAAAATTATTATTCTTTTAGATATATTTGTTTTCATATCATCCCACCTAACACTATAAACATTGCTTTTTTGATAGTATCAATAACAAATAATTGTGTAGTCTCTTGCTAAGATTTGGACTATAGCAAAATTCGTATATGCCTATCTCGCACATGCAACAACAAATCCCTTTACAATTAATAAGAATTCCATAATCCTTACTCATCATTGCTGCTCAATAAGGGCATCCCTGCAGTAATAACCACGCCTGTACAATTTACTGTTGTAAGTGCAATTAGGACACCCAGGATGAAAAAATCATCAATACTATGATGGAAAAGCAATTTCCCTTATTACATAAATTGTCGTTTTCCCAACAATTGTACGTTCCGGGTGTATAAAATAAATATAAATTTTATCAGGAATTTTAGTATTTAGCTTTTTTTTACTAGAAAGTAATTTAAAGGTTACTTTGTTATTACTTCCCGCTGGATATCCAAAATAAGAATAACCTTGTTCATTATTATTTGCCTTTTTTACTAAATAATCAAAATAATTCATAGCTGGTCCACCACCACTTTCTCCTAACATTGTTGTACCAACCCAATTGCCATTTTCATCATTCCACATTATTGCAACTATATCTTGTATATTTTTATCTGACTGCTTTTTAGGTTGCCTCCACGACCATTCTATATTAATTGTAGGCTCTACTATACCATGATTATATTTATAATTTAGGGTTAATCCAATATTCTTTGGTTCAATATTATTTTTAATCACGGTTTTATTAATGCTACACCCCGATATAAATATAAATATTATTATAATTATAACATAAAAATATGTTATTTTTTTACAAGAATAAAACAATTACTCAACCCCCTATTTCGTTGCTATAATATATATAAAAATATATAAAATTACTAGCAGTAAATTTGAAATAGTTTATGAAAATTATGTAACTTCTGCTATTTTAGTAGCAGAAGTTACATAATTATTTATCTTGACCATGTATATGGGAGGCTCGTTCCGTAAATCGCGATCCATCCTCTTTTAATACCAATGGGCGTCGCTTGTATAGTTAGCTTGCTCTAATTGAACTCCATTTCTATAGACTGTACCTTTCGTGACAAGCCTGTAATAATATCCTTCTTCTACATACCATATTTCACTTATAGAGCAGCTAATATCCGTAGATGTGTTTGACCAGCTTTTGATTGTCACCCAGTTTCCGTTCTTGTATTGTTGAAGATACGCATCAATTCTGATTTTGTCGACGCTGAAAGCGTATAATACACTGTCCACAGTTGATTTTCCCATCGATGATATGTCGAATGTGTTAGTAAACTGGGATATGGCTATCCAATTGGGCTTTACCGGGCTTATCACCAATTCTTTTGAAATACCATCATCTGCAAAACCAGTGGTTGAAAGTGATGTCACCATTATTATTGTCAGCACAAAAATAGACAAGAATTTTTTAAACACACTATCACCTCACTAATTTTTTCCTTTCATAAATATAAAACAACTTACACTGGATTTCGTTACAGTTTTTTAAAAAAATTTTTTAAATCAAAGTAAAAAATCATAGATCTTAAAGGAAATTTTTATCAAATCTTGATTTTATAACTTCTAAAAAATGTATACATTTTTTGAACTATATTGTATAATATATAAAAATTGTATAATATATAAAAACACAATAATACTTTTGAAGTGGAGGAAAATTATGGATAATGTTATGTATATTTTACAATTCATATATGTTTTACTTTTATTTATTATAATTATTAAAGTTTTAATGAATATAGCAAATTATATAGGTGAAAGATTAAGATTTGGAGAGTTTTTTATGCACTTATTACAATTACGAAAAGAGAAAAAATAGTTTTCATAGAATCAGTATAAACATTTTTCCCTGTCACTTTCATTTTTTTAAAATTTTTTGCATCAATGCCCAAATATTTGCAAACATCTAAAATATTATTTTCTGTAATTACAGTATCTGAAGAAATATTTATTGCCTTTTCATTTGAAGAAATTTCTGAAGCAAAAACATAACCGAATGATGAAACTGAAAGAAGCACTACAACAAGAACCAATGAAACAACCTTTTTTTACATTTTTAAACATCTCCTTTTTATAGTTAGTAACACTATCTCGGTACCAAAACAGTATCACTAACTACATTTTTTATTAAACATCGAATGGCCATTCATCTGTTTGACTACATTATAACTCTAACTCCAACATTTGGGAAGTTCCGAAATTCGGCACATTTTTGCTGGAGTAGGTACCGTTTTTCGGCACATCACCCTATAATATATTGCCACGCGTGTCTATAATGCCTATGTTTATGGCTGTCATTATTATTTTTATGTCATTGTCTGCTTTAAATAATGTGCCAAGCTTATTTAGATGATTTCTCAATACTCTGTCAGATATGCCTACTTCGTCCATTACTGCTTTCCTTTCTCCGTTTCGGACCAATGATGACAGGATAAGCTTATCAGTATCATCGATCTCTTCTTCTACAAGAGACATCTTATCGCTTCTATACGATATGCATTTTTCAAGGTAAATTGCTATGTTTTTTAGTGTAATGCTCTGCTCTTTTATGCTGGGAATCTTTATGCGCGATATATCAAGATATGCCACTATTTCTTTGCTATAATGATCTGTAATAGGCATTGCAGTGCAATACCAATTCTTAAACAAGTCGCAATAATGATCTTTCCCGTATAATTGTGCAAGGCTTTTGTATTCCATGGCTATGTTGACTGCATTTGTGCCACTGTCTTCAAGCCTTAGGCTTATGCCTTCTTTGAATTGGAGTTTTTCGAAATCTTCATTTAATTGGTCATTAGCTATAATTTTAATCACATAACCGTCTTTATCACACAGAATAAAGAAATATCCCTCTTCAATAAGTATTCTGTATCTGTAACATTGATTTACAAAGTTGTTCAACAATAATATTAAAAAGTTGTTTTCTCTTTTCTTTTTTAACAGTATATTTTCATCGATTGTTTTATCAAAGGAGTTTTTGTCAGGATTGATATTTATAAGCAATGATTCCCCATAAGACACAGTCAGTTTCCCGTTTCCTCTTTTTATAAACATGTCATTGTTCATCAATATCACTCCATCATTTTATCTTTCCGTTAATTGCAATATCATCTTTTAATACCAATGGGCGTCACTTGAAATACCGTCATCCGCGAAACCAGTGGTTGAAAGTAATGTCATCATTATTATTGTCAACACAAAAATAGACAAAAATTTTTTAAACATACTATCACCTCACTAATTTTTTCCCTTCATAAATAAAAACAAATTAAAATGGGATTCGTTACAGTTTTTATAAAAATTTTTTATTAATTTCAGCATACAAAATTTCATTTAAATATTATCAATTTAGGAACGAAAATATCATTTTAGAGAACAAAAAAGCATTTTTAGCTCTTAATTTTTCTTCAATTGCAAGATAAAAAAATAAGGACAGAGCATTTTCTGTCCTTATTTTGTAAGTTACATTTGTCAACAGCTTATTTTAGATATGCACTATATCTAATTACCTTGAGCAGCATCTACTGTTATAACACCATCTTTATAATCGACTTTATATCCAAAGGCTTCACTTATAAACCTTAGGTGTATAACAGCATCAGAATCCAAATAAAAGATTTTGCCCAATATATTGAAAAGAGCAAAGTTCCACCTTTGCTGAATTAGATACCGAGACTATTCTAAATTATTACAGTCAGAGATTGCCTATGGAAATATTCTTTAGGCATACAAAAAATAATCTTGGACTAAATATGTATCAAGTACACTCAACAAAATCAATAGATAGATTATTATGGCTTATATCATTGATATACCTGTATCTTAAGCTTCAGGCGATGAATATTGCAAATTTGGGCAAGGAATAAAAATAGTTTGTAAAGAGGTACAAAAACAGCTTATTCAATGGATATTTGAACAAGCTAATAACAACACTGTATCTATTGATGCAATTTTAGAACAACTACGTTTAGCATAGGGATAGTGTATCTATTTAATGGTAATATTTGTTATTAATTTTTCTCATCTATAGTTGTATAATAAATTTTACAGGTTTTTTTATGAAAAGTGGATCACTTTTCCGTTAACACAGAGCCAATTTTTGGCTCACTTTTATATTAGCATATACAACTGATATTATTATAAGTTATTTTCTGAAAAAGTTTCTATAATCTTATCCTGTTTAAAAAAATAAATAAAAAAGAGCAAAATAGAAGCTATTAAAGAAAAACTTGAAATAAATATACTAAATAAATTCTTATGCAAAACAGACAACATTCTTATTCCAACATAATTTCCTAAACCTTTTGCCAAAGACCAACCTAGACTAGCAATGCTAAAATATGCAGATGTATATTGAACATTATTAATTGTATCAGAAATAGCTTTATCCTCAAATGGCGTAAATATTAATTCTCCTAGTGTAAACACAATTGCAACAAAAAACAATATGAACATATTAGTACTTAAAAAAAGTATAGCTATACTAAATCCTATTAACAATGAACCTAAACCCAATCCTAGCATACTATTACTCTTAATTTTTTTATTAATAATAACCATTAAAGGTATTTGAAATAATACGGATATAATTGTATTAATTACAAGCATAATAGAATATACCAGCATAGAAACATTATATTTTGAAAAGTAAATAGGTAATACTGTAAAAAACTGACTATAGGATATGTGTATAAGAATTATTACAACAAAATATAAGCAAAATTTTTTATTTTTAATAACAGTAACAAACCCTAATAAACTGTCTTTAATTTTGTTTTTAATTCTATTATCAAAGTCAAGTACAACTATTCTATCTATTATAATAGCGGCAAAAATATTTAATACTGATACAACATATAACAATACTACTATACCATTCTTATCCATAAATATTGCACCAATAAGTGTACCTAAAGCACCTCCAATATTTAACGACAAATTATAAAGAGTAAATGCTTGTAGCTTTTTTTGTTCATCAGACGCTGTATTTAGAGATACAAAACTTTTACATGCCAAATTAAACATTGAAGTACCTAACCCAATTGTTATACTTATCAATGCTAATAGTTGAACATTTGAAATATATAAATATAGTATATATATCACACCTCCTAATATCCTACCTATTATCATACTTAATTTATAACCTATTCTATCTACTATAAAACTCGCAGGAATCATTAAACCTGTTTGAGAAAATCCATAAATACTTACAACTATAGCAACTTGATTTGTGTTTAAGTTATGATACCTTGCAAGCATAACAGCCAGAAATGGCATAATCATCGTATAGCCTATAGCTGATAGTACCCTTGAAGCTAATGTTGCCCATAAATTTATATCAAAATTTTTGTAATTTACAGTATTAATAATTCTGTCTAATTTCTTCAAGACAATACCTCTTTTCTATATTGAATTTTCAATTTTTAAGCAAATTTCATATTTTAAATATCTTGTGGCACTTATCAAGTGAGCGAATTTCATAATTAACTTTCTTATTAAAAATATATCAATATATTGTGGTTAATTTATAGTTATAACACTATATATTGTTAAATTACATTTGATTTTTGAATTATGCAATTTCCTCAAGCGAAAGATCTACCAATTTTCAACGAATTTTCCTTACAGAATTTCATTTTAAATGCATAATGTGCACTTAATACTTAATAACAGGCCTGAGTTTTGCACGAATTCCAAAATCTTCCTTTACCGCAACTCTCGTACACAGTAGTTTCACCCCAATCTACTTGTACTGCTTCTCCTGGATTAAATTCAAAAGGTACGAATGTTTTTGGTATTTCATCTTTAAGTTGTTGTACAGCCAATCTTACTGTGGATTCTTCACTTTTAAATTCTTTTTCTTCTACTAGATGATGGTACATCTTTCTAGTTATATTTTGCTGCTTTTTTATTCCTTCTATTTCATCTCACTCATGTGATCTTATTTCATGAGGGAAATTTTATCTTAAAGTAGGGGATTATTCAACTGAAATATCAGGGTATTTTTAGTGTATCATAAACAGCTTCAAAAATTAAATATAACTTAATGTATTAGAAACAAAGTAAAAATCCCCATCAACCATAATATAAAAAACAGTTAAGTAATAATGTTTCTTAAGATTTGCTGTCGGTTTTACAAATAATTTAACAATATGACTTTCATTAGGATCAATTTCTATTTCATTGTCCTCAATCTGTAGAAACACATCTTTAGAATCAATACAAATTGCGGAAATGAATAGTTTTAACTTCTTATTGCTATAGTTCCTTAGTTCTAAAACATTAATAATATTCCCATTAATATCAAATTTCAAATTTGTATAACCTCTTATACCTATTTTAAAATTAGGTACATCTTGAATAATTCCACATTTATAACATTTGATACTTGTTCTAACGTATGTTTTTCTCGTAGTTTTAATACTATATTTAGTCATCAAAGTTATGTTATGACAATTACTGCATGTGTTATCATAGGTTATTTTGCAAATAGATGTTCGTTTGTCAGTTATGTTTTCATAGAAATTATTTTGATATTTGAGTGTATAATCTGTTATCATGTTAAAAATATCTTTAAAAATTTGCATAAATTTTATTCTTAATTTATAAACTACGTTATTAGTATTTACAAATTCTTTAACTGAAAAATTATAATTTTTGCTAGATAATATTTTTTTTAAATTATTTTCAATATCTATAATTTTTCCTTTCAACAAATTCTCTAATTTAAAATGATCTCTTAAGAAAATAACTTTATCCAAATATTTTAGCATTTCATTAATTTGATTTTCTACAGTATCATTATTAGAAATTACTATACTAATTGAATCAACAGAAAACTTTTCTAATGAAAACACTATTAACTTTTGTGATTCATCTTTTGAATTTTTGCTAAAATAATAATAAATATTATTTTTTATATCATAAAATCTTTTGTCAAAACTAATTTCGTTTACGTATAAGTTTTTATATAATTCTTCTATACTTATTTCAAGATAAGTTTCATCTTGAATGCTATTAAATTCAACAATAATAGTACCATTTCCCAAAATTTTCTTATGTTTATATTTAGGTTCAAAAGAATTAGGTAACTTTCTAAATAAGGGATCCCCTAATAAAAAATAATTATTTGTTTCTATTTTACTGTATTCCAAAAATTTATTCACCTGAAATTCAATTTGACCCGCTGTATATCCATTGTTTAATAAATTATGCGCCAAAATATTCTCAGCTATATTGCCTGTTTTAATGCTCGCACTTGTAATAATAGAAATAGCATTATTTTCAATCAAATTTGAAACCACTGTATAATTGAATGGAACAATACTTTGATTAAAGTCCCCTATATTACAACCATTTAAGAAATAAAAATGTGCATTTAATTCTGATACATTATACTTTTCAACATTAGTGATATAACAATCATCTGCATTATAATAGCAACAAGGTAAATGTTTATTAGAATCTTTATGTTTTTCTATAATATTGTAAGCTCCACAAAAAATAAAATCATTAAATCTAAGCACACATTCTCTGCAATGAGATAAATAGTTAAATTCAAGTATTTCGTTCTGGCTATTCATAATACTTAAAATCATATCCTTTGTACATAATTTTCTAGAAAAATAATAGCAATTCTGCAAATTTGAATATGTAATATCATTATCTTGATCAACTCTATTAATTATAATAGAATTGTTACCTTGATTATTATTTATATACATAAGATACTTTAACATAAAAAAATTAATAGTATATTTATCATAATACGGTAAATATCCAATATTAATATATTCATTCTCAAGCCTTAATAAAAATCGCTCAATAATATTAAATTCATCAAGTGGAAGTATAATTAAAGCGCTTTTCACCCTATTGTCTATTAACGTTTGAAATAATTTAGCTTTATTAAAAGCATAAATAAACCTTCTATTTGTATATTTAGCAAAAGAAAACTTTCTAATAACTCTTCAATACATTCACCTATTCTCGAACTATAATAACAAATAATATCAAAACTATCACATGAGTTATTGTACTTACATACTAGTGCTTCTATGTAATTCATATCATATTCTATAGTATTGTAAAAATCAACATCTTTAAAACAATATTTGTATTCACTAGATGCATATTTTTTATGTATCTAGGAATAACTTCTTCATATATTGGAACAATTAAATTATTATTAGCATATAGGTTATCTATATAATTAAAAAAGAAATCATTCATTTTATGCACTTTATATAACTCTATATTCATAACGATAAACCTCTTTCAAAATCATAATGAATTAAATTCTCTATTTCTTTTGCACGTTCAAATAGAAAATTACTATCATTTCCAAAAAGATATAAACTTCCCCTAAATTCTAAATTTGAAGTAGGCTCCGGCAAAAAATCACCCTCATTATAAAATAAAATTAACCTTTCTGAGTCGTTAATAAATTTGTTTCTTACATTCTCAATTCCTTCAATTTTCTTAATAACGCCTGATTTAGTTGGATTTATAAAAGTATAAAATAATGAATATTTAGTGTAAGGTTTTTGGATTTGCATTATTAACTTTTCTAAATTAATTTCATTTTTTAAAACAATATCAAAAAAATAGTCGTATAGATTTAGCCCTTTTAAATGGTAAATCGATTCAATAAGATTTCCACCAGCAGCTCTAGGATTTATCTCAATTATTAATGGTTGGTAATTATCATTAATTTTAAACTCTATGTGTAAAATCCAATTACCTATCTTAAATTTTGCTATCGTATCACTAATATAATTTGCTATTTTTATTCTTAATTCATCTGTTATAGGCGCGGGCGTAATATCTATAAGTTCTATACAGTATTTTTCTGCTGTTACATATTTTTTCGAAATAGCAACCACATAAGGTTGATAGTTATAAATAAGCACTTCTGCACAATATTCATCCCCATATATAAACTCTTCTGCAATTAATTCCTTATTAAAAGATGAATTTAATGAAAATTTATAACTTGATTCTAGTTCATCTGGCTTTTTTACTATGACTACACCTTTACTAGATGCATTATCCGTTGGTTTTAATATAAAGGGATAATTTAATATATCAGCACATTTTTCTAAATCTTCATAATTACATATTTTAAAAAATTTAATAGAATCATCACCAATACTTTTTAAAAATTTTCTTACTTCATATTTATTACATAATATTCTTGCTATTTTTTCATTAAAATAATCGAAACCAAAGTAGTCACTTAGCATACCAATTGTAATTACTGGGCTATTCATAAATGTACAAACACCATCAAAGCCTTTAGTTCTATATATTTCTAACGATAAATCAAACATTTCATTAATATCTCTATTATTACTAATAATATATGGATAATCAGCAATAGCAAGCTGATCGCACGAAGGAGTATCCATCATAATCATTTCATAATTTTTTCTAAAAAAAGTCTTATAAGCAAATTCTTTATGAATACCTCCACGAATAAATAATAGCTTCTTTTTAGTCATATTTATCCTCCTCATATAATATAAGTTATTTATTCCAACTTATGTTATTCGATATATCTGAATGGAAGGAGATTTATCTTACTTTTATTCCCCAAAATTTTGTTCTAAAATCATTTTTAGATCCCCAATTAATTTTTTCTTTATTATCACCTCCCTCTATAATCTTTGATTTTCTTTTAATATCTCACTCATTCTCAGATTCTCGCGATCTTCAAATAAGCCCTCATGTATATCAATGCTATTTATTCATGAATTTTACATGTGATAGGTAACCCAAATAAGCTTCTATTGTTTTTTCCATATTTTGGCCTATGGATTCCACTTAAGCTTATGTGGCATACCCTCCCATGTCTCACAGGATCTTTGTCCTTAATTCCTTCGTTCTGCCTTACATGAAGTGGATGTCAGTTATGCTCCCTTGCTGGGTCTTAAGCCCTTATGGTGAAATTACCAACCTGACAATTCCGGCTCTCTTTGTCAATCTTCGAATTTTTAAATTGAGTTTTAAATCTTTATTTGCTTTATTTTTGGCACCGCTTAATTATCCAAACCATCGTAGGAGCGAGGCTGTCAAGGGTCAGCTTTGTGAAGCGAAACACAGCAAAGCTGAGACGTGGTCCTTGCCCTTGACTGACGAGGGACTGCGGTGTATCATCACCACGGCGGTGCAATTTATGCAGCATTCCTAATCTTCTCTGCTCTTTTTATGTCTCTTAACATCTTATTTCCGTTGTATTTTACTCCTTTTTTCAGTATGGCAAAAAATACTCTGATTAGCTTGCAGCATAAAACTATCATGGACTGTTTCTTTTTAAGCGGGTTTTCTTTTCTTGTGGTGTAGTATTTGTGCAATTCCTGAAATTCTTTATTGTTTGCAAGTATTGGCATCACCATTTTGTATAGAGCACTTCTTAGCCTCCTTCTTCCTCTTTTGCTTATGGTGGTTTGCCCTTTATGCTGCCCTGAACTATTCTCGACCAGATTGTAACCCGCAAGCTTCTGGATTTGCTTTGGATGCTCATATCTTGTTATATCGCCAACTTCAGCAATAAATGTTGCTGCTGTTATTACTCCTACACCTTTTATACCTAACATTTCACTAGCATCAGGTACTTGCATGAAAAGCTCTTCTATTTTGCTTTCTATTTTTTTAAATTGCTTTACTAGCATTTCGTACTGTTCAAGTATAATTTTTATCTCTATCTCTGCCATCTCAATGCCATCCCTTTTACCAACACTTCGACTGGCAGCTTCTATAAGCTTTAAAGCCCTCTTTATACCTACAGCACGATTAACTTCCTTCTTCCAAGCTGCAAGTATTTCCTCAGCTCCAATACCTAATATCTTTGCAGGCGTTGGAAATTCTTTTAATGTTATCAGTGCTGCTTTCCCTTCCCAATCTGCAAAAACTTTATTAAACTCAGGGAAGTATATATCAAGCCATCTTGCAACCCGGTTCTTTATCTTATTTAAGTCCTTTGTAAGCATTTCCCTTATGTCCACTGCAATTCTAAGCTCACTGTATATACCCTCAGGTATATTAGGTTCAACATATCTTCCATCTTTAACTAGCATTGCAATTGTCTTAGGGTCTTTCCTGTCATTTTTAGTTGGCGAGTTATCATCAAATTCCTTACTTCTTTTTACGTGGAATGGATTTACCAGTACCACCTTATGGTTCTTATCTTTAAGAAACTGCGCAAAGCAGAGCCAATAATGGCCTGTTAGTTCCATGCCAACCATTAGATGCTCTTTGTTGTTTTTATTCATAATCTCTACAGCCCATTTAAAGAATCTTTCCATTCCATCAATTCCATCAATGTCATTGCTAAATTCAATACGCTTACCGTATTCTATTCCTCTAAAATCAAAAGCTCTGGCGTGGTGTGTCTCTTTAGCAATGTCTACACCTATAATTAATGTCTTTTCTGTTATTTGCAATATCTTTGAATTTTGGCTATACTTCATATTAGGTACCTCCTTGTTATTTGAGAGTCGTGTTCATGAACAATCGACATCTTGTATTTTATCAGGAGGTACTTTTTATTTCAAATCTTATATTTTTTTATTACAGGAATGCTCCATTTGTCACAGTTTAATTAATAGAAATTAGTCTCCAAGATTACTCTAATACAGTTTTAATATTTTATAAAAAATATATCTATTTACTATTGTAATTTGTAATAAATAAAATAATATTATTCGTATTATTTAAATCTTTTATCAAGTAACACTTAATCATGAGCTTTTCTCAATAAATCAGACACTCATAGTTAGATTTTGAGGCGTAATTTTATAGTTACCTCTATTTTTATTTCCTATTTTGAATTAAGCCACTTGATGCTTTTTATGGTAATAAGACCCATTTAAAGTCTTGATATAACTTTCTCTAAAAGATATTTTATAAACTCCATGTTCGTCATTGAAAATTCTCACATTGTTGCTCAAATACTTATTGCTTAATTTCGTGCAATGTTAAATATACAAGTGTCAAACAGTTTATGACGATGCATACCACATTTTCAAGAACTTTTAATACATGGTTATTTTCATCTGTCATCCATCTGACACAATCTCTTTCGCGAATATATTCTTTACCATTGCTAAATGAAGCCTTACTTCATAAGAACTAATGCAATCACTAACTCCAAAATCCTTTGCTACTTTATTTACTGATAGATTTTCTTCATTAATGAGTAGGATAATATCTTTTTAAATTCCTCGTTATCAATTACCCTATTTACCATTCTTATCTTCTCTGTAGATTTACTTTGCTATAACTCTTCTGTGTTCGGCAAATTATATATATTATAGTCTATAGTTTTTCAAATTTTCGATAACCTTCATAAAATAATATTATTTAAATCCAGCATATAATAATTTTAAATCATTGTTTGTTGTAACTCAAGATTCAATGATAAGAAGCATAATATACTGGATTTTTCTAGTATATTTTTCTTATTTTATAATCTATTACACGAGTTAAATTAAGTTTTATTAAAAATAGAATGCCATTATTTATTAATAATTTTATCTGTAAGCTTTGCACATTTATTGCCATAAGCTATTTATGTGAGCGAATTTCATAATTAACTTTCTTATCAAAATATATCAACATATTGTCGTTTATTTATAGTTATAACACTATATGTTGTTCAATTGCATTCGATTTTTGAATTATACAATTTCCTCATGTATTAAAAATCACAAAATTTACGCAACTCTGACTTTATAAGTTCTTTAATGTCATCATTTATATCTACTAAGGGCAATCTTACTTTACCTCCTAAATTTAGACCTAATATATCCAATGCTGCTTTGATTGGTGCAGGATTAGGAGCTTTAAACATACTCTTTTGAAGTGTACATATGTCAAATTGAATTTTTCTTGCACCTATTATATCTCCAGCTTTATATTTATTTATCATCTCTTTTATTTTTTTACCAACAACATGACCTGTTGCAGCAACTGCACCATTTCCTCCGAGGCATAGATTTATAAATATATTAGTATCTTCACCTGTCAAGATAGAAAATTCTTTTTTTAATTCATTCCGACATATCCTTATCATCTCGGAAGTATTTGTAATGTCGTTAAAACAATCTTTTATACCGATTACATTGTCAATATTTGCTACCTTAATAATTGTATCAATACTCATATTAACTGCTGTCCTAGATGGTATATTATAAATCATGATTGGTAAATTTGTATGTTGGGCTACCGCCTTAAAAAATTGATAAATACCTTCCTGATCTGGTCTAATATAATATGGAACAACTATTAACAGACCATCGGCTCCAATATTTTCAGCATATTTAGTCAAACTTATTGTTTCATCCAAGTTTGCACCTCCAGCACCAACAAAAATAGGTACTCTTTTATTAGCTCGTTTTACTGCTCTTTCTATAACTAACTCCTTTTCAAGATGTGATAATGATGTCGATTCCCCAGTTGTTCCAATTGGAATTATTGCATCTGCGCATTGTTCTTCTATCAAGTAATCCACCAATTTATCAAACTTTTCAAAATCAACTTTACTCAAATCATCAGTAAATGGTGTAATGCATGGAATAACTAAGCCTTCCAACTTATGAGTATTATTCAATTACTACACACTCCTCTTTAAATTTTATTTTAATATATTATTAAAATTTAGTTCACCGTTAAAAGAAAAATATTAGTATGTAAACCATCATCCATTTTTTAACATAAAGCATAAATCATAATGGATTACCTTATTAAAATTTAAGATCACACTAACTTATTATGCTAAATAAATTTAATTTGATCCTATTACAAAGTTTATATTGCTATATTTTAAATTCCTTTTCTTCAATATTAGGAGATTACTCTATATAAAATATTTTAATGCTTCTCTATACGCAGAATTTAATTAGTATTTTGTAAAGCCGACACAGTTATAGCCTCTCTGTTGTGCCTCAGCATTATAATTAACATCATTAATATTTATGCAAACTTCTTTGCATGTACTTACAGTAATATTCATATTTTTAGCTATTAATTTTAGTTTTTTAAGTTCTTTTTCTAAATAAGACGAATCTGCATAATATCTAATAACTGTCTTCCCTCCTGGCAGTTTCCACTCTATTGACTTCGCGTTATTAATGTCAAATAATTGGTTTAATCTTTGTTCATATTTTGGCAATAACTTGCACATTCTATTTAAACATTCTACTGAAAGTTTTAGCACTTGAACCGAAGCGTGTCTGATTCCTGAATTTAAGAAGCGATTAAACACCTTATATGCATAGTCATTATCATCATCAATTGGTAAATATGGAGCAACAATTCCAGTAACCATAATACCACTTTGGGAACAAAACTTAGCAAATTCTAATCTTTTTGATGAAGGAGGTGCACCTGGTTCTAATACAGCTTCTATTTCTTCATTTGGTAATCCTGAAGAAATTATAATCTGATTTTTATCTCTTGATTTAATAAGCAAATTCTGAATTTCTTTTGGAGGTAATCCTGATTTAGTTAGAATATAATACTTTACCCCTTCTTCATCGAAAATTTTTAATATATTTTCTGTCATTCCACTTTCTATCATGGATAAAGAAAAAGCATCAGTCTTTGGTGAAAAATTAAATATTAGATTTTCCTTATTCTTGTGTTTTTTTATATAATCTCTTAAGTAATTTGGATAGTCACTGTAAATCTTTACTGGTACATGCTCTTCTTTATCATATTGAGAATACATTGAACAATATCTACAAAGAAAATCACAACCAATTGCTGGATTTACCTCATGTGCATTAAAACAACTTGACGTTTGTCTAAAATCAGTTATTTCCTCTGCTTGTTCTAATCCATGAACAAATTGATACTCGATTCCGTTTGATGTTTTAAAAGTTTCCATTATAATACCCCCTAATAATAAACACACCCATTTACTTTATATTTACTGTTAATAAGTTTTTATAAACTAACCGTTATATGTTGTTTTATATAATTATTTTTTAATTCATATATTAGATCCATTAAATCAATATAAACCTGCTTACAACAATATTTTTCTCTACTTTCATATGTTATTAAAATTGGTACTATTTTATTCCTTTCATTTACCCTAAATCCAACTGAGCCACATTGAATTCGTGCTGCTCCTCCTGGGAAAGAACGAAACGTTAACTGTCCACTATTCGACCTTTGAACAAACCTAATTTCATCACCTATTAAAAGGTTAAGTTTATTATCTGATATTCTAATTGCAAATTCATATCTACTAATTCTATCAACCGCCTCCTCCAAACTACAATTTCTACCCAAAAATCTCATTACGTTTAAATATTCTTTGAATTCAACCAAATCTTTCTTCTTATATTCATTTTTTTTATATTCAAATATCCAGTTGCAATGCTCTGATTCAATAAGCATATTTACAATATCATCCATACCAAGTATTTTTATCAATTCCATAAGTTTATTGCAATAAGACAAGGTTTTATCAATTGAAATATCATTAACAAAATTAGCCACAATATTATCTATGACAATAGTAAATTTTATTGCAGGAGAATAAATCATCTTTATTCTATTATATAATTTTTTTATTTGATATAGGAGTAATACTTCACCAATATTTATATCAAAGCTTATAGAACCTTCATGTTCTATGTCTGTACTAGCATGATATCCTCCTCCTAAGTCAATATATAAAGGTATTGGCTCACAATTAACAATATGTCTAGTAATTATATTATTAACCCTATTTATATGATGTTTTATGCTTTTCATTGATTGGTAATTAAAATCTCTTGAAAATAATATACGTACTATTTTATCTAATACTTTTAAATTTTTATTAATATCTTCATTTCCATTTGAAATTCCAAGTTTTTTTGTCACAATTTCCGTTTTTTCATTTCCTATAAATAAAATATAGTTAATTTTCTCCTTTAAATAATCTAATATCTGATCTTTGATATAAAGTTTATCAACATTTACATTAGGCATTTCATGTTGATTTACACAAATTATTTCATAGATACATTCATAATGCTTATTATTTAATTCATTCATTTTTTATAATCATTCCCTCCGGTTCGTTCAAAGCTCAAAACATAATAAAATATGCCATTTATAACTAATTTCGAAATACTAGTAAACACAAATCACGAAAAAGTAAGCGGGTTACTGCGCCAGCGCGTAATGATCGTATTTCTAATTGTGTATAAAATCTGGTATGGAATTGATGTACACAAAACCCTTTAATTTCTTGCATCGTTTTAACCAGCAAATAAAACATTACTACCCACAAAAGCCATTACTTTTCCACCTGAAACAAAGGTCTGAAAGAGCAGTCACAATAATTTTTTGACAATGACAATAACACTATTTACACAGAATCTATTAAGAAGTACTGTATTTCCGTGTTTAATATATCATAAAGCTTATGTACCATCATACCTGTACATCCTAGGTGTGTGAAGGCTATTCGTGGTAAAAAACTGACAAGAAAAATACAAAAATAGACTTCTGAGCTGTTTAAGCACAACCTATTTGTGCTATCTTTATGTCTCATGCTGATAATAGACAATTTTGACAACTTATTGAGTCATCGATTTAAGCTTATTTGCTTTTATGTCTAATGAAAAGAACAAACTTCAAAATTGTCCCATGCTTTCTAACATACAGTTGGGCAACATCATTTTTGATACTTATGGTAAAAATTCTCAAAAGATAATTAACAAGCTCTTTGATACATCCTTTTATATTGGATATTTACTTCATGGTTCTATGCTAAGAAATTTTCATCGTTAAAAAACCTGATTCTTGTACTCACCACCTCCTATCCACAGAACTCGATCTAATCCTAACCGCTCCATCGTTTAAAAATATTTTTTCACTATTACTATAATATCTGAAATCGGTGTAAATATGAAAGCTTTTTCGGGAAACACTTATGCTGATGGGCTGGACTCACTTTAACTAATAATTGGAGTAAGACAAGAAAAATCTGCCAGGATTTCCAAAGCAAGATGTCATAAAATCGCTGCTTGTGTAGTGTGCTACAATCTTAGTTAAATGGGATAAACACTTTGAAATTTGTAATTGCTATTTACACATCAAAAAGCGTCGCGGCTACAAAACGACAATTATTGCTATAACAAGAATACTCTTTATAGTACTACACAATATGTAAAAGAAAAAACACATTTTTAATACAATCACACTATTCTTAACTATTTACACTTTTATAGTAAATGATACATTATTTAAAATAAATTGTCAATACCTTCTGTAAAAAAAGTGTGTAAAGTAGTTGTTGGTAAATTTTTTTTCAAAATTTTATAACCCAACAATATTGAATTATCAAGGCACAGAGCTACTTTTATAAGTGCAAAGTTTTAGTTAGTACTACTATCTCGGTACCAAAACAGCATACTAACTACATTTTTATTAAACATCGAATGGCCATTCATTTGTTTGACTACATTATAACTCCAAGTCCAACATTTGGGAAGTTACGAAATTCGGCACATTTTTTTATGAAGTAGGTGCCGTTTTTCGGAACATCACTTTATAATATATTGCCATGTGTGTCTATAATGCCTATGTTTATGGCTGTCATAATTATTTTTATGTCATTGTCTGCATCAAATAGTATGCCTAATTTATTTAGATGGTTTCTCAATGCTCTGTCAGATATGCCTACATCGTCCATTACTGCTTTCCTTACTCCGTTTCGGACCAATGATGACAGGATATGCTTATCAGTATCATCGATCTCTTCTTCTATGGCAGACATCTTCTCGCTTCTATACGATATGCATTTTTCAAGGTAAATTGCTATGTTTTTTAGAGTAATGCTCTGCTCTTTTATGCTGGGAATCTTTATGCGGGATATATCAAGATATGCAACTATTTCTTTGCTATAATGATCTGTAATAGGCATTGCAGTGCAATACCAGTTCTTAAACAAGTCGCAATAATGGTCTTTTCCGTATAACTGTGCAAGGCTTTTGTATTCCATGGCTATGTTGACTGCATTTGTGCCACTGTCTTCAAGCCTTAGGCTTATGCCTTCTTTAAATTGCAGCTTTTTGAAATCTTCATTTAATTGGGCATTAGCTATAATTTCAATCACATAACCGTCTTTATCACACAGAATAAAGAAGTAGCCTTCTTCAATAAGTACTCTGTACCTATAACATTGATTTACGAAGTTGTTTAACAGCAATATTAAAAAGTTATTATCTCTTCTCTTTTTTAACAATGCATTATCATCGTTGTTCTATCAAAGGAGTTTTTGTCAGGATTGATATTTATAAGCAATGATTCCCCATAAGGCACGATCAGTTCCCCGTTTCCTCTTTTTATAAATGCGTCTTATAAATGCGTCATTGTTCATCAATATCACTCCATCCTTTTATCTTTCCGTAAATCATTGAACATAATTCTTATTCTTTTAATACCAATGTGCATCACTTGTATAGTTAGCTTGCTCTAATTGAACTCCATTTCTATAGACTGTACCCTTCGTGACAAGCCTGTAATAATATCCTTCTTCTACATACCATATTTCACTTATAGAGCAGCTAATATCTGTTGATGTATTGGACCAGCTTTTAATTGTCACCCAGTTTCCGTTCTTGTACTGTTGAAGATACGCATCAATTCTGATTTTGTCGACGCTGAAAGCATATAATACACTGTCGACGGTCGATTTTCCCATTGATGATATGTCGAATGTGTTAGTAAACTGGGATATGGCTATCCAATTAGGCGTTATTGGACTTGTCACTAATTTTTTTGAAATGCCATCATCTGCAAAACCAGTGGTTGAAAGTAATGTCATCATTATTATTGTCAACACAAAAATAGACAAAAATTTTTTAAACATACTATCACCTCACTAATTTTTTCCCTTCATAAATAAAAACAAATTAAAATGGGATTCGTTACAGTTTTTATAAAAATTTTTTATTAATTTCAGCATACAAAATTTCATTTAAATATTATCAATTTAGGAACGAAAATATCATTTTAGAGAACAAAAAAGCATTTTTAGCTCTTAATTTTTCTTCAATTGCAAGATAAAAAAATAAGGACAGAGCATTTTCTGTCCTTATTTTGTAAGTTACATTTGTCAACAGCTTATTTTAGATATGCACTATATCTAATTACCTTGAGCAGCATCTACTGTTATAACACCATCTTTATAATCGACTTTATATCCAAAGGCTTCACTTATAAACCTTAGTGGAATATATGTGCAATTATCGACTAATCTCACATTCACCGGAAGTTCAGCGATCTTTTTATTTATTTTTGCTACCTTTGACCCTATTGTCAACTCTACAGTCGTACTGCCTTTTTCTACTGTTATTGTTTGACTGTCATTATGCCAATTCACTGTTGCACCTAATTTTTCAAAAAATTCACGGGCCGGTACTAATGTAATGCCGTCTATTAAAGTAAATGGCTCCTTAGTAAATTTTATCTCTTGCCCGTTTAACTTGATTTTCGGGACATAAGGAAAATGTATTACAGTGCCTCCACCTGAATCTTTATAAATGATTATGCCATTGTCCATTTCTTGAGAATATCCTGATTGAAGGACAGTTTCTTTGGTTACAGATTTTCCATCATCTTGTACAGCATAAGCGATGGAGCCTGTACATACAACAGCAAAAATAGCAACAAACAAAATACGTTTAAGAAAAACAAATTTCATCATCATTTATCATTCATTCCTTTCTTTTTACTTATGTATCAATTATAATAAATGTTTACTACTTATCAATGCAAATCAGTAAAATTCCACATAATTATACTTCTTTTATTAAATTTTATTTCATTATCTTTTATGCTTCCAGTTTTCAAATTAACAATATATTGTTTAGCATTTTCTGGGCTGCCTTGCTTGGATACCGAGATAAATGATATATTATTATTAGGTAAAGAATGCGGACTTATATTTGTGTAATTCTCTTCTGTTACAGGTACTATTGTTTTAACCTTTATACTTTTCAAATCAAGGCAATCAAGTCTGCCATTTGATCCGTTTGACCCTCTATACCGATAAAAAACCAGCCGCTTTCCATCAGAACTCCAAGTAACGTGACCAATAGCACTTCCATTTGATACTTCTTGATCGGAGTATATTCTTTTTAAACTGTCATCTTTAAGATCAATCATCCATATACTTGACGCAAGCCAAAGCCTAATAGGATCACCCTCATCTGCTTGATTACGATACAATGTCGCACTATATACTATTTTACTACCATCAGGAGATATCGAAGGGCTAGAAAATCTCACAAACAACTTAGTTCCAACTTTCTCGATTGGAATAGTCTTCGGTCCACCATATTTCATTATTAATTTATTTAATTCTTCCTGCGACATATAATATTTAATTTTATTATCATCAGTTAGTCCAACGCCATCCCATTCACCTCCACTTACCAAATGTTTTAGCTTATTGTTTTTAATATTAAGTATACATATTTCTTGATTGCTATTCAAATCTTTATTACGCGTCATACGTACTAGTAACAAATTTTGATTGTCAGGAAACCAAGATAAATAAAATACAGCTTGCATTCCATATACATCATCAAGGTACTTTTTTATATAATTTTTTTTATTTAAGTCCATAATATTGATATAAGTTATCCCTTTTTTCTGATCTACTTGTGTGTATGCTGCATACTTACCATTTGGACTAACTGCTCCAAATTGATCTGGAGCTATATCCGGTAATGTCAATATTTTCTTTACATCATGACTTATTGGGTTAACTACTATAAGGTCCGAGCCCTTCTTGTCAGGTATAAGGCCTGTTAACCATCCATTATATTGATTTTTATATGAATAGTTAAATAAACAAATGATAAAACTAATAAAAACTACAATTATAATTATGACTAAACTTGTAAATTTTTTCCCATGGTTATTTTTTAATTGTTCGCCTGCACTCATAAAAACTCCCCTATATTAATCTTAAGATATAATTATAATTTATTTTCGTTTTGTCAAAATTTATTAAAAATATACTTTATATTTATTAAAGATCATAAACTTCGTGTCTAAGCTAAGTTAACATAAACCCATCTCGAATTTTCATTATCCTTTCACATAAAATTTAGACACGAAGTTTGGTCAAATAAGAAAAATACTAGCAATTTTACAATTTCGTATTCATATTTAAACAAATATAAACATTCTTGAAAATAAGTTTAACAAATCTTTCTATTAATTTTTTAAATGTACATCATACTATATACTGTTTATAACTAAATATAATCATTAATTTTTAAATTATGCTACTTAATCTTTAATAATAATTCATCATGGTTCTGGATTATAATTAGTTAGCGGTACAAATGTACGACTATAAAAAACGCCATCACTAGTATTCCCATGCAAATCATTAAAAATATATTTATCAAGATCAGCAATTCTTCTTGTTGCAATGCCAACTTGGTTAGGTCCAAAATCATTTCGAGTTATCTCTTTTGCTCTATTTGTTCCTAAATCTCTAATACTAAAAAGTACCGGTTGAGCCACATCAACAACTTTCTGATTTGGAACAGTTGCATTTCCATTTCTATATGGTAATGCATTATATCCACTCGTATTATACCATGTAACATCACCATAGGATGTCAAATAATCCTGACCATTATATGTTGATCTAGTACCTATTGTATGTCTAGCATAAACATCTACATTACCCCAAGTTCCAATATAAATTGGATAATACTCAATATCATAATAGTTTCCAGAAATCATTGTATAGTTGTCAGGATTATTTTTTCTGACCTCTAAATCTTTTTCCATTGCACTTTTTTCAGTGTCCTGGTTTTCTAGAATCTTTTTCCCTTTATCTACTTCCTCTTTAGTAATTTCTTTCGTTCCCGCAAAATGTAATACTATTCCTCCCAACGTATCTGTATAAACTTTTATCCCATCTTCAAGTTCTCTATAACTACCAGTATCTATATTAATTTTAGAATGTGTATCATTTAATGCCATTGATTCTTTCTGAAATGCCTTCGCTGAAATTCCAATTGATAAAGCTAACATTGTGCTGATTATATACACAATTAACATACGTCTTTTTAACATTTCTATACATCTCCTTTTTATAGTTAGTAACACTATTTCGGTACCAAAACAGCATACTAACTACATTTTTATTAAACATCGAATGGCCATTCTGTTTGACTACATTATAACTCCAAGTCCAACATTTGGGAAGTTCCGAAATTCGGCACATTTTTTATGAAATAGGTGCCGAATTTCGGCACATCATTCTACAATATATTGCCATGTGTGTCTATGATGCCTATGTTTATGGCTGCCATTATTATTTTTATATCATTGTCTGCATCAAACAATATGCCTAATTTATTTAGATGGTTTCTCAATGCTCTATCAGATATGCCTACTTCGTCCATTACTGCTTTCCTTACTCCGTTTCGGACCAATGATGACAAGATAAGCTTATCAGTATCATCGATCTCTCCTCCTATGAAAGACATATTTTCACTTCTATACGATATGCATTTTTCAAGGTAAATTGCTATGTTTTTTAGAGTAATGCTCTGCTCTTTTATGCTGGGAATCTTTATGCGGGATATATCAAGATATGCAACTATTTCTTTGCTATAATGATCTGTAATAGGCATTGCAGTGCAATACCAGTTCTTAAACAAGTCGCAATAATGGTCTTTTCCGTATAACTGTGCAAGGCTTTTGTATTCCATGGCTATGTTGACTGCATTTGTGCCACTGTCTTCAAGCCTTAGGCTTATGCCTTCTTTAAATTGCAGCTTTTTGAAATCTTCATTTAATTGGTCATTAGCTATAATTTCAATCACATAACCGTCTTTATCACACAGAATAAAGAAATATCCCTCTTCAATAAGTATTCTGTATCTGTAACATTGATTTACAAAGTTGTTTAACAACAATATTAAAAAGTTGTTTTCTCTTTTCTTTTTTAACAATGCATCATCATCGATTGTTCTATCAAAAGAGTTTTTGTCAGGATTGATATTTAAAAGCAATGATTCCCCATAAGACACAGTCAGCTTACCATTTCCTCTTTTTATAAACATGTCATCGTTCATCAATATCACTCCATCATTTTATCTTTCCGTTAATCGCAATATCGTCTTTTAATACCAGCGTGCATCGCTTGTATAATTGGCTTGCTCTAATTGAACTCCATTTCTATAGACTGTACCTTTCGTGACAAGTCTGTAATAATATCCTTCTTCTACATACCATATTTCACTTATGGAGCAGCTAATATCTGTCGATGTGTTTGACCAGCTTTTGATTGTCACCCAGTTTCCGTTCTTGTACTGTTGCAAATACGCATCAATTCTGATTTTGTCGACGCTGAAAGCATATAATACACTGTCGACGGTCGATTTTCCCATTGATGATATGTCGAATGTGTTAGTAAACTGGGATATGGCTATCCAATTAGGCGTTATTGGACTTGTCACTAATTTTTTTGAAATGCCATCATCTGCAAAACCAGTGGTTGAAAGTAATGTCATCATTATTATTGTCAACACAAAAATAGACAAAAATTTTTTAAACATACTATCACCTCACTAATTTTTTCCCTTCATAAATAAAAACAAATTAAAATGGGATTCGTTACAGTTTTTATAAAAATTTTTTATTAATTTCAGCATACAAAATTTCATTTAAATATTATCAATTTAGGAACGAAAATATCATTTTAGAGAACAAAAAAGCATTTTTAGCTCTTAATTTTTCTTCAATTGCAAGATAAAAAAATAAGGACAGAGCATTTTCTGTCCTTATTTTGTAAGTTACATTTGTCAACAGCTTATTTTAGATATGCACTATATCTAATTACCTTGAGCAGCATCTACTGTTATAACACCATCTTTATAATCGACTTTATATCCAAAGGCTTCACTTATAAACCTTAGTGGAATATATGTGCAATTATCGACTAATCTCACATTCACCGGAAGTTCAGCGATCTTTTTATTTATTTTTGCTACCTTTGATCCTATTGTCAACTCTACAGTCGTACTACCTTTTTCTACTGTTATTGTTTGACTGCCATTATGCCAATTCACTGTTGCACCTAATTTTTCAAAAAATTCACGGGCCGGCACTAATGTAATGCCGTCTATTAAAGTAAATGGCTCCTTAGTAAATTTTATCTCTTGCCCGTTTAACTTGATTTTCGGGACATAAGGAAAATGTATTACAGTGCCTCCACCTGAATCTTTATAAATGATTATGCCATTGTCCATTTCTTGAGAATATCCTGTTGGAAGGACAGTTTCTTTGGTTACAGATTTTCCATCATCTTGTACAGCGTAAGCGATGGAGCCTGTACATACAACAGCAAAAATAACAACAAACAAAATACGTTTAAGAAAAACAAATTTCATTCTCACACCAACTCCTCTTTAATCACATTATCCAAACCAGCCCATGTAAAGGCAAATATTATATACTTCTAGAATTCTCTCTTATTAAAACTTTATGAATATGATCCCACACTCCTTTCACCTTTTCATTTGGCAGTATGCTTTTAATATAAAGCCAAGAAAGTATACAAAATAAACAGTAACCTAATAATACTCCTAAGGCATTCAGTATTACATCGTTAATATCAACCCTTCTGGCAACATAACCAGATAAATAAAATATGTTTTCTAAAAACTGTAGAAGCTCTATCGAAATAGAAAATAAGGTTCCTTTCCATATAATTGATTTCAGATCGACATTACTTATAAAAGGCAGTCCAAAACCAAAAGGAATGGTAATTATCACATTTCCCCATACTTGTACTGAATTAAGATAAGAATATGTCAATTCACGAAATGGAATAAAGTTTAAACCATTTTTCCAATCAACTCCATCTTTAATCAAGTCATTGTGTTGGAACAATCGAATGGGAAATAAAGTATAGTGAGCTACAGAGAGCAAATATATGAAAAATATCGAAAGACATAATATATATCCAATACTGCGTTGTTTCTTTCTCCACATATAAAAAATTAGCCATCCATATATTAAAACTATCACCGGCATGATAGTTTTAATGTCTATCATTATACCTAATCCCAATTACAACAACTCCTCACAATACCTAAATTAGTCTATTTAAACTGTATAGACATGTCATTGTTCATTGTTGCATATTTCGCTAAAATTAATGCAATTTTAGAGTATTAAAAAATATATAATCATTTAGTAAACTCCGATTTATTCTTCCTGACATAATTAATAATCATATAAAAAATAGCCATTACAGCAATACAGTAAAATGCCAAAAAATACTGCTGGTTAATAATTAAATATGCTATAGCCATTAAATAGTAAATAATCAATATTGCATAAAGATATAATGCTAAAAAATATCCATATTTCCTTTTCTTTAATAGCCCAATTGAAGATATAATAAATATAGCTCCAAATATAATACCAATAAAATAAAAATTTGTGCTTAGTATGACATTACTGCCAATTTTAAAGTTTACTCTTTCAAACATCCTTATAATTGAGTCTAATATATACAAGGCCCCTTGTAACATAACTAATATTGCCACAAAATTCACTATATCACCACCCGATAATTTTATACTTTAATCAAATAATTTCACATTTTCAATTTCATCATACCATACTTTATACCCATCTTTGCTACTGCCAGAAAACCAATAAATAGGTTTGCTATTCATATTTTTATCTTTATAAAATCTGGCATCTATAGACAGTATATAAAATTTGTCTTCTAATTCTTCCATATTACCTTCTTTAATCGCAAAATATCTAATTATATGTAAAACATTTAATGCATCTTCTTTTTTACACCTTGAATCAATAATTATAGAAAAATATAAATAAGGTCTGGAATAATAAATTTTATATTCGGTAATACAGTTAGATTCATTTAACTTTTCTTTTAATGCTTTTATGGCACTTGTATTGATATTTTCATTATATATATATCTATGACTAATAATATATTTTGCACTTATGACAATTAAAATTGATAAAGACAAAATTATTAATACTATTAACGAGATTAATTTATCTTTATTTATTTTAATCACCTCTATCAAAATGATATACTAATGTAAAATTAAGTAAAGATTCTGCTGCCAAAAAATATAATGTTTTGCAAGTATAATATAATGGCTATTTTTATTCAATATTCCTATAAATAATATGGTAGAAATAAAAAATTGAGTTTATGCAGCAGAATCAAAAACCAATTACTCAAAGTATACAAAAGCAACACTCAGATATTGATCATAATCTAAAATATATTTTAAATTTAATGAATATCTCGTTGCCCATGATGAAACTGCTATATCTCTCTCATCAGTAGTTACATTTCTAAAATATTTAGTTATTGTCATCCAATGAAAATTAAATTCTGGATATTTTGAATTATAATTCATTAAAAAAGCTACGGGTGAGTTTTTACTTAAACCAGCCTTAATATACGTTGATACTGGCTCAATACTATGTGGAATATCACTTAAATCAGCTTTGAGATTCACTCCTCTACTTTTAGCGAATGATTCAAATTTTATTACTAGATCACTTTTTGAAGGTATACCCGGTAAAACTGATGTGCTTGGTGTAACATACTTATATACTTCTTCCATATGTTTAATAAAATTATCTTTTGTTATATCTGAATATTTATATAGATTTTCATATCCATATCTGTACTTTGCAAGATAATATGCTATATTTGCAGCAGCGACAGTTCCACATCCTTCATCTTGGCCTAATTTTTCAGAAAACCATATTTGATTTCCTCCATACATTTGATGAACATATCCAACATTTTCATCGTATCCATATACTGGTACAAAATTTGGTTCGTCTAAAACTGATACGCTTTCATTTTGGGATGTTGCATTAAGCGAAGTGGGTATTCTTATATTGCTTCTATTTTTATATAATTCATTAATAGACTCTTTTATATCGTTTTTTCGAGCATTAATAAAATTTGTTATATCTTTCTTTTCTCCATTTTCTTTTATTTGTTTATAATTTATGTTATCACCAATTTTTTCTTTTACTATAAATAATGAAGGAAACATATATAACATACTATCCCCACTTTTTAGTTCAGAAAAATTCATTCGTATTAAACTAAATTCATTGTTATTTAATGACCTCTCTATAACACCATAACCATTTTTTCTTGCATCAATTATCATATAACCTATATTTCTGCCTTCGTCCTGTATTGATAGAAGATATACATATTTGTTTTCATTCACATCTTTTAGTTCTATTAATGATCGATCAACTTGCAATTTTATATTATTATTTAACTCAGGGATTACATATGTAGCTAAATCATATTCAGCCAATTTTAATACTTCATCTTGCGTCAAAAATTTGTTATTATCAGCGGACAAATCTTGGTTACTATTACTTGCCGCAAAACCAACAGTTGTCGAAAAAACTAATGTCAAGCACAGTAGAAGTGAAACTAAGAACCTTTTCATTTCTAAACATCTCCCTTTTATAGTTAGTAACACTATCTAGGTACCAAAACAGTATGCTAACTACTTTTTTATTAAAAATCGAATGGCCATTCATCTTTTTGACTACATTATAACTCCAAGCCCAACATTTGGAAAGTTACGAAATTCGGCACATTTTTTATGAAGTAAGTGCCGAATTCCGGCACATCATTACTATAATATATTGCCATGTGTGTCTATGATGCCTATGTTTATGGCTGTCATTATTATTTTTATGTCATTGTTCTCTCCAAATAGTTTGCCTAATTTATTTAGATGATTTCTCAATGCTCTGTCAGATATGCCTACTTCGTCCATTATTGCTTTCCTTACACCATTTCGGACTAATGATGATAGGATAAGCTTATCAGTATCATCGATCTCTTCTCCTACAAAAGACATATTTTCACTTCTACACGATATACAATTTTCAAGGTAAATTGCTATGTTTTTTAGAGTGATGCTCTGCTCTTTTATACTGGGGATCTTTATGCGGGATATATCAAAATTATTTATTAGTATATATTATCACTACATCAACATCAAACATATAATGTAAAATACAACAATATATTTTGGAGGTATATATTATGTCAGATGGAGATAAACACTACCATGATTATTTTGGCACTACAAATACAGTGCTAGAACACAACCACAATTACAAAGGATGTACCAGCTATGCCATACCATATGGCACAAGCCATATACACTATTACTCTGGGTATACGTCTATAGCCAAAAATCATAAACACTATGTAAATGGATACACAGGACCTGCTATAAGGACTAAAGATGGCCACGTTCATAAGATGGATAGCAGAACATCTTACGATAAAGACCACTATCATAATTACAGCAATTGCACTTCAAAGCAAATATACAATTAATGTACTCCCTCTTTTGAGGGAGTTTTTATATTATTTGTGAGATATATCACATAAAAATTTTCGATTTTATGATAAAATTTTGTTAAATAAATAACCATTAGACATGAAAACAGTAATACGAGGTGATATAATGGGTATTGAATTAGATGTAAAAAGTTTTGATGATGCCCTGAAAATATTAAGCAAAGATTACAAAATATTTGCTCCTATAAGGTTAAAGGGGAAAGGAGCATTTTCAGACACAGACCTTGTGACATACGGAGAAATCTCTTCATATAAAGATATAGAATTAAACGAAAAATCAAGGTATTCCCCAAAAGAGGTGATTTACCCTATAACGCAGACCCTATTTTACTTTACAGAAGATGAATACAGAGAACCTGAAATTGACGATAAGAGAATCATTGTTTTTTTAAGACCCTGTGATGCTAATTCATATCTAAAGTTAGATAATATTTTTTTAAAAAATGGTCCTTATGAAGATAATTACTACAAAAGACTAAGAGATAAAGTCAAGTTCTTTGTCATAGAATGCACAAAAGGCTTTTCTACTTGTTTCTGTGTGTCAACAGGTTCTAACAAGTTTTTAGATTATGATGTCTTTTTCCGGTTTGACAATGACAAAATAACATGCGATGTAAAAAACGACGAGTTTAGCTATGCTTTTTCAGGCAAAGAAGTGGAATTTGCTCCAGAATTTATAGAAAAAAATGAAATCGATGTGAAACTGCCTGATATAGACAAAATATCTCAAAATCTAGAGTATGTATTTAATCATGAATTGTGGGACGAATACACAAAAAGATGCATAGCCTGTGGAAGATGTACTGCGTCGTGTCCCACATGCAGTTGCTTTTCAATGCAAGATATATTTTACAAAGATAATCCCAAATGCGGAGAGAGAAGGCGGGTATGGGCAAGCTGCATGATAGATGGATTTACTGATGTGGCAGGAGGTCACAGCTACAGGCAAAAATACGGTGAGAGAATGAGATTTAAGGTAATGCACAAGATATACGACTATAAAAAGCGCTTCGGCACAACCATGTGCATTGGATGCGGAAGGTGTGACGATGTATGCCCAGAGTACATTTCATTTATAAAAATCGTATCAAAAGTCACTGATGCAGTAGAGAGGTGAATCAAAATGACAAATGTGTACATGCAAAGAAAAGCAGAAATTATTTCGATAATTCCTCAAACAGATATCGATTATACTTTTAGGCTAAAATCCGATATTTTGCCACAACATGGACAGTTTTTACAAGTATCTATACCTAAAATCGGTGAAGCTCCAATATCGATAAGCGATTACACTGATGAATACATCGAACTTACCATAAGAAAAGTAGGCACTGTAACAGACACTATACATGAATTAAAACCGGGAGATTTCTTGTTTATAAGAGGCCCATATGGTCACGGCTTCCCTGTGGAAAATTTTAAAAATAAAAATGTAGTGATCGCCGCTGGCGGTACAGGTCTCGCACCAGTCAAAAGCATAATAAACAGGTATAACAGAAATCCTAAAGAAATAAAAAACCTCAATATTTTGGTAGGTTTTAAATCCCCGAAAGACATACTTTTTGAAGATGAGATAAAAAAATGGGAAAAAAGTTTTGATGTTTTATTGACCGTTGACAATGGAGATGAAACATGGACAGGAAATACAGGTCTAATCACAAAATTTGTACCAGAATTAAAAATCGAAAACCCAAATGATACGATCGTAATTGTCGTAGGTCCGCCTATGATGATGAAATTTACATGCCTTGAATTTTTAAAACGCGGCATACCAGAGGAAAATATTTGGGTATCTTTCGAAAGAAAAATGTCATGTGGCATAGGAAAATGTGGCCATTGCAAGATAAATGAAACATACGTTTGCTTAGAAGGTCCTGTATTCAATTACACAAAATCTAAACAACTTCTCGATTAAAGGGGTGAAATAATGCTTCTCGATATTGATACAAAACTTTTAAAGAAAAATGCTTATAGAGTAACAAAGCAAAGAGGCATAACGGCTCTTAGAATAAGGGTCCCCGGAGGAGATCTAAATATAAAGTATCTCGACATAATAAAAGAAATAGCTGAAAAGTACGGCAATGGAACTGTTCACATTACAACACGTCAAGGTTTTGAAATACCAGGAATATCAATGGAGAAAATTGACGAGATAAATGAGCTTATATCTCCTATTATAAGAGGGCTTAAAGATGAAGGTGTCCAAATAGAAGATGAAGAAGGAGGATACCCCGCCGCAGGTACAAGAAACGTATCAGCCTGCATCGGAAACCGCGTATGTCCATTTGCTAATTACGATACAACAGCATTTGCGTTAAAAATAGAAAAGCTAATATACCCTAATGACTATCACGTAAAAATTGCAGTTACAGGTTGCCCAAATGACTGCATAAAAGCCCACATGCAAGATATAGGCATCATAGGTCAGGTTGAGCCAATTTACGATCCATCAAGATGTATCGTCTGTCAAGCGTGTGTGAAAAATTGCAAAAGAAGAGTAACTGGTGCGCTTACTTTTGAAAACTTCAAGGTCGTAAGAGATCCCAATAGATGCATTGGTTGCGGTGAATGCATATTAAAGTGTCCTACATCTGCTTGGACAAGAGGTGAAAAATATTACAGAATCGTCATAATGGGTAGAACAGGCAAGAAAAACCCAAGACTGGCGCAGACATTTATCGAGTGGGCAGACGAAGAATCCGTACTAAAAATAATAAAAAACATGTACGACTTTATTGATAAATACATTGACAAAACCTTAGATAAAGAGCATGTTGGCTATATTGTTGACAGAGAAGGCTTTAAAAAGTTTAAAGAAGAGGTATTAAAAGATGTCAAACTGCCTAAAAAAGCTAAAGTCGCAAACCACATAGATTACACAGGTTATAGATATGAAAGAAATACAATATATGATTAAGATAAGCCACTTATGGCTTATCTTTTTATCCATTTAGTATTACTTTCACTATTTCCTTTAAACCTTGATTTTAAATTCCCGACTAAATTGTACACACTATGTGATAAATTGTAAATATATCCAATAGTCTTGTCATCAAATTCGTACGAATAGTTCAATGTATTACCTTTATACTTTCCAGCTTCTTTCATTTCCCGCTCAACTTCTGTGCCTGCTAAAGGCAAGAGTTTGCTTACAGGGTAATAGTCAAGCCTTTCCTTGCCTATCAACTTTACAGCATTATTTATAAAAGAAATGTTTTCGCTAAGCTCTTTAAAATTTATATGCGGATCGAACATGATAAATCCCATCGATATATAAAGATCTAAATCATTTAAAATCTTTAAAGCCTTTATATTGTCCTCAACGCTTACATCTTTTTTAAAACGGTCAAGAACTGTTTGAGATCCTGATTCTATACCTAAGAATACCCTTCTCAATCCTGCTTTTTTAAGAATAGTAAAAAGTTCATGTTCGACATCGTTTACCCTGCATTGTATGCTGAAATTAATATCCATGCCTCTTTTTATAATTTCTTCAGCCAATTTATAGACTCTCTCGTAATTTTTCCCTTTCCCACCTATAAACTCAGCATCATTGAAGAATAAATTTCTTACATTGTATTTTTCATATAGTATTCTTATCTCGTCAATGACATTTTCTACGCTTCTTTGCCTGTACTTTTGGCCAAACTGAGAGAAAAATGGTCCAACACTGCAAAAGCTGCATCTTCCATAGCATCCTCTCGATGTAAGCATTGACGCAAAGCCTGACTTCAAGATTACAATCGGAAGTGTATCTCTTTCAGGATATGGCATACTATCCAAATCATCTATAAGTGGTCTTTTGTCATTTAGTCTTAAAGTACCATCATCTCTATATGCTATGCCTGATATATTTTTCCAGTCTTCATCTGATAGTACTTTTCTAGCAAGCTCTAAAAACGTAATTTCCCCTTCACCTACAACAACAGTATCAATTTGAGGACATACTGACAAAATCTCATCGTATGAAAAAGTAGGGTATATTCCGCCTATAGAAATATGTCCTTTGTAACCTGCTTCTCTAATGCTTTTTACGAATTCAAGAGCCTCACTGGCGCTATCTTGAAACGGTATGCTTACTCCAATTAATTTTGGCTTGTCTGATTTAATCTCATAAATCACGTCATTAGGATATAAATCATATAGTGGAATATCCATTATCTTTACATTGATGTGCTCTTTTCTAAGATAAGCTGCTATATATGCAAGTCCTAAATGTTCGTATTTATCTTTCATATTTGACGATGGAGGATTTATAAGAAAAACATCATACTGCTCCATTATATCAATTCCTTTCAAAGTTTAAACAATACACAACAAATATATATTTCTACACAAATCTTAAAAATCCTCCAAATATATGTCATAACTTTATATACTTTGCAATTTTTCGTAGTTCAATTCAGAAAATGAATGTATGACCATATCTGCCATACTTATGTCCTGATTACCTGAATTAGGATTTATAAAACCTATTACTTTCATGCCAGCACTTTTAGCTGCCATCACACCATTATTTGAGTCCTCTATAACAATGCATTTTTCAGGTACAACATTAAGTTTTTCTGCCGCATAAAGAAAAATATCAGGATATGGTTTGCTTCTCTTTACAAAATCGCCTGATACCAGTTCACAGAAATAATCCTCAAGATGAAGCCTTTTTACCACAAGCTTTATTACATCAATGGGGGATGATGAAGCAACTGCAAGTCTCAATTTTTTTGAGTACAATTCCTTTACAAGTTCATCTACGCCTTCTATAGGTTTTACTGCATCTTCGTGTTTTAATATATAGTCAAAATATCTTCTTCTGTCCATCTCAACTAGTTTATCGACTGTATAAGGTATATTGTACTTAGTTTTAATGTATTCCCACATATAATGGGATGTAGTCCCCACAAATGAACTATGCTCTTCTAAAGATACATTTGCACCAATTTCTTTAAAAATTTCTTCCTCCAATTTTAAGTGCAGCGGTTCACTGTCGATTAATACGCCATCCATATCAAAAATAACTGCTTCAAACACTTTAAGCACTCCTTCTCCCTTTATTTGCTACACATATAGTATATATATTATCTAATCTCTTGTGAAGTCCTCATATAATTACTGTCGTTTTCCTCGATACAAATGATGTGCTTTACTATTGCAAAAAAATTTTAGACACTAGATATATCTAAATATGTTATAATTATACTTGAGGTAGTCGAACAAGCAGGGTGCAGTTGCCACTATCCTTATAAGGAGGTGGTTGCTATGATAAATACATTTAAGGCTTGTCTTTGATGATAATGTTTGGAATGTTAATTATAGCAATCCTCGATTTTAAGAGGAAGAAATAACCGCCCTGCTGAACCCAGAGCGGTTAAAATTTAAACCGTCTTTTGGGGCAACCGCATTTTGCGGACGGCTGCCTCTTTATTTTTATTATAGCATAATTTTCAAAAAAATAAACTAAAATTTTAAATTAAACCTTAGAATTCACGTGAATTATAAATCTTCACTGAAATCATATATGAAAGAGCGTAAATGAGAAGTGCCATTATAATCAGTTCATTTGCCACAGCTGTATTTGATTGATTCTTAAAAAATGTGATTAAAGGATTTAATATTTTAAAATTTATTCCATATTTGTTTATGGCACTTACTAAACTTGGAACACCAAAAAATAATCCAAAAAACATCACAAAATTTACCCACCTCGTTTTAATGTATCCGAACTTAAAATACAAAGGCAGGTATATGCCGTAATACATAGCTAATCCAAAAATCAAAACTGGTTCGATAGTCAATGTAGAAAACTTTATAGGTAGCTGAAACAAATTTCCAATACCCACTACTATTATATATTCTATTGCACCTAATGCAGCAAACAAAAAAACAGATACGTATTTTTCCATTACTAAAAGGGAGCGCTTGATTGGAAGACTGGCTAAAACAATTTCGGATCTGTTTTTCTCTTCATAGGAAGCTGCAGTAAGCACGAAAATGTATGGAAATACAAAAACAGTCAACACGCCACCCAAATTATTGCTGCTGAAGGCAAATGAATAAATCGCTGCTAACAATATGCCGTATAAAAATTGCTTCTTCTGCACTAATATATCTTTCAACAATAAACTATACATTAAAATCCCTCCTGGTATGATAAAGCATTATATCTTCTAATGTTGGTTTTTCGATTACTACTTTCTCACCAAAAATCCTTTTCACTTTGTTTTTATTATATGCTAAGCCTTCAAAACCATATTTATTTATATTTATACCTACAAAATTTTTCTTAATATCGTTGTCTATCAATTCTTTACTGCCTTTAACTAAACCGTAATTATCCAAGATATCATCTTTAGCTGCTGAAAGCACTATTTCACCATTATCAATTAAAATTATATAATCCGCTATCTTATCTAGATCTGATGTTATATGTGTAGAAAAAAACACGCTTTTATTTTCATCCTGAATAGTATCCGAAAGAATGTCTAAAATTTCACTGCGGACAACAGGATCAAGTCCTGACGTAGGCTCATCCATTATCAATAAATCGGCATTATGAGAAAGAGCAATTGCCAGTGAAAACTTCATCTTCATTCCCTTTGAGAGATCTTTTATTTTCTTTTTGGGCGGTATATCAAATTCTTTAATGTACTTATTAAACAAATCATCATCCCATTCTTTATAAAAGGGTGCAATTATTTCTTTCATCTCTAAAACAGTCAATTCTTCATAAAAATAACACTCGTCGTACACAAAACCTATCTTATTTTTCACTTCTATCTCATGTTTTATATTATCTTTGCCAAAGATCTTTATTTCACCGCCATCCCTTTTTAATAAGTTCATTATAAGCTTTATAGTGGTGCTCTTGCCAGCGCCATTTTGTCCTATAAATCCCATTATATATCCTCTATCAAGTTTAAAACTTACATCTTTCAAGCTAAAATCTTTATAATTTTTTCTTAGATTTTTAACCTCCAATATCGGTTCCATCATATACCTCCTAAAACTCCACAATAGAAATGCATTATTCATCTTAATCTGTAAGATAAATTTTACTCATATAAAAGTCTTAGCATCTCTTCCATTTCTTCTAGCTTTAAATCAATAGCTTTACCCGCTTCAACAGCTTCAGAAAGTTTCTCCTCTACAATTTTTAACCTCATCTCCCTCATAAATTCTTTATTTTGAGCAGCTACATACGACCCCTTGCCAGGCTTTGTAACAATGTAGCCTTCTTTTTCTAGATCTTCATAAGCTCTCTTTGTCGTTATAACACTTATCATAAGTTCTTTTGCAAGATTTCTAATAGATGGCATCAATTCTCCTTCTTTAAGTTCGCCACTTAAGATTGAATTTTTAATCTGCCTTTTTATTTGCTCATATATTGGTTCATCAGATGAATTTGAAATTACAATATTCATTTACATGCAAATCTCCTTCTTTTAACTATATATAGTTAATACTGTATATACATATTATATACAGTATTAACATCAATGTCAATCACATCTAATGTATTTATAAACTTAAACATCATAAAAAAAGGAATGCATATAAAATACATTCCATTACAGCGGTAAAATTTTATTTAATATTACAAAATCACATTTTTTATACGCGTACAAAGTGAAACAATTTCCCTCTAAAGTCTCCTTCCAATCCTTTTATGAGGATTCCACCGTTCATAAGAGCGCTTCCTGAAAAAACTTCATCTGTCTCTTCATTGCGATAAAAAGCATCTTTCTCAAGACCCTTCAATCGGATTCTTCTGCTATGGTAATTGGGCCTATTCAAGATTTGAACGTATATAACAAGTACCTCATTCTTGTCTTTCGAAACATACTCTACGCATACAAACTCTATATTTTCAAATGGATTTCCTATCCGGTATAAATCTCCGCTTAATATCAAATTATTGTACTTTTTGTACATCTCTATTTGCTTCGGTATCATATCTTTGTCTTCCTGAGATATCTTTGTAACATCCAATTCATATCCGAAAGTCCCGGACAATGCCACAAGTCCTCTCGTCTCAAAAGGAGTGATTCTTCCAACAATGTGGTTTGGACAGTCGCTTATGTGAGCACCCATTGTTGATACAGGATATACATATGAGGCACCATGCTGGATTTTAAGCCTCTCAATCGCATCTGTATCATCTGAAAGCCATATCTGAGGGCTGAAATACAGCATTCCGGGGTCAAAGCGCCCTCCTCCTCCAGAGCAATTTTCCAAAAGGATATGCGGAAATTCTGTCGTAAGCCTGTCCATAAGCTCATATACACCTAAAACATATCTGTGCCATATTTCTCTCTGACGATCGGGTGGCAATACACAATTTCCGACATCGCTAAGCTGCCTATTCATATCCCACTTTACATATTCTATGTTTGCACTGCGTAAAATATTGCTTACGCTTTCATATACGTAATCTCTGACTTCCTTTCTGGACAAATCCAGTACATACTGATTGCGGCACAGTGTACCTTCTCTTCCATCTATGTGTATGCACCAATCCGGATGTGCCCTATAAAGGTCAGAATCCGGCGAAACCATCTCAGGCTCAAACCATATCCCAAACTTCATGCCAAGTTTATTTACTTCATCTACTAAATATTTAAGCCCTCCTTTTAACTTTTCTTCATTTACGACCCAATCACCCAAAGAACAATTATCACTGTTTCGCTTCCCAAACCAGCCATCGTCCATTACAAGCATCTCAATCCCCAGCTTCGATGCTTCTCTTGCCAATCTTAAAAGCTTATCTGTATCAAAGTCAAAATATGCAGCTTCCCAGCTATTTATAAGGACAGGTCTTCTTTTATTTTTATATTCACCTCGTATAAGATGATTGCGGTATAGATCGTGAAAAGTTCGTGACATTTTTCCAATGCCTTCGTTTGAATAGACCATCACTACTTCTGGTGCCACAAATTCCTCCTGAGGTTCAAGTTTCCATCCAAAATCAAACGGATTTATACCCATAACAACGCGAGTTGTATCAAACTGACATCCTTCTACCTGTGCTAAAAAATTGCCAGAATAGACAAGGTTAAACCCATAAACTTCACCAAAATCTTCAGTGGCATTTCTATCCATTAAAGCTAAAAACGGATTTGCCTGATGACTTGTCTCACCTCTATATGATGAAACAGCTTGTTTCCCAAGCTCAACTTTCCTTCTCTTTACATGAAATTCTCTGGCCCACGAGCCATGCAAAGTTACCATATCCATGTCAATTCGGTCAAAATCAACACATGCAGACAACACTCTTGTCAATATGATATCTTCATCAGAGCAGTTTTTCACTTTTACACTTCTCGTTATTACATCTAAATCTTCAAAAACAGTATAAATCAAAACAACTTCCATATTTAAATGATTATCAATACACGTTATTTCAAGCGTAGTACAGTCGTCTTCATTGCCAAACGTTGATGGCAAGCCATTTAATTTTGGCTTGCCTTTATATATTTTATGAGACTTGTAAAAAATCCCACACGCAGTAGCTCCTGACTTTGTCAGAACCTTTAAACATGGCTCTCTAAAATCCCCTAAGCCACTTGTAGGGTATTCTGTAGGAAAGCTATCTAAAAACGACATCCTGTCTCTTCCATTCTTTGAAGGAACATAAGGAGGTTCATCCAATCTTAAAAGGTAATTCACATCTTCATCAGGAATCCTCTCTCCGAAATAGACATGGCCTAAAAACTTTTCTTCATCAACGACAGCCATTATATAACTTGTATCTTTAGCATCAAGCTTAAATGACTTCGACTTCTCATAATAATGTATCGGCATAATAAAAATCCTCCACTTATTTGAAAAATTTGTCAACGCTTATTTACTTGAATATTATTCCTGAAAAATATTATCATAAGTGAACTATTAATTGCGTTTTCGTTATATACTAGGCGAACGCAGTGCGGTGAGGCATATGAGCATCTTTTCATAACTTTTGCTTTAAATGTATACTTTCACTATGATTCTAATAATTCTAAGAAGAACTTAAGAATTATGTCGCCTGAATACAGAAGGTATTCATGCTGGTACTCCGGAAAAAACACAATTCTTTTATTTGATGTAATATTGTTGTATGCTGCCATCTGTGAAAATGGCGGACACACGTTGTCCATTAAAGCTGTCATCCAGAGGACATCACACTTAACATTTTTTGCTCGATTCTTTATATCGATGTATGCAAGCCGCTCAAAAAAGAAATCCTCTCTTAGATGATTTGGATCCCTCTGCCTAAAATACCACGTAATCTCTTCATAAGTGGGATTTTTAAAATTGTTCTGATATATTCCTTGAAAATCACACAAAAATGGATAAATAGCAGCAGCCCCCTTCAAATCATCTACTAAAGAGGCACATGCGATAGTAAGTGCACCACCCTGGGATGCTCCTGTAGCAAAAATATTTTTCTCATCCACAAAATCCATTGTCTTTAAGATTTTCACACACTGTGCCGTATCTAAGTAGACATTTCTATAAAAAAGGTCATCAGGATTGTCGCTCTCTAAACCCCTTATAATATGGCCACTCTGCGTATTTCCCTTGTATACGCCATTGTCAACACTTAAGCCTCCTTGACCCCTGACATCCATCGCCAGCACGCAAAAACCTTCTGCGATATATGGAAGTTTTCCACTCCATTCGCCGCTGTTACTCCAATATCCATGAAACATAACAACAGCAGGTATCTTACCCTCTATCCTCTTGGGCTTTAAAAACTGGCAGTGTATTTTCGCTCCACTAACACCGGTAAAGTATAAATCGTATGCATCGCAACTTCTTGAAACAAAGTCACTTTTTTTAAGCTCATATTCTAAAGACACATTCTCGAGGTCTTTTCTTGCTCTTGCCCAGTATTCATCATAATCTTTAGGCGGATCTCCTATTCCTTTGTAGTCTTTTAAATGCTCTATTTGACACTCGTAAAGCTTATTCATCGGCTACACCTCTATATTTTCCCATCTGTTGCATCAAGTGGCAAAATTTCATTGTACTCTTTTATAAAGTTTAAAGTCTCATCTAATGTCGTATAAGCAACCGCTACATAAGAATCAGCAGCACCGTAGTATATGGCTATTCTACCTGTATCAGCATCACATAAAGCAGCGCATGGAAATACTACATTTGGCACAAATCCTCTTTCCTCATACCATTCTTCAGGTGTCAGCATGAAACTTCCTGCCCTGTACAACACTTTTGCAGGATTATCTTTATCCAATATCGCCGCACTCATAGAATAAACCAAGCCATTGCATGTACCTGTAACACCGTGGTAGAAAATAAGCCATCCATCGTCTAGCTCAATAGGTGCAGGGCCGCATCCAATTTTAACAGATTGCCACCATCCATTGCCGCCTTTCTGCATGACAAGCCTGTGTTCACCCCAGTATTTTAGATCAGGGCTTTGGCTTAGCATAATATCTCCAAATTGAGTATGTCCATTGTCACTGGGACGTGACAGCATTACGTATTTGCCATTTATTCTCCGTGGAAATAAAACCGCATTCCTATTAAATGGCAAAAATGGATTCTCAAGTCTCGTAAATGTCTTAAAATCAGTTGTCCTAGCAAGCCCAATTGATGCGCCATCGAAGTCACCGCACCATATGATGTAATAAGCATCCTCTACTTTTACAAGCCTTGGATCGTATGCATATAGCGGTTGATACGGTTTTCCGTCTTCATCAAAGAATTTAATTTTTTCTTCATCAAACTCCCAGTGAAGTCCATCCTGGCTTCTTCCCAAATATATGTGGGGCCTTCCATTTATAGTTTCACCGCGAAATACCCCGATAAAAGCACCTTCATAAGGAACAACTGCACTGTTAAAAATCCTCGCTACTCCATTCACTGGATTGCGGTTTATTATTGGATTTTCACTGTGGCGCCATATTGGGCCGTTAAATCCCTTCGGTTTATCCTGCCATGGAATGTTCTTCAAACTGCTTCCTATTATCTTACTCATAAACTATCTCTCCTTTTAAATTATTCTTTTACAGATCCAACAACCAATCCATTGTAGATCTGCTTTTGCAACGCCAGAAAAATAATAAGTGTAGGTATCATTATGAGAATTACACCTGCAGATATTATTTCCCAATGGGCACCATACGGACCTTTAAAAGCAAATAGTGCCGTTGATACTGTAAGTAGGCTTTGGTCCGGTGTGTAGAGAAATGGAATGTAGAAGTCGTTGTATATAGCCACACCCTTTGTGATTAATACGGTTGCCACTGCAGGTCTTATTAATGGAAAAATAATTTTAAAAAATACTTGAAAATAGTTTGCACCATCTATTATTGCAGACTCATCCAATGATACGGAAATATTCTCCATGAATTGAAGGAAAATGTATATGGATACAATATCTGTACCGCAATATAGAATTATTGGAGCAAGTCTTGTATTAAATAATCCTAAAGCATTTATAATCTGAAATGTTGCAACCTGGGTAGAAATCATAGGAATCATTGTTGCAACCAAAAATAGAGCATTTGCAACTTTGCTGATTTTAGACTTAAAACGGCTAAACACAAAAGCAGACATTGAACCTGTAAGGACAGAACCAGCCAATGAAAAAATTAATATTATTATAGTATTTTTAAACCCTGTCAGCATGTGTCCTTCAGTAAACGCCGCCACAAAATTTTTGAAGTTCAAAAAATTTGAAGGTAATGTCAATACACCTGTAGAAGCATATTCAGCATTAGTTTTAAATGCCGCAAAGAAAACTACTAATACAGGCACTATAAATACAAAAAGTAACAATATTAGTATAGCATATTTCAATGTAATTAAAATAATATCTTTAATGTTCATTTTTCTCATAATCATGTTTTACGCACCCCTCGATTGTAAAGCAACTCTTTGAATGGCAAATACCAAAATGCTTATTATAAGCAGGATAACAGCTAAGGCAGATGCTAATCCAACTCTGTAGTTTTGGAATGCAAAATTGACTGTTTGAATTACAAATGTCATACTGCCATTTCCTCCACCTGTCATTATATAAGGAATTTCAAATGCAGCCAATGAACCGGTTATCGAAAGAAACACTAGCAATTTTAATATCGTTGATATTCCAGGTATTATAATATGAATAAATTGTTGAAATCTATTCGCACCGTCAACCTCTGCAGCTTCAATTATGTCTGTAGGAATCGACTGCATAGCTGCCGAAAACATTACAATATCATATCCTATATATCGCCACACTGAAACAAATGCCAGTGATACATTTATAAGATGTGGATCCTGAAGCCAAAAGTGTATATATCGCCCTAATCCTAGCAATTTTAAAATCGTATCAAGTGTAGAACCTGGCTGAAAGAAAAATATAAATATAAAACTTATTGCGACACTATTGATTAAAGAAGGGAAAAAATAAACTCCTTTAAATAAATTTGCAAATCTGCATCTAAAGCTAATTAAGTATGAAATACATACTGCTAAAGCAATCTGTATAAAAGCAGCTATAATATAATACAAGCTGACAATAAAAGGTCTAAAATAATCTGGACTGCTAAATATTAATTTATAATTACTTAAACCAATAAAATTTTTCGTAGGGCTAATACCATCCCAATCGGTAAAGCTGTAACCAAACATAAATATTGATGGAACATAAGTAAATAATATAAGCAACAATACAGGTACAAATAAAAATGTAATAGAAATAAGGATTTTCTGTTGTTTATACGTTAGAGAAGATATGCTAAACTTCTTCCTTTTTACGCTGGCTTCCATATAATCATCCTCTCAATCTTTAAGATTATATAAATATTGCGATATTACATAATTAATTTATATTTTATTATAATAATTTGGTTTAGATTATGCTTCATGTACCTTTAAATATACATGAAACATAATATCTAAACCAACTTTTAAATTGCTTTAATTTTAATTACTTTTTAACAGCATTAACACCTTGTGCCCATTTTGAATTTAGTTCTGACATATATTGATCAAATGTCTCATTACTTACACCTAATCCAATCTCTATGATTTTCTTTATCCACTTGCCATCATTTAAATTAATCAAAGAAGTTTTCTGAACTGTATCTAAATCTTGTGCTTGTTTTGTTGTACCAGGTTTTGCTTCGACTAATTCAATATCTGTCGCACCATTTAAATAGTCAGGCAGTTTTGCACCTACAATAGGTGAAAACATGTTAGAATCTTGTGGATATTTTGTTATGAAAAATTTCAAAAATTCTTTCGCCAATGCTATATTTTTGCTGTGAACATTTACGCCCATACCATAATCAGGTCCTACTTGAACTATTGCTTTACCATCATGGCGAACTGGAACAGGCATAAACTTTATATCATCAGGTGTCTTTGATTTTGCTTGAATCTGTCCAATTGCCCAACTGCCTAAGCACATAACAGCAATCTTACCATCAGCCATAGCTTGCTTAGACCATTCCCAATCAGATGTCATAGGATCTTGTTCTACTAATTTATTCTTTACTGCTTCATAGAGAAGATCTAATGAAGTATACGTTGCAGTACCTTTTGTAAATTCATTTGGATTATAAATCATTTTATTCATATAATCCGGATCACCAGATATACCGATCTGCAACGCATTTGAGAAGTTTGTCAAAGCCCATTCAGATGTATAATTTGTATAATATGGGATAGCATCTGTCTTTTCCTTTATTGCCTTTAGCATGTTGATGTATTCATCAGGTGTTGTTGGAAGGCTTGTTACACCGGCATCTTTTAAAACCTTTGCATTGTATACAAAACCTGTCGCATTCGCACCTGTAGGAATGCCATAAATTGTACCATCTACATCAAAATTGTCAAGATAATTATAAGTTTTTGACAGCTCATCTCTTGTCCCAAGAGGCGCAAAAAAGTCTTTATATTTATCCTTAGTTATATTAGCAGGTATCATCAAAACATCGCCATAATTACCTGTAGACATTCTTGTAGAAATTGCATTTTGATAATCATTTAGATTCTCAAACTTTATTGTAGTCCCAGGATGCAATTTTTCGAACTCATCAGCATATTTGTTAAATGTATCTGTCATATCAGTCCTGTGTGTCAATACAGTAATAGTCCCTTTTAGCTCATTACTTGAACTGCTTGTCTTATTGCTATTGCTATTGCTGTTATTGCTTGAATTGCCACATCCTGCTAGTGAAGTAGATATTACAGCGGTAGCCAGTAGCAGTGACAACACTTTTTTTGCTTTCATAGCCGTTCCTCCCACCAAATTTTATTTTTAGATTGGATTTGAACATAATCAAATGTTTACATAAAATATTTTCTCAATCCTCCTTTGCTTAATAAAATTTTATAAAAAGGTTTATATCACCTTTTATACAAATTTTTAAATACATAAAACAAAAATATTAAATATATTTTTTTAATGTCTTTTTAAAAGTAACACAAAAATTGTAATATTATTCAAACCAATCGCTCTTACAATTTACAACATTATACCCAATCAACTATTATAAGCTTAAAAATCACATATTATTCACTTTATTGCTTCACATAATTGTCTCTTTTCTTTAATATTGTAAAGTTACTTCATATTTAATTATCACTATATCGATGCAATTTGGACTTAATTTTTAACCTTAATTAAAGTATAAAATAACTATAGCAAAATGTCAATACGAAATCATTATTTTCATTTATTTACATGTATTCTTAATTCTTAACGTATACAATTAGCTGCTAAAATTATTTAACCGTTACTTTAGTTTTATTTATAGTTATAAATTTTATTTTATAATCTAATTTTATATGTCTTGTGTTGTGATTTTTATAGAAGTAATGTTTGAATAATTGTAAATAAAGGAGGATTAGTTGCGTAACCCTCCTTTTAATTCATAAGCTTTTAATTTGATATTACAACATTATCCAAATAAACATTGCTGTTTCCAGTTTGTCCACTATCAGGTACAATCTTCACGCCTATTGACTGCACATTTTCAAGGTTATTTATCTTTGATGGATCTAGATCAATTGATAGAGTTGTAAATCCACCACTGTTAATTGGCTGCCAACCACTATCATACCATGTCCAGTTAGATCCTGTTTTTATATAAAGTGCTGCAGTCGCAGTACCATTTGATAATTTAACATCAATACTTATCTTTTTAACTGCAGATAAATCAATTGCCTGAACCTTATCAATTTCAAAACCATCTGTCTTGCTTAAATCAAAATTAGATGTAAGTGAATGTGTGCCACTACTTGCAAAATCAGTTGTAATACCTGTTGCTGTCGCATTTGCATTATTTTGATCAACAGTCCAGCCATCTGTTCCATCCTCAAAATCATACAACACACCAGGCTGAGCAGGAGTACTGTTAGTTCCAGAACCACCATTAGGTACTCCGCCGGTACCATCATTTATAGCTCGTATGCCATCAAAGTAAAGCGTTCCACTTTTGAGACCTCCAGCATCATTAATGTATATAGAAAACTCTTGAACATTTTTAAGATCTTCTTTTGTTATGACTTTACCTTGATCCTGTATGTCCCATGGTGCAACCGTAAAACTGTTAAATCCAATTTCTTCCCAACGCGGTGTACTATCTGAAAGAGACGGATATGCCTCGTAATAAATTCCATTTACTTTTATTTGAATTACTAATTTCTGATTGCTTCCATCTGGCACTAGATAAAACTTCAATTTATTATATCCCGACCAATCAACACCACCTAAAGTCTTTGTAACTCCTGCATATCCAGAGCTACCCAACTTATAATCGACTTTCATAGCATACATACCATCTGCTGCATTATCGGTAGTAAGCGAAACTGAAATATCATCTCCCGATGCCTTAATCCATTTCGACTGCAATGCAGCATCATTTCCCTGATATGATTCAAAATCATCGACCAAAGATGGATCAATAGGCATTTCTACAAATGCATTTATCAATTGAATATTGTCAACATATATTTCTCCTGCACCATCAAAGTTTAATCCATTTCCTACTACTGATATAGCAAGCCCTTTAGCCGATGATACCTTTGAACTGTCTAAATCAATTGTAACCGGGAAATAAGCATATTGTATGCCATCAATACTTTCTGTCCTCAAATCTGTAATTTTCTTCTCCGTAGTAGTCATTCCATATTTCGTATCCCAATCGTCTGGCAACATTGCAATCCCACGCACAGTTGCATCAGGATTAGCACTTGCTGCTGCTACTGGAATCAAGACATCAAATTTAACACGATTCACATATGGCAATACATCATCTATATTAGTCAATTGCAATTTCAATTCTTGCCATGAATCTGCATAAGTCATCCCAGTAACAGTCATTTCGAGTTTTCCATCACCAGCTAATGCTGCATGTCCTATATTCAAACTCATAGATACAGGATAAGTACCATTATTTTGAATGCCTTCTATATTTGTATCAAAAGTATAATCTTTAACCAATATCTCAGGAACTTTTACAAAAACATTGACAGACTGTTCAAATTCGATACTACCACCATTATATGCGATAACTGTAATCTTTGCTGTTTTATTATTGTCTTGATAAGAAGGAGACCAATCTTGAGAATAATATCCATCTTGATCTAATGTCATTGGTATTTCTTCATTTGAGTCATTAACTTTATATACAACTTTTGTTGGTGTGTCATTCAATATTCGCACTCTAATCTTTGTTGTATTAGTCGTTATTTCTGAATTGTCAGTTGGCGTAACAATATGCATAAATGGCTTACCCGAATTAACAACGACATCTGTAGTTAAATTTGTCCCTTTTATATCATTAAGAAATGCCGTATAAGGATCTTGATAAAATTTTATAAAATCGGGCAACAATTCATGATCTCCCAAATTTGGTGCGTTTTTATATGGAACAAATAAATTACCATTCAATCCAAAATTAGCCCACGTCAACATATATGCAATACGCCTTGCATTGCTGTTAGATTTAATGGCATTTAAAACGTCAGTAAACCAGCTAAGATCACCATTTCCTGCCACTTTCATCCCTTGCGGGCTATAACCAAATTCCGACAAAGTCGCAATCTTTCCTTTGTTATCAGCCAACTTTGAAATCATAGATAAGTCATTGACTAAACTACTTAAAAATTGTTTCGTTCCTGGATTATCTATGTTATCGTACTGATCCATTCCAAGAACATCTACATAATTATCACCAGGGTAAGTCGCTAAATAATTCTCTTCATTGCCGTTAAAAGGACCATTAGGAGAATAAACATACAATATGTTATGAACTCCTTTTTTATCTCTCAAATATTCAACTGTATACCTATATAGTTCAATATATTGGCTTGGCGTCGTCGTCTTTGCACCCCACCAAAACCAACCACCATTTTGCTCATGGAATGGCCTAAACAAAATCGGTATCAAATTTCCATTATCATCTTTTAGATTGTTTGCAAAAAGAGCTATGTTATCTAAAAATTCATTAAATTTGCTGTTGTATTCGCCACCAGGTAGTATTTTATTTACAACATCGCCAGAAACATCATTAAAACTGCCACCTGTAACAAAATTAGGCATATGAGCACTTAGAGTGAAAATTCCACCCATCTCATGAATTTTTTTAACAGCCGCTATTAAATTTTCACGACTTTTTATCGGATCATTTGGAACACCTGGCTTTTCTTTTCCCTCTAAGCTCAAAGTATCCCATCCAAAAACAGCTGGAAAATCGCCAACATCATTCTTTACATCAGACTGCAATTCATTTGAACCAGAAGTTATTGTAATGCCTTCATCAGTATCATGTTGATGTCCAAATAACACTTCTTTGCCACGCATATCATTTAAATAAACAAAAAGTTCCTTTGTCTTTGTAGTTGCATTGGGATCTACTAAATTAATCTCTTTTATTGTAGAACCATTATTACTATTATTTTGGCTATTATTATTTTCAGAACCGAGATTCAACAATCCCTTCTCTAGAATTTTCCCATTCAAAGAGACATTTTCTGCTTTAATATTTGCTTTTTTTATTGTGCCATAGCCATTTATAATAGTTCCATTTGCTCCACTATTAACATTTATTTCAGAAACACTTGCTTCTCTACCAATGTTAAGTGCAATATAGGCGTTTATTTCAATAGTACCAATATCAGATTTGTCATTTAAATCAATTAATGATTCACTATTAACTGCAATATTTCCAACCTTGTTATCTCCATTCAAAACCACATGCACTTTTCCATCTAAACGATTAACAACAATATCACTAATATTGCAATTATTAATATAGATTGAATTCTCTCCACCGCCAGATATATAAACTGTTCCATCAACAGTTACATTATCAATAGTTGCTTCTCCATTTCCTATACCTGATGCAAGATATAAATTCCCTTCTATTACAGTATTTTTCAGTGTTACACCATCATGGTTGATTATAACATTCCCATTAAAAGTTTTACCTTCATAATTGCCAGTTGTATTGTAATAGCCAGATATTAAACTGTCAAGTAGCGCACAAAACTCTGCACGCGTAATAGTCTTCTTGGGTTTAAAGGTACCATCCTCATATCCTGATATTATTCCACTAAGAGCATTTACAGCACCTTTTGCATAGTCGCTAATTTGCGAAGCATCTTTAAATTTATTAATAATCGAAGAATCTCCTTGGTCATTGATATTAAAAACATTTACCAATAGCGTAATTGCATCTTCACGTGTTATATTTGTGTCAGCTTTTGACATGTTATTAGGAAATCCAGAGTAGTATCCAGCATATCTTGCTATAAGCAATTGGTCTGAATACCATGCACCTGGTTTAACATCAGAAAATTGCTGCTGTGACTTAGCTGAAAAACCAAAAATACGATTTAAAATTGATACAGCTTCTGCACGAGTAATTTCTTTTTGAGGTTTAAATGTCCCATCGGAATATCCATTTATTATTCCATAGTTCTTTAAATTTTCTATACTATTCTTTGCCCAATTATCTCTTATGTCACTGAATGCAAAACTTTTTGAATTTGATGCAACAGCCTCCGAAGTAGCAGCATATGTAGTTGAGAAGAAATTATAGGGAATAGCAGAAACTATTAACAAAACAGATAAAATTGTAGCTATAAACTTGCGAATAATACTCATTACAAATCCCTCCAAACAACAAATGTTTTTTATAGTTTTTACAGAAATAAATAATAAAAGCTTTTCTTTCCTCCTTTCTATGTTTTAAACTTAAAATAACCCTCATTTATCACTCCTTCCTATTCTATATTTATATATATTAACAAGTAGATAATTTAAACAGAGTTTTGAAGTTTTTAATTTGAAATTGATATATCAATATTTTTAGTAAATTTACACTTATAACGCTACAAAAAGTTATTTATGATTATTTTTAACTCAATAAATTATATTAAATCTATTTATTAACTTACATTTTAGTATAGGATATTTATGTATAATTGTCAATAATATTATCTGATTTTCATTTATTTACATCAATTTACGTATATTGCATGTATATATTGTTTTAATTCCCGTTATTTACGGATTATATAAGGTTATTTTTGTTGTAAAATATTATTAAAATGACTATGATGATAATTTGCACATATTTTGTGTAGTTCCTGTTAACAAAATATTAGCAGGCTTTATAAGGAAATTTTTCTCCTTGACTCCCAATCAAAATAATGTTAGAGTAGCTTTATAGAACTATTTAAGGAGGAATTTACGATAGATATCAATATTAAAAGTTTAAAAATCGGCGATTTAGTAGCAAAATTGCCAATAATCCAAGGTGGCATGGGTGTAGGAGTATCATTAAGCAATCTTGCTTCTGCCGTCGCAAATGAAGGTGGCATTGGTGTAATATCTGCAGCAGGTATTGGCATGCTAGAAAAAGATTTTGCTACAAATTACGTTGAAGCAAATATAAGGGCACTTAGAAAGGAAATTAAAAAAGCAAGAGAGAAAACTAAAGGTATAATCGGCGTTAATATAATGGTGGCACTGTCAAATTTTGCTGACATGGTTAAAACATCAATAGATGAGGGCATTGATATAATCTTTTCCGGCGCAGGACTTCCGCTAAATCTTCCTAAGTTTTTAAATAACTCATCTAAGACTAAGTTAGTACCTATTGTCTCATCTGGAAGGGCATTTAATCTTATAGCAAAAAGATGGATACAAAAATACGAATATTTGCCAGATGCTGTTGTTGTTGAAGGTCCAATGGCTGGTGGTCACTTAGGATATTCAAGTGAGCAGATATCAAATCCTGATTATTCTCTAGATAAAATAGTTAAAGACGTGTTGGAAGAAACAAGACAATATGAAGAGATTTCAGGGAAGCAAATACCCGTTATTGCTGCTGGTGGAATATATACAGGCGATGATATATTAAAATATCTAAAAATAGGTGCCGCTGGTGTACAAATGGCCACACGTTTTGTTACAACTGATGAATGTGATGCATCAGATGAGTTTAAAAAATCATATCTCAACTGCAAAAAAGAAGATATAACTATAATAGAGAGTCCTGTCGGTATGCCAGGTAGGGCAATCATTAATAAGTTTCTTAATGATGTAAAATCGGGTGAAAGAAAACCATATAAGTGTTTGTATCATTGCATTAAAACGTGTGACTATAAAAAAAGCTCTTACTGTATATCGCAAGCACTTATAAATGCTCAAAGGGGACTCATGGTAAATGGATTTGCATTTGCTGGAGCCAATGCTTATAAAGCGGATAAGATAATATCCGTTAAAGATTTAATTAGTACTCTCATGGATGAGTATAATAAAGCACTTTATTTAAGCATGTAACTATTTAAAAAGGACTGCCGTATTGGCAGTCTTTTTAAATTAATTTTTAGGATTAATTTTTAGGATTAATTTTTAGGCTTTGAAAGTTCGATTTTTATTCTTTTCCCATCGATAATTTTATCAAAAGAATTATTTATTATATTTTTTGCAGCATTTCTACGGGCATCTATAAAAGTAAATTTATCAAATATATCTATAGTGCCAATGTCTTCTTTAGAAATATCACCTATGTCCATTAATAATTTCAGAAGTGTTCTCCGATTTAGTTTATCTTTCCGCCCTAAATTAATAAACAGCCTTACATATTTAGGTTCGTCGTCATTATAATATAATTCTTTCCCATAGTACATATCCATTAAAGCTGCTGCAACATCTACAAGGTTGTACTCTTCGTCAAGTTCCATTGCAAGCGGCACAAATCTCTTGTAACCGTCATTTTCTAAAGCCTTTTTTATATCTTTAATCATTTTATTGTATTTAACTTGAAAAATGTCATCAACTGTAGGCAATTCTTTTCTTCTTATTTTGCATTTCGTCTCTCTTTCTATTCGCTTTAATGCAGGATACTCCCTTGATGTAACAAGTGTATATGCTACACCACTTCTATTTGCCCTACCTGTCCTTCCAATCCTATGGACATATGATTCCACATCCTGTGGCAAATCATAATTTATGACGTGCGACACATTTTCAACATCTATACCTCTCGCTGCTACATCTGTAGCAACCAAGAAATCAAGGTTGCCTTCTTTAAACTTCCTCAAAGTATTAATTCTTTGATTTTGGCTCATATCTCCATGCATTCCTTCTACGTTGTATCCTCTTGATTGCATGCTCTGTGTAAGCTCATCTACTTCTTTTTTTGTTTTGCAAAATATAATAGAACTTGATGGTTCTTCAACGTCTAATATCCTGCAAAGGGATTCAAACCTATCTTGATTTTTTATCTCGTAGTAAAAATGTTCGACTGTCGAAACAGTCATAGTCTTTTTTACAATAGAAATGAATTTCGCATCGCTTTTCATGTATTTCTTTGCAAGCCTCTTTATCTCATCAGGCATCGTAGCAGAAAACATCATCGTCTGCCTATTGCTATTAGTATGCCTTATAATTTCTTCAATATCATCTATAAACCCCATATCAAGCATTTCATCCGCTTCATCTAAAACAAGATACTTCACATCATTCAATCTCAATATGTCTCTCTTAATAAGGTCGAGGACTCTGCCTGGTGTACCAATCACTATGTCTACACCTCTTTTTAATGCCTTAATCTGCCTATCTATTGGCACACCACCATATACTGGAAATAATCTCACTTTAGAGTACTTCCCAATGCGGGCCAATTCATCATTAACTTGTATCGCAAGCTCCCTTGTTGGCGTCAAAATAATACAAAATACATTTCCATTGCCACCATCAAAATTGTTTATAACAGGCGCACCATATGCAAGTGTCTTGCCAGTACCTGTCTCTGCCTGTCCAATTACATCTGAACCCTGCAACAACACAGGAATTACTTCAGACTGTATTTTAGACGGCTCCTCAAATCCCATATCGTCGATGGCATTTAAAATCTTTTCATTTAAACGTAGTTCCTTAAATCCCATTAATATTTGTCTCCTTATATTTTTTATTTGCCTAGTATTTATTTTTTACAAAATCAACTGTAATATGTGAATATCCAGGTATCTATTAAACTTGTAACCCAATTCCTTTAATGTGCCAACAATTTTGAAGCCGTACTTTTCGTGTAAATGAATGCTTACATCATTGCCTTCCGATATTCTGGCTATTATAGTGTGAAATTCATTCTCCTTTGCATGCTCTATAATTTTTTTGATTAATCTATCCCCAATGCCACGCCCCTTGTATGCTTCATCAACGTAAATCGAGTCTTCCGCCACAGCCCTATAGCCGTATTTGTCAGACCAAAGGGATAAAGATGCCCATCCGACAACAATGTCATCTTCTAGTGCCACAAAAACAGCATATCTGTCATTGTGCATTTCAAACCATTTTTTATGATACTCTAATGGCCTTGGCTCAGTATCAATTGTTGCAGTTGTATTTAACACAGCTTGATTGTATATTTCATTTATTCTTTCAATATCATTTATATTAGCTTTTCGAATGATCATAAAGACCGTTCCTTTCAATCAAATTGGCTTTAAAAGAATTCGATATAAATACTTTAACATATAATATTGAAATTGCATATATATAATCAAAATAATTTTTAAAAATATCTTGGAGATGATTTTGATGAAGGAAAAATTGATTGATATTGAAAATCATTCATTTATAATAAAAGCGAATTACGATGATGTTTTGCTTTTGTCAAAATTAATCCAAGCAGAAGGCGAAAGCGAACCTATGATTGGCAAAGTCGCAATAGGCGCCGTCGTAGTCAATCGAGTGCAGGATCCAAATTTTCCTAATACAATATCTGAAGTCATTTTTGAACCTGGGCAATTTGAAAGTGTAACAAATAACCGCATATTCAATATAGATACTATAGACAATGAATGTATAATTTCAGCTCTTAAAGCATTGGAATGAGAAGATCCAACAGATGGCTCACTGTACTTTTACAACAGGTATACGGCAACAAGCAGTTGGATTAAATCAAAAAAAGTAAGTATTGCTATAGGAAAACATAATTTTATAGCGTAAAGAAAGCAGGGTATTGCCCTGCATTTATTATATCAGCATATCCTCGGAAGAAGTTCGCCTATTGGTCTATCCACAATTCTAGTTGTGCCGTAGATTGTCTCTATCGTCACAAGACCGGAACTATCAATTTCACCGATAATAGCCGCATCTTTACCGTACTTATCACCTTTCATTATTTCCAATGCCTTGTAAGCAAAATCTTTATCAACTACACACACAAGCTTTCCTTCATTTGCAAGATGTAAAAAGTCAATTCCTAACATGCTGCAAGCTGATTTTACATTCATCTTTACAGGCAGTTTATCTTCATATATTTTAATTCCCACATTGCTCATGCTGGCAATCTCGTACAGCACTTCTGCAACACCGCCTCTTGTAGGATCTCTTAAGATTTTTACAGCATCTTTAAGGGTCATAAGCTTCTCCACCATTTTATTTAAAGGCGATACATCTGAAAGAAGAGGAGGATCAAAATTAATCCCTTCCCTCGCTCCCATTACCGCCATGCCATGATCTCCTATAGTGCCTGAAACTATCACCACATCTCCAGGTTTTCCGTTCTTAATCGATACATCAACTCCATCAGGCAAAATGCCGATTCCTGCAGTATTTATAAAAATGCCATCTGCACTGTTTTTCTCGACAACTTTTGTATCACCTGTCACAATTTGTACACCAGCTTCGTTAGCAGCATCTACCATGGAGTCAACTATCTTCTTAATATCATCAACAGGAAATCCTTCTTCAATTATAAATGATTCGCTTAAGAAAAGCGGTTTTGCACCGCGCATGGAAATGTCATTTACAGTACCACATATTGCCAGCTTTCCTATATCACCACCCGGAAAAAAGACAGGCTTTACTACAAAACTGTCTGTCGTAAATACTATCTTGCCAGGAAGCAATGCTGCATCTTCCATTTGCTTTATATATTCGTTATTAAATTTTTCTATGAATATTTCGCTTATGAAGCTTTGCATCATCGAGCCGCCGCCACCGTGGGACATCAATACCTTATCCATATATCGCTCCTCCTTGATTTTAAGCGCCGTATTTATAATATGCTGCACAAGAGCCTTCTGACGAAACCATACACGGCCCTATTGGATTTACAGGCGTACAAGCTTTGCCAAACAGTGGACATTGATTAGGTGATATAACTCCTTTTAGTACATCACCGCATCTACAACCCTTTATCTCTATTTGCTCACTGGACTTCTGAATATGAAATTTCTTTTCTGCATCATATTCGCTGTACAAATCACGTATTTTTAGTCCTGAACCTTCTATCACACCCAAACCTCTCCATGTAGCATCGCTGACCTCAAAAACTTCTTCAATTAATTTCTGCGCATCTGTATTTCCTTCTTCTCGTACAACTCTTTTGTATTGAATTTCTATTTTGGGATTTTTCATATTCTTTAGTATCATTACTACACTCATTAAAATATCCTGTGCTTCAAACCCTGATACAACTCCGCCAATCTTATATTTATCAACTAAAAAATTATATATATTACTTCCTGTTATTGCACTAACATGACCTGGAAGTAGAAATCCCTGAATGTCTGACCCATTCACAACAAGCGCCTCTAATGCCTTTGGCATTGTCTTATGGAGGCAATACACACCGTAATTCTTGATTTTTTTAGCATGTGCTTCCTTTATAGTAAGTGCAACAGACGGTATGGTAGTCTCAAAACCTATCCCAATAAAAACTACCTCTTTACTGGGATTTGCCTTAGCATACTCCAATGCATCTATGGGTGAATAGAAAACTTTCACATCTTTACCTTTTGCCCTTTCTTCCTGAAGTGAAGAATTGTTACCTGGTACTCTTATGAGATCTCCAAATGTAGCTATAGTCATACCTTTACCTGCTAATGATATAACCGCATCAATCTCATTTTGTGCTGTCACACAGACAGGACATCCTGGTCCTGATATAAGTTTGATATTCGGCGGTAATATCTGCCGCAAGCCATATTTTGATATAGCCATTGTGTGAGAACCACAAACTTCCATTATCTTTATTGATTCACCAATGTTATATTTATCTATGAGTTTTTTGGCTGTATTTATGATGTCCTGCATATAAATACCTTCCTTTTCGTGATTTGTATTTTTATTTAAAGCTCTCTCTTAAAGCCTCCTCCATTTCTTCCCAAAGCTTTAAGTCTTCCTCAGCCGTTTCCTTATCGACTATACTTATAGCGACACCGGCATGAACCATTACATAATCTCCAATTTTCACACCTGGAACCATAGATATGGAAACTCTCCTCTTTAATCCATTTAACTCCGTTTCAGCCACATCACCATCAATTTTTACAACCTTTTGAGCTACAGCAATACACATAATCACACCTCCAATTTATAATTTGCTATAACTGCTTGTCCTAGGGCTATACCTCCATCGTTGCAAGGTACCATACTATTTGAATATACGGAAAATCCTTCTTTCGATAATTTATCTGTAATATTCTCCAGTAGATATTTATTCTGAAAGCTACCGCCGCTTAATACTACTTTGTCTATTTTGTAATTTTCTCTCAGCCTCAATGCTATATCTACAGTAAACTCTACTATTGTATTATGAAATCTTGCCGATATTATTCCTTTGCTTATGCCTTTTAAATAATCAGAGTAAACTTGTCTTAAAATACTTGATGTGTCAACAATGTAGCCATCTACATTTGATATTGAATAATCATAATGTGATAAATCACTTTCTATGATGCTTTCAAGCTCCATAGCTGCCTGCCCTTCATATTTTACAACATCTTCAAGTCCAATAAATGAAGCAACGGCATCAAATAACCTTCCAATGCTGGAAACCAATGGTGCATTCATTTTTCTATCCATCTGCATATTTATAATTTCAATTTCTTTAGGATCGAACCTTTTTAAATAGTCACCATAGAAGGACATGTCATCCTTTATAAATCCTATAGAAGTCCTGTAAATTTTTTTTATTGCAAGTTCTCCACCTGGTAAAAAGTTGTATTTTAAATGTCCAGCTCTCACAAAATCTTTTAAATCAGCAATCAAAAATTCAGCTCCCCATACATTGCCATCTGGTCCATACCCAGTGCCATCATATGCAAAACCAATAACCTTATCAGAAATTCCATGTTCCGCCATGCAGCTGACTATGTGTGCATGGTGATGTTGTGTATATATTACTGGTAAATCTAGAGATTTTGCAAACTGTGTTGACAAATACCCTGGATGCATATCACATGCTACATATTTTGGTTCTGCCTTAAAGAGCTTGATATACTTTTTAATTTCATTCGTATAATACATATATGTTTTACTGTTGTCCAGATCACCTATGTGGTGGCTTAAAAATGCATAGTTGCCTTTAGTTAGGCAAAACGTATTTTTATAATAACCACCAACAGCAAGTATCGACTTAAGATTGTCCTTAAATAATATAGGCTGCGGAGCATACCCTCTGGAACGCCTTATAACTCTTTCACTTTTAGCCTTGTATGATGTAACCGTATCATCTATTCTGTTTACAATGTCTCTGTCATTTAAAAGGAAACTATCAGCAATATTTTTAAGCCTCTCTAAAGCCTCATCATTATCTTTGCATAATGGTTCTTCGCTGATATTTCCGCTTGTCATTACAATTGGGAAATCTATATATTTAAACAAAAGATAATGTATCGGTGCATAAGGAAGCATCACACCTACACTGTCAAGACCGTCACTAACACCTTCAAACTTGTATTTCTTTTTTAAAAGTACGATAGGTCTTCTTTGATTTTTCAATATCTCTATTTCATCATGGCTTAGATGACAATACCTTTTTACAGCTTCTACATCTTTCATCATAAGTGCCAGTGGCTTTCCATATCTGTTTTTCCTATCTCTAAGCCTTAATACAGCCTCACGTGATAATGCATTTACAGCCAGATGAAAGCCGCCTATCCCCTTTATAGCCACGATTTTTCCATTCCTTAAATCTTCAGCAACCGCCATAATGGGATCAATATTCATGCTTTCGCCAACATATTTAAGGGACGGTCCACAATCGTAACATGCTACAGGCTGTGCATGAAACCTCCTATCTAACGGATTTTCATACTCGTCTCTACACAATTTGCACATGGGGAATTTCTTCATGGACGTCTTTGGCCTGTCGTAAGGTATATCCTCTATAATAGAAAATCTTGGGCCGCAATTTGTACAATTTATGAATGGATAATTATATCTCCTGTTTTTTTCGTCCATCATCTCACTTACGCATTCGTCGCACACACCCATGTCAGGAGAAATCGGCACAAATCCCTCATCCGCCTTGCTTGACTTTATGCTAAAACCTTTATATCCCATGACATCACAATCTTCTATGGCTATCTCGTCTATTTTTGAAAGCTTCGGAGGATTTTCTTTTAATTCCAGTACAAACGCATCTATGTCATCCTCATATCCCTCTACGTTAATGTAAAGGCCAGACGATGTGTTAAAAACGATGCCGGACAGATTGTGTTTTAATGCCAAATTGTACACAAACGGTCGAAATCCTACACCTTGAACGATCCCTTTAATGTTTATTTGCTTTGCACGTATTCGCTGTATTTCTCTTTCAGCCATTTTGCTAGCACCTCAAAGCCTTCTCCAGTCCTTGCTGATACTTCAAAAATCTCCGCTGTATCATTCAGCGTCTTTACGCCATCGTAAAAATACTGCTTATTGAAGTCAAAATACGGCAGCAAATCTATCTTGTTTATAACGACAGCTTTCGCCTTTGAGAATAGGAGAGGATATTTGTAAGGTTTATCATCGCCTTCTGCAACATTTGCCATAGCCAGTTTAAAATCTTCACCAAGTTCAAAATCTGAAGGGCATATTAGATTTCCTATATTCTCTATGAATAATATTCCGCCTTTAAAATCAATGCTTGACAAGGCTTTGTTTATGGAATTAGCGTTTAAATGGCATGCCCCTCCTGTATTTATCTGTACGACTGGTATATTTCTTTCAACCATTTTACGGGCATCTATATCTGATGCCACATCACCTTCTATGACACCACACGGTATATCCATGTTTTCTATAAGCTTCAGTATGAAACTGGTTTTCCCTGTCCCTGGTGAACCAATTATATTTACCATCATAATTTTTCTTTCGTCTTTTATTCTTTTGTTTTCTTCAGCGATATTGTTGTTTGCCTCAAGTACATCTTTAATAATCTTGATTTCCATTGAAATTACACTCCTTATTCAACATCAATACTATCTATATAAAGTTCTTTGCCTTTCTCAATCAAAACACCACTGCTTCCGCAATAGGGACACTTAAATGTAAAATTTCCCCTATTATAAATCATGCCGCAACTGCGGCATTTAAACTCTGCTTTTACTTTTTTAAAATTAAGTTTAGCACCGTATAAAGGAGTTCCTTCACTTAAAACATCAAAGTAAAATCTAATGCTTTCTTCTTCAAATCCTGTTAATTCACCAAGCACGATGTTTATCTTTGTGACCTTATTGACATTTCTCTTCTTTGCTTCATCTGAAACCATGTTTACGATGCTTTCAGTTATTGATAATTCATGCATTTAAGCACCGGCTTTCTCAGAATCATCGTGTTTTTCCAGATGAATGTTGTACTTTTTGTCTGTACAGCTTCTGTAATGCACATCAAGCTTTAAACACTTTTTAGGACACTTCTCTACACATACGCCGCACAGAACACACTCAAACGGATTGTACTCCCAAACACTGGTTTTTCTGTCAACCTTTATGCAGTTTGATGGGCACACTCTCTGGCACATGCCGCAAAAAATACACTCATCAATATTGTTTTCCAAATGACCCCTGTTAATATCAAAAGGCTTTCTCTCTTCAAATGGGTACATGCGAGTTACTGGCTTTCTAGACAAATTAGAAAAAACGCTTTTAAGCATATCCAACATTTCAATTACACCTCTTTCCTGGTTGTGTTTATCTCTCTGTGCAACTGATACAAGGATCAATTGTCAATATCAATACAGGCACATCTTGCAATTGAGATCCAGGAAGTATTTTTAAAAGAGCAGGAATATTTGCAAAGGTAGGTGTTCTTATGCGAAGCCTATCCAAAAATTTTGTGCCATTTGATTTAATGTAATACACAACTTCTCCTCTTGACTGCTCAAGCCTAGATATAACTTCCCCTGCTGGCGGATTGCCTTTTACAGGAACATTAATATCTCCTTCAGGCATTTTACTCAAGGCCTGTCTTATAAGATCGATTGACTGAAATATTTCTTTCATTCTGACAAGATTTCTTGCATAACTGTCACCGCTCTTTTCTACAATCGGTTCAAAATCAAGGTATTTATAAGCTGCATAGCCGGTAGTCCTAAGGTCCAGATCCACACCACTTCCCTTAGCCATAGGTCCAGTAGCACCAAGCTCATATGCTTCTTCTTTCGTCAAAACACCTATGCCTACTGTCCTCTCTTTTACCGTGTAGTTATTCATGACAACATCATTGATGTCTTTAAGCTGCTCTTCAACATCGTCTAATTCTCTAAGTATCCATTTAGCCTGATCACTGCTTATATCTTTTCTTACACCTCCTACTATATTTACTGAAATAATTACTCTGTTCCCGGATGTGGCTTCTAGTATGTCCATTATCTTCTCGCGAATCTTCCACGTCTGCATAAAGAGATTTTCAAAACCAAACGCATCCGCAAAAAGACCAAGCCACAAAAGATGGCTGTGTATCCTGTGAAGTTCTGCCCAAATTGTCCTCAGATATTCTGCTCTTATAGGAACCTCTATACCCATCAGTTCTTCTATTGCCTGGCAATAATCCTGTCCATGCATACAACTGCATATACCGCATACCCGTTCTACTACGTACACCATCTGGTTAAAGTCCTTTTTTTGCGCTAAAGTCTCTAATCCCCTGTGGACAAAGCCAAAAGCCGGATATGCTTCAATAACCTTTTCATCCTCCACCACAAGCTTTAGGTGAATCGGCTCAGGCAAGACAGGGTGCTGCGGTCCAAACGGTATAGTTCCTTTTTCACTCATTCTTACCACCCTTTTCTCTTCTTATTATCTCTATATCAGCCTGCGGACTTATTGGTGAGCTCTCTCCCAGCATCAAATTGCCGCCAAAATCAACAACAAGTCCATCGAATTCTACACCAAAAAGTTCTTTTATCTCATTTTCTACCAACAGTGCACATGAATAAACATCGGATACACTGGGCACATTTTTACCATCTGTTACAATATGGATATTATCCAAATCATACCCTTTAGCAAAGGTATATATTATTTTAAATTGTCCTTCTAAATTCAAACAAGTTTCTGTGACAAATCTGTACCCATCATCATGGTATTTTTTCACTTCTTTTTTAAGGTTATCAACAGTCACTTCTCTGCTATTAACAATCATGAAATTCACTCCTAACCTAAGCTTTTTGCCGAAACTATTACTTCTCTACGAGAATATTTATCCTTCAAAATCTGCGCAGCTTTGTAAAGCCCATCTATCATTGCCTCAGGTTTTGCCGGACATCCCGGAATATAAACATCTACTGGAATTACTTTGTCAATGCCTCCTAAAACATTGTAGCAATCTCTAAATATTCCTCCGCTGCATGCACATATTCCTGCCGCAACAACTACCTTCGGCTCAGGCATCATATCGTAAACATTTTTAAGCACATCTTTATTTTTTTCATTTACTGTGCCAGTTACAATTAAGATATCAGCGTGCTTTGGATTACCTACATTTACCATTCCAAATCTCTCCATATCGTAGATCGGGGTCATGCAGGCAAGCACTTCTATATCACAACCGTTGCAGCTTCCACAGTCATAATGTACAACCCATGGTGATTTAGAAAATGACTTTTTTACAAATTCCTTTAATCCCATATTTTATCACCTCGATACAAAATACAAATATCCGATATTTACCACTGTAAAGACAATGCCTACAATCCAGCTAAAACTAAGCATCCATTTCAGTGTCATCCTTGCAGATATATTATCTACAATTATATCTAAAAACAATATTAAAAGAGAAATCAAAGCTCCAATTATAAGATTTTGAGACCAAAAAATTGCTATCATTGAAAGTAATAGCACAAGTTCATACCAATCAGCTATTTCAATAAGTGCTAAATAAGGTCCAGAATAATCCGTCAAAATACCTCTTACAAGCTCTTGATGTGCATGCTCAGATGTTGAAAAATCAAATGGAGATTTTTTAATCTTTATATCCAGAACAAGGCACAACACCAAGAATATAAGTGGCAAATCCAGCAACAACCTTCCGTGTGACATAATGCTCTTAAGGCTAAAACTTCCAGATACGTAGTACATTCCAATAAGCACAAAAATCAGGAGAGGTTCATAGGCCAACATCTGCATCAATTCCCTCTGTGCTCCTACTTGACTGTAAGGTGATCTTGTTGCCAAAGCACCTACGATGTAAAATACAAGCCCTATAGACATTATAAAAATTATCATTAGCAAATCAGCTTTGATTGCAAAAAAACCTATGCTTAAAATAGCCGACAGCAAATATATATATGCTGCAAATATCTGGAAGTCATTTACTATCATCTTCTCTTTAGAAAGCAATTTTACAACGTCATAAAAAGGTTGTAATACAGGTGGACCATACCTGCCTTGAATAAGCGCAGTCACCTTTCTGTCCAATCCTGTTATAAGTCCGCCTATTATCGGCGTCAAAACAACTGCCGCCGCAAAAACTAAATAATCTGACCACGTCATAGCAATATCCCTCCGAAAATAGCCAGTATCAAAATAAGCGAGATGTAATTCATGTATTTCGTCATCAAGGCTTCATTTATGATACTTGGAAGATAATAATTTTTCACATCATAGCCATTATTTGAGTCATCGTAATTAAGCCCAGCCTCGTATGGCTTTGTCTGAACTATATCATGGGAATTCTTTATGGTTAAAAATGCTAAGATAACGGCTAAACCTATGGCAAAAAATACTGGATATATGGAAAACCCTCCAAGGTTGCTTTCAAGGTATCCTGCTGCAGCTTTTACAGAAATCGACATCTTCAGCATGTTTATCTCAGGTTTAACAATGGCATTAAAAAGCTGTGTAACAGCCAAACTCAATACAATCGCTATCGTAACTAAACTGTACAAAGCAAATCTAATGGTTAACGGTTGTTTTTCTACAAAGAATTTGCTGTTACGACCTTCAGACAAAATATTTCCAATCCATCTTGTGTAGTACATAACTGTTACTGCACTGCCAATTATTAAAAGCAAAGCAACAACCAAATTTTTTGATGCAGCTTCTATTGCCATCCACTTGCTTAAAAGCATTCCAAATGGAGCAATCATTAATGAAAGAATGCCTATAAAAGTGATAATCGTCGTAACAGGCATTTTTGTAATAAGCCCCTTCATGTCCTCGATGTCACGGCTGCCGATATTTTGCTCAATTGTTCCAACACACAGGAACAAAAGCGCCTTTGATACAGCATGGAATATTAAAAGCAAAATCGCTGCTGTTATAGCACTGGACGTGTTGATTCCAATACTTGATATCATCAAGCCCAAATTTGCGATTGTGGAGTACGCAAGTATCTTTTTTGCATTGCTTTGGCTTAATGCCAAAACTGAAGTTGCAATAAATGTAAATGCTCCATATAATGCTATGAAACCACTTAAAGTAGTTCCTCTAAATGCAGGTGCAAGCCTTAATATAAGGTATATAGCAGCTTTCACCATTGTACTTGAGTGCAATAGCGCAGATACTGGTGTCGGTGCTACCATCGCTCCTAAAAGCCAGCTTTGGAATGGCATTTGAGCTGCTTTAGTAAATGCAGCCAGAACCATAAAGAATACTGGAATTAAGAGGATATAAGAACTATTTGTCTTTAATAGAGCATCCAGTGTTATTATTCCTGTATACTTATAAAGGATTATAATACCTACTAACAAAGAAAAACCGCCTAACATATTAATCCACAATGCTTTAGACGCATTTCTAATCGCTTCTTCTGTCTTATCATGAGAAATAAGCAGGAATGATGATAATGACGTTATTTCCCAGAAGAAATATATCCACATTAAATTATTTGAAAAAATTATGCCATTCATAGCTCCGATAAATAAAAGAATAATGGCAAAAAACCTAGATTGTCTTGATTTAGTCAGTTTCTTTTCTTCTTCATGATGATCCATGTAGCCAAATGCATATACAGCAATTATAGGTCCTACTACTGAAACTACCAAATTCATAATTATTGATAAGTTGTCAATGTAAAATGTATTTACTTCTTGTTCCTTTAGCATAAATAGTTCAAAAAATGCAAGTGGCAATATTTGCAGTATTGCAAAAATTGCAATTTTAGGTTCTTTTACTTTAAAGGATATATATAATGTATAAAGCAGCAGTAAATAATCGCCAACTTTTATCAGTTTATCAATGATTCCATAAAATGAAGTGTTTATTGCCGTTGGCACATTTACAACTTTTAACACTGCCAATGCACTTAATAAAACAATTACCAGTGTAGCTGAAACAATTGTCTTTCTAGCCAGTGACTTGCCAGTTGTAATGGTTATCAAGCTCATTACAATAGGAACTATTATGCTTATTAAAATTAGATCACTTGACATGCTTTCACTCCTTTACAATTACATACAATGCATATTATATATTGTATACAAATTCATGTATCCACTTTGATTATAAATCCAAATAAATAATAAGTCAATTGTATTTAATATTAATTAATTTTGTTTATTATTTAACAATATTTCAATGTTTTTTGTAATTTAAAGCACAATAAAACGGCAGAGAATAACAATTCCCTGCCACTATTTAGCACGCTTTTTCAACATTTTTGCCATTTAATATTCCTCTTAAATATTCGCCAGATATCGTTTCTTCTTTAACCAATATGCTTGATATTTCATTTAGCTCATCTATTTTATCTTTTAATAAATCTTTAACTTTTTTTTCTTGTTCTTTTATTATCCTATTTACTTCTTCATTTACTTTATCACCTGATATATCATCTTTGCTGATAATGCCCAGATTTGAAAGTCCCGTAAATACTATCTTCTTTGCGATATCTACCGCTTGCTCAAAATCATTTGCCGAACCAGTGCTTCTGCTATTTAAGATTAGAAGCTCTGCAGTAGTTCCTCCTAGTGCTACCATTATTTCATTTTCCAACTGTTCTTTTGTATATATTAATGTATCGTCTTTTTCAGTCTGTCTTACAAAACCTAGGGCTTTTCCTCTAGGCACTATTGTAACAGTAGCCACAGAATTAGGATTGACAATCTCACCAACTATAGCATGTCCTGCTTCATGTATTGACACTCTCAATATCTCTTCTTCAGTAGGTTTTTTATCAGTTTTCTCACCAAGTATAACTTTGTCGACTGCTTCCTGCATATGTTTCTGCATTATTTTTTCTGACCCATCCCTCATTGCCAAAATTGCAGCTTCATTGCAAAGACTTTCAAGGTGAGCACCCGAAAAGCCAAATGTATCTTCTGCAATTGCCTCCAGATTTACATTTTCATCTAATGGTTTGTTTCTTGTATGAATCTTCAATATCTGAAGTCTGCCGCTTTTATCTGGCAGGTCAACACTTACCTGCCTGTCAAATCTCCCTGGTCTAAGTAAAGCAGGGTCCAGCATGTCAGGTCTGTTTGTGGCTGCAACAACAAGAATATTTATATCATTATCACTTTTTATTCCATCCATTTCAACAAGAAGCTGATTTAGCGTCTGGTCGTACTCATGATGGCTCTCATTTGTACCCCTTTTCGCCCCAAGAATATCTATTTCATCTATAAATATTATTGCACTGTCTTTTTGTTCTTTTTTTGCCAATGCTTTTGCGGATTCGAAAAGTTTTCTGACCCTCTGTGCACCAACACCTGCATACATCTCAATGAATTCACTTCCAGATGTAGCTACATAGCTAGAGTTAGTGTATTTAGCAGCCGCTTTAGCAAGCAGAGTTTTGCCTGTTCCAGGAGGTCCGCTTAAAAGTATGCCTTTAAGTGGCCTTATGCCCATCTTTTTGATTTTATCCCTATTAATCACAAAATCCAGTGCTTCTTTTAATTCTGATATAGCTGTACTCTGTCCCCCTATATCATCAAACGATACGCTTGTATCAGGATTTACGATTTTTCCGGAAGTACTTAAAAGTCCTTTGTTTTCCAGTATAAAACTTAAGGCAAAAATCATTATGCCTATTATAACAATCGGCGTAATATCAATGCCCAAAATAGCGGCAAAAATGACTAAAGCAATTGAAATACCTATAAGTATTTCTTTAACCATTTGGTTATTCCCCCTTTGTATTGCGCGGTATTATCTTGTACAAATAATTTTGGCCATCATAGATACTTAAATATATATTATTTTCATCGATGTAAATATTCGTTTTTGCACCTTTATCACTGCCATTTTTGTCTACAATCTTGCTCATTTCTATATAATCACCATTTTGAATGGCCTGATATATTGCAAACTGGTCCTCATAGTAGATATTATTCAATTTATCATTGGGATTGTCAATTATCTTCATCTCAATTTTAACCGGATATTTATTGATTATCTTTTCAATGCTTGTATAAGCAGTCATAAGGTTATCTATTTTTGAAAGCTTAATATTCGCAATATAACCGCTATTTCCAATAATTACATCAGCAGATTTAACATATTCAGAAGATTTAATATCATTAGATATCTTTTCTGGCAAAATGCGATTCTGATATAGATTAAATCCTCCTAATAGAATACCCAGCGCTAAAGTCACTGTTACTATGACTATCTGCCATTTTAATTTTGAAAACATCATATCCCCCCTCTATAGCGGCATGATATATCATATTATATCATAAAATATATACTCGGACAATACCACAATAAAATAAATCAATAATCAGATAGAAAAAGACCTTAACATTCATATTTAATTTGATTAATATCATTCATAATACTATAATAAGTTAATAATATATAATTATAGTACAATTCTTTTCTAAAACTTAATGTATAAAATTTACAAATCATATTGAGGAGAGTGAACATCGTGAGGATAGCTGCGACATTGACAAAAGAAGGATTGATTTCTAAATTGCCTGATGGACCATATATTGTCATTTTTGACACAGAAAAAAAAGATGCAGAAAAATACGACAATCCAGGTTTTACTCTAAAAGAAGGAAGAAGAAGCGCTGTAGTAGATCTATTTATAGATAAAAAAGTAGACACAGTCATAACAATTCCTGAATCCCTTTGTGACATATCTTACGGAAAAGCAAAAAGTAATGGCATTAGATTCATAAGGCTTAATGAAAGTTTACCATATGAAGAAGTGATAGAAAATTTACAGGCATATCTAAAGAATACAACATCAGACATACCTGAAGATGAACTATTTAAAAGAAGATAAAAATTTATGGAGGCATTAAATTTACATTGCCTCCATTCTCTACTACAAAACATTCACATTAGCGTATCGGTTTTACTTTTTCTGATGCTTTTTTCGCAAGTTCCATATAATATTTTGCCTCAGGATCATTTATAAACGCTACAGGCAATCCAATATCACTTTTCTCCCTTATCTTTATCTCTATAGGAATCTTCACAAGCACATCTGTATTTAACTCTTTTGCCAGTTTTTCTGTTTCGCCTTCTCCAAAGATACTGTACCTTTTATGACAATCAGGGCACTCAAAATACGACATGTTCTCCGCTATACCTATCAAATCTATGTTCACCTTTTGAGCCATATAAGCAATTCTTCCTGCTACATGGGATGCAGATGCTTGTGGCGTCGTCACAAGCAAAAACTTTTGCTCTGGTATTTTTTGCATTATTGTAAGAGGTATGTCCCCAGTACCAGGTGGCAAGTCAATTATCATGTAGTCAAGGTTTCCCCAATAAACGTCATTCATAAACTGCTCAAGTACTCCTCCTAAAAGTGGGCCTCTCCAAATAAGGGGCGTATCTTCATCTGCAAAATTCCCCATAGATATCACTTTGATGCCGTATTTTTCAATCGGCAATATCGTATTCTCATCTAAAGCGTATGGCCTTTCGCCTACTATGCCTAAAAGACGCGGTATGCTAAAGCCTAAAACATCGGCATCAATTAAACCCACTTTATAACCCAATCTTCCCAGTGCAACAGCAAGATTTGCAGAAACAGTTGATTTCCCAACACCGCCTTTACCACTTCCTACCGCTATCACACGAGTTTTCTCAAATAAAGGTACTTTACCCTGATTCATGCTGTTTGCAAGTTTCTGCCTTTCCTCTTCTGTCATGGCACCCATGTTGACTACCACATCATCAACACCTTCAAGATTTTTAACCTTATTTATTACATCCTCTTTTATGCTGTTTTGAAGTGGACATCCTTTAATAGTTAACTTTATGTCAATTGTAACTATATTGCCATCTATATTAATATTGTCGACCATGTTAAGGTCTACGATGCTTCTTCCTATTTCAGGATCGTAAACATCTTTTAGCACATTTAAAATTTGTTCTTTTGTAATCAAGCATATACCCCCTAATGGTATTTTGTTTTCAATACTTATATTATAATATATAATCACAATAAATAGAATACCCTTAAAATCATTTTTTACAATGATTATTTTATAAATAACTATAAAATAGATAAAGTAAGAGTAATTCTTGACAATAATAATATCATATTTATAGAAATAAAAGATATGAATAACGAGGAAGTGATACACATGATGTTGAAAAAAGCAACCACTTTACCTCAAAATGTACAAGATGTTTTAAATAAAATGTTGGATCATCAGGATTATTCTTTGGTTAGCAGTAACGGATTATACTATATAATAGCTACAAGAGGTGAAATGCGTACATCAGGTTACTCAATAAATATTGATGATGCTAAAATAATCAAAGATTCTGATGATACAACATTAGAGGTAAATGTATCATATGTGAATCCAGCTAGAGATTCTTACGTTTCTCAAGTTTTGACGTATCCACATGATGTAAAAAGTTTTACATATGACGGCAAAATCACGAAAGTAATAATAAATACAAAAGTAGGTCGTAATATTACAAAAGTAAACTATATTAAAATGTGAAAACAATTACCAAATTAATATTGAAATTTTTGTTAAATTAGATAATTGAATAAATTATTGTATTAATATATGATTAAAGTATAATACTGCAAGGGGGAATTATAAATGAAAGAATTTAACGTCTATTTAAATTCAATTGATAAAGTCAAGAATTTCGTAGAAAAGATGTCAAAATACCCTTTTGATATTGATATTGTATCCGGACGTTATGTTATCGATGCAAAATCAATCATGGGAATCTTCAGTTTAAACCTTGAAAATCAACTTACAGTAATACCACACACCGAAGATGAAGAAGCCTTGTCAAAATTCTCTGATGACATAAAAGAATACATAGCATAGCACAAAGGCAGTTATAATTTATAAAAGCGTAGACTATCTACGCTTTTGCTTTTATATTATTGGTGGTGGTGTGGGTCCTTTTGGTATAGCTATCTGCCCTGTTACCGCATCTATGTGCATAAGCCAATAACCCATGTCACCAGCGTTTCTCATATTTTCTTTTATAGGGCACCAGTATACAAATCCTGTCATCCCTCCAAAAGGCTGATCTGAAAGAGTAAATAATCCCGGCATACCATAGACGATATATTTAAGCTTTCCATTATCGTCATTTACAAAACCAACCAAATAGTGGTCATAAAAGCCATTCCTATAGCCTGTATTAATCTTCCACCATCTGTATCCGTCTAGATTGTTCTCAAATGGATGCACTTCATCAAGGTAGTTGACAATATTATTGACGTATTCCTTTAAATATTTTACGTATCCACTATTTTCTTCGTTTCCATTAACCTCATAACAATTGCTTTTTTTGACATCTTGTGTATGTTCATCAATAAACTTCTCTTCGCTTTCGCTGTTTGTATTGGATGCATCTTCCGCTTCAAAACTATTAACAGGTTGGTTGCCAACGTCATTTTCTTCTGGCTCAACTTGAATTTCAACTTCATCTTCTTGGGTTTTCTCAGTGTAAGACTCCGGCAAGACATCAATATTATTTTCATCTTTTTCGGTTTTATCATTGCCTTTTTCTTCATCATAATAAATTTGCTCCTTATTTTTTTCATCACTTTCATTGCTTTTTACCAATTTTTTATAAGTTGCTTTCCAGTTAAATCTAGTCTTGTCTATGACGCCTGAAAGAGGTATCAATTTATTGCCATTATCTGCCTCAACAAATGCTACAGCTAAATCATCAAACTTCACACCTGAGCCAAGTACATCATTTGTATCAAAAGACCATTCTGCACCACCTCTTCCTTTATCGTCAACTCTTACAGCACCAAATTCAATTAATTTTGGATTTTCGCCAATTTTTAAAAATTTCACCGTATACGAATAGCTTGGATCAAGGTTTTGAAGCGATGCAGTAATTCTGCCTCTGCCGCTTATGGATTCTATTTTAAGATAACCTGTTATTTCTTTATCTTTTAAAAGTGATGCACCTCTCTCATCAGGTTCCAGCATTATATACATTCGCTTATAAATGTCCTTTCTTAAAGGCATTTTAATATCCCCCTTATTTCAAATATACTTTTCGCAATATATATTATGAAACAAGGGCATTTAATATTACATTTTCATATCATAAATAGCATTTGCCAGCTCAGCAAATTTTTCTATAGAAAGCGTCTCTCCCCTCTGTTTAAAATCTATTCCGCATTTTGATAAGGCTTCTATGATTATAGATTGATCTATATTCAACGACTTTAATGAATTTGTTATGACTTTTCTCCTTTGTCCAAATGACGCCTTTACAACCTTGAAAAAGAACTTTTCATTTTTCACAAATACAGGTGGCTCATCAAGAACATGCAGTTTAATAAGCGTTGAACTTACCTTTGGCTTTGGAGAAAAGACTTCTGGAGGAAGATTAAACAACATCTCCGGTTTTGAGTAATAATTTACAGCAATAGTTAATACACCGTATTCTTTGCTTCCTGGTTCTGCACATATTCTCTGGGCCACTTCTTTTTGTATCAAAATCGTTATGTCTTTCATTAAATGTGACTCTAAAAGCTTCATTATAATTGGTGATGTTATGTAATACGGCAAATTTGCAACAACCTTGCATTCATTACCATCAAAATACTTATCAACAACGCCTTTTAAGTCAGCTTTCATAATGTCATTATTTAATATGATTAAATTTTTATATTCTCTTAAATTATCTCTTAAAATATCCACAGCTTCATCGTCTATTTCATAAGCCACCACACTTTTTGCTCTCTCCGCAATCTTTCTAGTCAGTGTTCCTAGACCTGCGCCGATTTCTATTACATTGTCATCTTTTTTTATATCAGCTAAATCGGCTATCTTTGACAATATGTTTTCATCAAATATAAAGTTTTGACCAAGTTTCTTTTTGATATTAAATCCTTTCACTTTCATATCTATCATACCTCGCAGTATTTTTTTCAAAAAACAAGACAGGTAAAACCTGTCTACTTAAGTATATAAACTCTTACAGTTCGTCTTCCCCAATTACATGCTTCTTTATACGATGTAAAGAACAAATCGATGATATTGCCTTTTATCGCTTCCCCAATATCTGCTGCAACCCCAGGCCCATACCCCTCAACATATAACCTGGTACCTAATGGTATCACACGAGGATCAACAGCAATTATGCCACGCCTTACTGTAGCGCCTGTATAAGTTAAAGAACCAGGCGGTGCATCATATCCTGTGGCATCCATTATCTTCATCTCTCTATATCTATAGGTCTCTCCCCTTGATGTAGTCAAAAGCCCCAATGTACCTACCTGCACTATCTCGTTTATAGGGTTTTGCACTACAACATCTTTTAAAACTTGGCGTGATATTTCCTTTCCATCTTCATATGTAATCTTTATTGTTTTTTCACGCTTTCCGTTTTGTCCTTCCTGTACAACCTTCGTCTGTCCTCTTGCCATATCATCATTTTTTACTGTCTGTACTTCGTAAGCTATATCTTCATCTTGTGTAATAATCTTTTCATCTACTCTGGTTATTGTAACATTCATACCGCTGTATGTTTTGCTAGTTATAGGGGTGCTTATTTTATCGATAGGGCTTAGTGTGATTTTCCCTTGTGCTAATACATCTTTTAATGTTGGCTTTACTGTGTATATTGTTATATCTTTTCCATCAACGTGAATTACCACGGGGTATGCTCTTTTGATGTTTACCTTCATGCCTTCTTTTAATTTTGAATCCAATGAAGGTGTAATAACATCTTCTTTTCTAAACTTTATATTTTTCTCTGCTAATAAATCTTTAACTGTGCTTTTAAATGTCGTTGCAACAATTGTTTTTCCATTATCTGTGATTGTAACTTGTTTTTTCAAGTTAACGTATACACTTATACCTGCTAATGAAATAGCCAATGCAGCCAATATCAGAATTACAGCCGGTTTTTTGACAAATTCAATAAGTGCAGCCGGCCAAATTCTTCGGTTGCTTGCATCCATTACATAACCTCCTCATTTCTATTGGGAAGACTTTTTATAATTTTAATATACCATGTTATTTTTGTCAAATTCATTTCATAATTATTATCTCCATTTCCATATTAAGCTATTAATTATATTATCTACTATATTATTATATTATATACATGAAAATATTATGTTTCTTTTAAAAAGAAACACGCCCTTTACGGGCGCATCATCTGCATCATTTGTGTCATTATCGTATATGCCATAGAAACATGATTGTATGCTTCCATAAACATGCTCATGTGCTGCGGTGGGCATTGCATAGGAGGCATCATACCTGGCATCCCCGGCATAGGTCCCATAGATGGTTCGTGAGGACACGGCATTGTAGGTATGGGTCCCATAGATGGTTGCATTGGACCCGTGTATGGTTCCGGATTAATAGGCGGAACGTTTATGGAATTTTCATTCAAATCATCTCTATACATCTTTTTTATATCCCCCTTTATTATTGAAATATCCCATTTCAATACAGTATATGTTCCACTTATTCAATTGCTATAGATTATTTAAAAGTAATATTAAATAATTTTAAGGCATTTGATGCAGTAATATTGCATACGTCATCATAATCCATATTTTTTATCTCAGCTATTTTCTTTGCCACATATTTTACATTCGTAGGCTCATTTCTTTTCCCTCTATACGGCACAGGTGTCAAGTAAGGACTGTCTGTCTCAATTAATAACTTTTCTATCGGCACCTTCATAGCTACATCAACGGCCTTTTTCGCATTTTTAAATGTCACTGGTCCACCTAATGAAATGTAGAAGTTCATCTCTATCAATTGGAATGCCATCTCGCTGCTGCCAGAATAGCTGTGAAAAACACCTCTTAAATTGCTTGTCCACTCTTTTTTGATAATATCCAGCACATCTCCATGTGCATCCCTACCGTGGATTACTATTGGTAAATCATATTTTTTGGCAAGCCTTATCTGTTCTATGAAGCACTGTTTCTGATATTCCACTGGTGGATCGCCGTAATAATAGTCAAGTCCTATCTCTCCTATAGCAACAACTTTTTCTTGAGATAGCAATTCCTCAATTACCGCAATGTCATTTATCTCCTTTTGCGAATGCTCAGGGTGAATGCCAATAGCAGCATATATAAATTCATTGCTTCTAGCAAGCTCAATCGATTTTTTTGACGTCTCAATGCTGGATCCTACATTTATCAAAAATGTAAGTTCATCTTTGCACCTTTTTATAACATCTTCCCTATCTTCGTCATACTTTTCATCTTCCAGGTGTGCATGTGAATCTATAATCATAAAATCATCTCCTAAAGTTTATTATTCATCAATGATATAATTTGCAACATCTTTTTTTATTTTAACATATTTTATCAATGGAAAGTATAAACCCAAAAATAATGATCTTATAGAAAAAACAAGATTACTTTGTTTACATAATCGTCTACAATTTTACGAAAGATCAATTGATTGATTTAACCTTATTATATGCTTTATATATAAGTGATACAGTAATTTCCGAGATTCCACATAGAATAAAAATCGCCTTTGCACTAAATACACTTGTTAAAGCGCCACCTATTCCTAAGGATATTATCGATAAAGGATCGACTAATGAACCTAAAAATCCATAAACCTTGCCTCTATTATCATCATTAGTATTTTCTTGTATTATCGTATCTGTAAGTGTTTCAAATACTACAAATATTACGCCTAAGAAGGTAAAAAGTATTGATGATAATAAAAATATTTTGCTGTTGGAAAATGCAATAAGAGTAATTCCATCAAAAAGCAGTACAGTCGTCATAATTGAAATATTATTAAATTTCTTTCCTATTGAATTTATCAATATACCTCCAATAAGTCCTCCAACACCTGCTAGAGAAAAAAGCATACCACTTCTTGCTGCAAGCAATTTCTCCCCATCTAGGTAGTTCTTAACAAAAATATACACAAGTGGCGTTTGCATACTTATTATAAGCGTACTCAATAGATTAAGATTTATCACCTGTCTTATTACCATGCTGCCTTTGATAAATCCTATTCCTTGCTTTATTTCACTTACTATATTACTAACTGTTTTTGAAACATCATCAAATATATTCTCATTTTCACCTTCTTTAGCTTTTTCATCTATTCTAATAAAGGCTATTAAAATCGCAATTATGATAAATGTAAGACTATCTATTAAAAAAGATATATCATTCCCAAATATAGAAACAATTATACCACCTATAGAATACCCTACTATCATATTTATACTTGATAAACTGCTTCTTATGCTATTTGCCTCTAAGAGATGGTCTTTATCAACCAAAAGCGGGATAATCGAACTTCTGGCGGGATATTCAAATGATGTTAGAATACCGTTTATAAAACTAATTATGTATATTAGGCTCATGTCATTTGCAAATATCAATCCAAAAGACGTAAAAGCAAATAATATATATAAAATCACTAATATGTTCTTTTTTCTCATCTTATCGACTACATTCCCAGCAAACAAGCCTAACAAAAAACTCGGTATTCCTTCAAGCATTAGTGTTGCGCTTAAAGACAGTCCACTATTTGTAAGATACAATATTTTGCTTGAGAGAGCTATCGTCGTAAGTCTTGTGCCAATACCCGATATTATATAGCCAATAATATAAAGCATAAAATTACTATTTGACAACAATGCTCTATTTCTTTTTGCAAAATCATTCATCATGTCATCACTTCTTTCTACAATCTTTAATTTAGCCATGTAAATAGCAAGTATTCTTCATTTGCTGTTAATTAATACTAATCCAATAATGCAAAGCAATATACCAATCAAATTCGCCATTGAAATATTTTCTTTAAATAATATTATACCTATGGGAATTAATAATAGTGTAACAGATACGTTTGAAACTATTGCACCAAAACTTATATCCCATCCTACCCTATATGCAAGGAGAAATCCCAATTCTAATAAAATTATAGATAATCCTAGAGCGCAACTTGTCCAATTTAATCCTTTAAATGAATCAATTAAATCAATATTTTTATGATAGTAAATAAACACTATCAAAGAACCTATTAATGCAGTACAATATGTCAAAATTAGTGATGCAATTGGATCTGACTTTTCTGGTATCATTTTTTGAAAAATATGGTAAAACACATTAGCAATAACAGTTAGTATAATTGGTATATAGTACAAAAATCCCACCCCTTACTCATATTACATTCTTTGTAATTTGCCCCAAAATTTAAATTAATCTTATAATAACACTAATGTTGAATTTTAACAATAACCGTATAAATATCGTCTGGTATATTTTTTGAGATGCAAGTAAAAAATCTATTTACACAAATAAACTATAATCATTCTTGACCTTACATTTATGATAAAATAAACTTATAATATAAAAATGACATATTAAAAGGATGGTAATTGTATAGAATTTTTAACCCCTGGTGAAAAAGTTAAAAAAATAAGAAAAATGCTCAGGATAAAGCAAAAAGAACTACAGGATGAAAACATAACAAGAGGTTTTATAAGCATGATTGAAAGCAACAGAAGCAGAATGAGCATTGACACTGCGAAAAAAATTGCAAAAAAATTCAATGAAAGAGCAAAAGAACTTGGTATAAATTTAAACATAAATGGAGAATATCTTTTTTTAACTCCAAAGCAGGAAGCAGAAAAATATTGCCTTGAAAAATTAAATAATAATATAGAACTTGAACACATAAAAGATATTGACGAAATAATTGAAATTTCCGAAAAATACGGATTGACTGAAATAAAAATTAAAGCTTATATAAAAAGAGCAGATTTGGAATTTGAAAAACATATATATAAAAAACGAAAACTACAACGAAGCTTTAAAATTACTTGAAGAGGGCATAAATCTATCATATAAAAATAACGATATTGAATATATATTGAAAGGAAACTATATGCTAACTGACATTTATAAATATTTAGACGACAATAAAAATCTTAATAATACTTACATGAAAATAATAGATGTATTAGAAAATGTAAATAATGAACGTGAAATCATAAAAATCTTTGCAAGTTTGTCCCTTATGAATCTCGAACAAGGAAATACTAAAGAATGCAAAGACTATCTTAATAAAATAAAATAATTAAAAAAATAAACCAAAACGAATATGCAATTAAAATAAATACATTTTAATTGCATATTTTTCTTTATAATAGTACAATATATTTGTATATATACCATAAAATGTAATTATTGCAATATAAAAATTAAATATTAATAATGGGAGGTGCAAATTTGATGAAGAAAAATATTTTAAAAGCCATAGGATTTGTATTGATTTTTATAACACTATCAACATTAGTTATCAAAATTAAGACATACGAAGATCCTCCATCAATCGGACTTAATGTAGTAATAACAAAAAATGTAATGTAAAAGAAAATGCAACTAATTTTATTTGGAAATTAGTTGCATTTTTAGTTTTTTATATTATACTATAAGCAAAATTAGTAAAAAAGTTAATCATTACTAATGTGCTAATGACTAATAAAATCTTATCATAAGTAAATATCTAAATTTATTATGAAGAGGATGACTAAAAAGATCGTATAAAGTTATTTTAAAAAAATTAATTCCATGATATGACATAAAAGTTATTTAAACAAAATAAAAACTTTTAAGGATGGTAATCCAAATTATGATTAAAAAAACATTGACTTTAGTAATCATTGTAGCCTTACTAATAATTCAAAATGCTACAATGGTTTTTGCTGCTAATACACAAAATTATATTCAACATTATGCATGGTCATCAGATTGGGGAGCTAAAATTTTCGCATTTTATATTGATTATAGCGCAAGCAATTATACTAATTAGCCGATGAAATATATACAAAATCATTATGTTTCAGCTTTCAACCAACAACCTTTAAACCCTGAAATAGGTAATGGTAATTGCTATCTAGTTGGTATTGATTTTACAGGTAGTAGCTCTGGTACTTTAATAGACACGTCAGATAGTTCAAAATTCATAAAAAATCCAAATGGATCAATATGGAACCCTAATACACTAGTTTATTTCGATTTATATAGTTCAAGTATAATAAGCTATTATTCTACATCCGTAAAAACTATAAATGCATCTGTAGAAACAATTTTCCATCTGGATCCGAGTTGGATACCTAGCAATTGGACAGATTACACAAATTTATCATTTACTTTCTAAAAATTGAGGTGAAACTGTATGCAAAGAAAAAAAATTTTTTTATTAATCAGTCTGATTATCATTTTGTCACTAAGCATTGTTACAGCTGCTTTTTCACTATCAGCAAAAAATCCTAGCAACGAAGCAAATCAATTGCAATTAAATAATGTCTTTAAGAATGTCGGTAACTTTTTAAGAGGTAATAAAGATAAACTGCAAGTTGATAAGGGAGATATAATTGCTAAAGTTAATAATATACCAATATATAAAAGTGAATTTGAGCTGCAGAAGGGACTGACGTTGGCTTCAGATGCAGAAATAAGCAATATAGACAATTATATCTTGAATAAACTTGTTAGAAAAAAAGTAGAAGAATACTTGGCATCAAGTTATAATCTAAAAGTTTCACAAGACGAAATAAATTCATATATAGAAAAAGAAAAAAAGGAATTTGCTGATTACCCAGAAGCTAACCAAATGTTGCAAGAAATGATTTCTGCAAGTGGCATGACATCCGAAGAATACTGGAATACTTATGAAAAATATAATGTTAAAAGATTGTTGTTATTTGATAAATTGTACAATGCAATTATAAATAATGGAATAAGAAGTGGAAAGTTAGAAAAAACTAACAGCACAACTTTTAGCCCACAAAGTGAATATAAAAATTATGTTGATAATATTATAGAACAATATGTAAAACAAGCTAAAATATCAATTAACGACAAATATAAAGATATGTTTAAAGATTTTACAGTTAATTAAAATCAAGTAAGAACTAAATAATTATTTTATACAGCATCCTCTTACACCATAGTACGTACCGTTCTATATACGGCGGTTCATTAAGATTTAGGGAGGAAAAATAAATGAAACGAAAATTAATTATGATTGCGACATTGTGCATGCTCATCATATTTTCTATTGGTACCATTAGTTATGCTGTCTCTCCTCAAGTGCAAGCCAATATTGCCGCACAAGACAGCTTTAAAACATTGCTTAAAAGTATTAATACAGAATACCGCGATTTTTATTTTACAACAAAAGATGAAGTATCAATGGCAAAGCTGGGAAATCCAATTCAATGGGCCACTATTGATATTAATAAATATGATCCTTCAATAAAAATAAGTGATCAAGTCACTCGTGAACCATTTTACACATACCCGGTAATAGCTGGAAACAATGTAATAACCGATTTTTCAATCATATTAAAGGATGAAAAATGGCATGTTGTAGATTTTGGCGGAGCATTAACCAAAAATATTTATAAATTAGCAAATGAAAATAACTTTAATCCGGACGATTGCTTTTTACTGAATTTTGGTGGTGATATATTTGTGATTGTTAATACAAATAGAGAAGAGATGGCCTTTTCACCGTATTACTCTGATCAAAATGCTGGTCTAAAAGAAAAAACACTTGTGAACAGCGATATTATTAAAAAATCTTTTATGAACAAAGTGCGTAATATTCAAGAAAAAGCAAAAGAGGGAAATTATAAAACAATAGGCAGCAATGAAGCTCTATATGGACTTCCTCCGTTAGAATTCAAGCAGAAAAGCATTTTCGAACGTTTATCTATTTATTTTAATCATTTATTATAACAATTATTATACAATTTGATCAGCATTCTAAGCTCTTATTAAATAACTGGAAGCTTGTCTTGTATATACTAAAAATACAAGTTAAACAAACTTAAGATAAAATAATGGCGGGCATTACCCGCCTTACTTTTTTATTTAACCTTCGCACCGCTTTCTATGTCTTTATCGACAGTGACAACAGTCAATTTGCCTTCGTTTGATGCCGCCAAAATCATTCCATGTGATTCTATGCCTCTTAATTTTTTAGGCTCCAGATTTGCAACGAGGACGAGTTTTTTACCTATAAGTTCATCTGGTTTGTAATGCAGTGCAAGCCCTGACACAACTTGCCTTACCTCATCACCAACTTTAAGCTTAAGCTTTAATAATTTATCAGCGCCTTCTACTTTTTCCGCTTCCAATACTTCTGCAACCCTCAAATCAATTTTTGCAAAATCATCTATTTTGATGTAATTTGTCTCTTCTTTTACATCTACTTTTTTAGAAGATTCTTTTTCAGCTTCTTTAAGCTCCTTTTCTACATCGATCCTTGGGAAAATATTCTCCCCTCTTTTGACTTTTGTGCCTGATTTCAGTAAGCCGAATTTAAGGCTATCCCATGTTCTTAAATCATTGCCAATTCCAAGCTGTTCATATATCTTGATAGGCGTATTTGGCATAAATGGCGTTATTAAAACTGCGACAAACCTCAACGATTCAACAAGGTTGTAAAGAACAGTTTTAAGCCTTTCTTTTTTACTTTCATCTTTTGCCAATACCCATGGCATCGTCTCGTCAATGTATTTATTTGCACGACCTACAAGCTTCCAAATTTCCGCAAGAGCATTTGAAAACTGCAACTTATCCATATAGCTTTCAACAACTTTTGGCAAATTATTTGCGATAGATATTAACTCATTATCAACATCGTCTTTATCTAAAGCCTCAGGCACTACACCGTCGAAGTATTTTTCTACCATCGTTACAGTCCTGCTTAGAAGATTTCCAAAATCATTGGCAAGGTCAGAGTTTATCCTGGAAATCAAGGCTTCATTTGAGAATACGCCATCTGCCCCAAACGGAACTTCTCTTAAGAGAAAATACCTTATAGCATCTACACCGTATTTTGACACAAGCTCTTTCGGATCAACCACATTGCCCTTCGACTTTGACATCTTGCCGCCTTCTAAAATAAGCCAGCCATGGCCAAACACCTTCTTAGGTAGAGGCAAATCCAGCGCCATAAGCATTGCAGGCCATATAATGGTGTGGAATCTTACGATTTCCTTTCCAACAAGGTGCACATCTGCCGGCCAGTATTTTTTGAAATCTTCGTCGTGGTCTGTAGAATACCCCAATGCAGTTATATAGTTGGAAAGTGCGTCAATCCAAACATATATAACGTGTTTTGGATCGAATGGAACTTTTACGCCCCAGTCAAAGGACGTTCTGGATACGCACAAATCCTCAAGACCAGATTTTATAAAACTTACCATCTCATTCAGCCTTGATTCAGGCTGTATAAAATCTGGATGTTCTTCGTAATATTTAAGAAGTTTGTCTGCGTAATTTGAAAGCTTAAAGAAATAGCTTTCCTCTTTTACAAGCTCTACAGGTCTGCCACAGTCTGGACAGTTTCCATCAACAAGCTGCTTCTCTGTCCAAAATGTCTCGCAAGGAGTACAGTACCATCCTTCATATTCGCTTTTGTATATGTCGCCTTTTTCATAAAGCTTTGTAAATATCTTTTGCACTATCTCTTCATGCTGCTTGTCTGTTGTCCTTATAAACTTATCATTGCTTATGTCCATCGTCTTCCACAAATCTTTTATCCACGCCACAATCTCATCAACATACTGTTTCGGCGTAACGCCTTTTTCCTTAGCCTTTCTCTGTATCTTCTGACCATGCTCGTCTGTCCCTGTCAAAAACATCACATCGTACCCTGTAAGCCTTTTAAACCGTGCCATCGCATCTGCAGCAACAGTTGTATAAGAATGACCTATGTGTAGTTTATCACTGGGATAATATATCGGTGTTGTAATGTAAAACGTCTTTGCCATAAAAATCCTCCTCATCTTATAAATTTATTTTTAAGACGTAAAAAAACCCGCCTCCCAATCAGGGGCGAGTTTGTTCGCGTTACCACCCTTTTTCACATACGCCTCACGGCAGTATGCCTCGTAAAGTGCCATCACACTCTTACTCTGTAACGGGAAATCCCGCCAAAGCCTACTTAGTTTCAGCTTTGAAGCTCGAGGTCCATGTTCAAAAGTTCATTCTCTACTGGCTTTCACCTGACCCAGCTCTCTTTAAGAGAAATTCCTTTCTACTCTTCCCTTCATTGCCTTTTTAATATATTATTTACATCGTTACATAATAATATACTTTATCGCAAATGTATTGTCAACTATATTTTCTCCATCTTCATTCTCTCTTCTACAAATTTTACAGCATCATCTTTATTTTCAATATTGCCGTAAAACTGGTTTTTTCTTAGTTCGTATAATATCTGATTTAAAAGCTTATAATCTTTAAGATCAAAATTGACTATTATATCCAAAGGTGTAAGAAGTGGAGTTTTTGTTTTCTCATAGTCCATGTACCTTCTAAGCATATTCAATATAAAACTTCTATAGCAAGAAGCTTCATTTAGCCGGCCTTGTCCCTTCATTGCAGCCACAACATCAGCCTGCGACAACAGTAAACATCCAATGGAATCATCTTCAAGGTCAGAAAAAAATTTAAACATAGTCTTATTCGACATACCATTTACATAAATCGAAAATGGATTTGCATGGTAGAGGACCATCTTTTTTATCAAAGACGATTCTTTTTTAGCCATTTTTAACCTTTTGGTTATACCTGATACAATTTTTTCTCCCTTTACATCGTGATTGAAAAACTGAATATGATTATCAGCATCAATATAAATTGCATCTTTCTTGCCAATTTCGTGGAACATGGCTGCAATCTTTAATACATCTTTTAACTTATTTCCCGAAGAAAGTTCTTTGTTAAGGTAATTTAAAATTGTTTTTGTCATATCTGCAGGAAATCTGAGCTCCTGCACAATGCTTTCATATTCCTCAACTGTTTTAATCGAATGATACCACGAATCCAAAACCTGATAATAGCAGCCCCCTAATTCCTTCATGTTTTTTATTTCAGGAAATATTGAATCGATTAAGCCCAGCTCGTCCATCATTTTTATATATTTAAATGATTCATTTGATTTCAATATTGCATATATTTCATTCATAATTCTTTCCGATGAGATTTTACTAATCAGATTTGATTTTTCCTTTATAAGATTTTTTGTATCTTCTTCTATTGAAAATTTATACTTAGAAGCAAATCTCACGGCTCTAAGCATCCTTAAAGGATCGTCATCAAATGAATCTTTGCTTACACATCTAATCTTTTTATTTTGAAGGTCTCGTAACCCTCCAAATGGATCTATTATCAAATTGCTATCAAAAAAATCATTTAATCTCAGTGCCATTGCATTTATTGTAAAATCTCTATGTCTTAAATCTTCTTCTATGTATTCGCCTCTTAATTGTGTAAAATCCATCATAATTTTTTCATACACAACTTTATACGTTCCTCTTTCTTCTGCATACGGGACATAAGAACCTCCTAGCTTTTCAGACACCATCTTTGATATTGATGCAACATCGCCTATGACAGCAAAATCATAATCACTAATTTCTCTATTTAATAACCTATCTCTTATAGTTCCACCTACGACATAGACATTCTCAGCAAAATCATCAAGTATACGTTTTATCCTATTTATTAATATTGTCATCTTAAAAAATCCCCTTAGCTTTATAAGATATTACCATCTCTAGTATATCAAATTTTTAAAAGTAAACAAGCTAAAAAAACAGTCTACTGTAAAAAACTGATGAAAGTATAGCAACTATATCTGCTGCAATTCCTGCTATTATTGAATGCCTCATTTTTTTTACACCTACAGAACCAAAATAAACTGCCAAAACGTAAAAAGTTGTCTCCGTTGAACCATACATAACAGAAGCAAGTTTCGCTATAAAAGAATCAGGACCTTTTGACTTGATTAATTCAGTAGCTATGCCTAATGAACCACTTCCTGAAAGAGGCCTTATAAGAGCCAGTGGTACAACATCTGATGGCATCCCTATTTTTGATGTAAAAGGTTCAATAAGCTTTGCAAGTGCGTCTAATGTGCCTGACGACCTTAAAACACCGACAGCCACCAGCATTGCCAGCAAGGCCGGAAATATTTTTACCATCGTATTGATTCCATCCTTTGCACCATCAACAAACACTTCATATACTTTAACATGTTTTATTAGCCCATACAATGGAATTATCAACAAAATAGACGGTATAATAAACTCTGATATTACTTTCAACATAAAATAATCACTCCTTAAAAAGTGGTGATTTTTCCAATACCTTTACAACTATGATTCCAGCAATCAAGGCGGTAATACTAGAAAGAAGACCTACAACAACAAAGTCTGCCGGATTCTTAGCACCTAAAGATGCCCTTAAACCTATCATGACAGCAGGAAGCAGTTGAACTGATGCAGTATTTATAACAAGAAATGTACACATGGAATTTGATGCAACATCTCGATTATTTAATTCTTGAAGATACTCCATAGCCTTTATGCCAAAAGGTGTAGCTGCATTACCTAAACCCAGCATGTTGGCCGATATATTCATAATCATGGCACCAATCGCAGGATGATCTTCAGGCACTTCCGGAAAGAGTTTTATAATTGCAGGTTTCAGCAGCTTTGACAACACTTCCATAAGACCTGATTTTTCAGCAATCTGCATGATGCCGAGCCATAAAGACATTATACCTATTAATCCGATAGATATAGTAACAGCTGCCTCAGACGAATCGATAATGGCTTTCGACACATCACCGATCCTGCCGTTTATTATACCTACTACTACGCCAATTCCTATCATAAAAAACCAAATATAATTTATCAATTGTATCTCCTCCATTCTATAAAAATTTATGTTAATTTTTAAAAAAAATGCCATTAAAGTATTGACTTATTTTGCAAAACTTGGTATTATTAGATATGCAAAGAATTTGTCGAATTTTGTAGCTTTAGGAGGGGAGAGTAATGTTGAAATCTACAGGAATAGTTCGAAAAGTTGATGAACTGGGAAGAGTCGTCATTCCTATCGAGCTTAGAAGGACACTGAATATAGCCGAAAGAGACGCTCTCGAAATTTATGTAGATGGTGAGCAGATTGTACTTAAAAAATATGAGCCTGCATGCATTTTTTGTGGCAATGCAGAAAACGTCGTTAATTACAAAGGTAAAAACATCTGCAAAAACTGTCTTGATGACATTAAAAAAAGCGAATAAGAATAAAAAAATAATAGAAGTTTACCTTCTATTATTTTTTTATTCTATTTCATTCTTGTTGTAGGGCTCCATATGGACAATAACTTCTGTAACACCAGGTATCTCATTTTTAAGCCTTTCTTCCAACTGACTGGCTATATCGTGAGCATCAATTATGTTTTCACTGGGATCTACCATGATATGGAGATCTATATTTATATCATCTTCTCGTCCTCTACTTCTTATTTGATGACAAGACAAAACACCTTTTACACTTACAGCAATGTCATGAATTCTCTTCGAATCTACCACCACTCTATCGCACAAAATGTCAGAACTGTGCTTTATTATTTCTATACCGGCTTTTATAATGAAGATTGATATAATTACAGAAATGATAGGATCGATGTAAGGCGAGATTCCAAGCTTTAATGCTATAAGCGTTATAAGCACAGACACAGATACATAAATATCACTTTTAGTGTGAAGCGAATCTGACACAAGTATATCACTTTTTAGCTTAACACCTTGCCTGTACTCGTAAGTAAAAACAAATATATTTACCAAGAGTGTTGCAATCATTATTATGAAGCTATCTAAAGTAATCTTTGGAATAACAGGATTTAAAAATCGGCTGTAGGCTTCTTTTAGTATGTTGTAGCTGACCACAAACAGCATTACAGATATAAAAATGGACGAAAATGTCTCAAACTTTTTATGCCCATAGGGATGCTCTTCATCTTCTGGTTTTGATGCAAGGTAAATACCCACAAGCCCTACTATATTGCCTGAGCTATCTGATAGAGAATGATATCCGTCAGCCACCATACTAGCACTTTTAATGTACATACCGTATAAAAGTTTAGCTAATGCCACAATTATATTTAATGCCAAAATAAGTATTAAAACTTGTTTAACCTTTTTAAATGAATTCATCATAAAACCGCCTTTTTATATCAATTGATAATATTTAATATAATACATATTATATGCTTAAACTTAAAAATATGCAACACAATTAGAATTTTTTATTTTTGAAATTATTGATTATCATTATCAATTGATATTGAGAAACAGAATCGAATTATCTGTCTTCCTTTAATGTAAGTTTATAAATTTCACTTTTTGGTATTTTTAATTGCTTTGCCGTCAATTTAATCGCTTCTTTTTTGTCCATACCACACTGAAGGTATTTTTGCAGAAGCTCATTAGGTTCCAGCGAAATCTCATCTTTTGCACCTTCAATTAAAACTACCAATTCTCCTTTTACCCCTTCACCTATTTTACATAAAACTTCCTCCACAGTTCCTCTCAAATACTCCTCGTGCACTTTTGTAAGCTCCCGCGCTATTACTATCTTTCTACCACCTATGCACGATTTAATTTCATTTAATGTAGAAATTATTCTATGAGGTGCTTCATAAATGATAACTGTTTTCTTTTCTCTTGATATTTCCTTCATAGCATTTTCTCTATCACTTTTTTTAGTAGGTAAAAAGCCTAAAAAGACAAATTTCTTAGTGTCAAGTCCAGAACCTACAAGTGCTGTCGTTATAGCCGTTGCACCTGGAAGCGATATTACATTTATTTTTTCATTTATGCAAAGCTTCACAAGGTCTTCCCCAGGGTCAGATATGCCGGGTGTACCTGCATCTGTAACTAATGCTATGTTTTTCCCGGACTTTAACTCGTCAATAAGCTTTAATCCACTTGAAACCTTGTTATGTTCGTGATAGCTTACAACTGTTTTTTTTATATCATAGTAATTTAAAAGTTTCATAGTTTGCCTTGTATCCTCTGCAGCAATAATATCTACTTCCTTAAGTATCCTTAAAACCCTTAATGTTATATCTTCAAGATTGCCTATTGGAGTCGGACATAAAAATAGATTTCCAGACATTTTATTCCTCCTCTATTGTAGTTTTGCCATATATGCTTAAAAGCTCGTCAGTGTATTTTCCTTCCCTATTATAAATGTACAAAGGCTTCATTATGATAACACCACTTTTTGCACCTTTTTTAGCTTCAACCAATACTAAATTTGGTTTTTCTTCAACATATGGATGTACAAATCTAATTTTTTTAGGCTCGAGATTGCAAATCCTTAAATTATAAACAATATCCACAAGTCTATCCACCCTATGTACCATAAAAAACTTTCCACCGAATTTCAAAAGCTTAGATGCTACTTTGACAAAATCCTGCAATCCGCCATTTATCTCGTATCTTGAGATGTTCTCACTTTCATTGCTTTTATCAAATCCCGTCTTATGTGGCATATAAGGTGGATTTGTTGTCACTATATCATATTTTTCAACACCTAACTTATCCACAATATTTCGTATATCATCATTTATTATTTCTATTCTGTCTGTAAAATTATTAAGTTCCACGTTTCTCAATGCAATGTTTGCAACATCACCTTGTATTTCCACACCTATAATATGTGTATCCCTAGACTTTCCAGCAATTAAGATAGGTATAATTCCAGTACCACAACCTAAATCGATAATTTTATCTCCTCTTTTAGTGTATACAAAATTTGAAAGCAATACTGCATCCATTCCAAATTTGAATTTATATTCATGCTGAATAATTTTAAGTCCATTTAAATTTAAATCATCAATTCTTTCACCATTCTTTAGCATATTCCCACCTCATTACAAATAATTTTACCATATTGATAAATTAATATAAATTGTATTGAAAAATGGATATAAGCAAAGTATACTATATAAAGAGTTTATACATAGGGAGGAATGTGCTGGTGACGCACCCATTGTTAGTACCTCACGTATCATCAGAAATAGGAAATTTAAAAGCAGTTATTTTGCACAAGCCCGGAAAAGAATTAGAAAGGCTTACTCCTCAAAATCTATCAGAACTGCTTTTTGATGATATTCCATGGGTTAGAAAGATACAAGAAGAACATGATGAGTTTGCAAAAGTATTAAGAGATAATGGTATAACTGTGTTTTATATTAAAGATCTCTTAAAAGATGTATTAAAAGATGAGAATATAAAAGAACAATTTATTGTTGATCTTCTCAAGATAAATGGCATCACATATCTTGAGTCAAAAAATTATTTAAAAGATTACCTTATGGATATAAGCTATGACGATATTGCAGAAATAGCCATTAGCGGCCTTGAAAAGGGAGATATTGATAGTGTCGTGCCAATGGGACTGGCAGAATTCATCTATGAAGATCACTATTTTTATATTAAACCTCTCCCAAACATGTATTTTACAAGGGATCCGGGTGCAATGATAGATGGAGGCCTCATGATAAGCTCTATGAAAACAGCTGCAAGAAGACCGGAGACTCTTATATTAAAATATATATACAAAAATCACGATATATTTAAGAGAAACAATATTCCATGTTGGTACGACAACACGTATTTTCATTCTCTAGAAGGTGGAGATGTGCTGATATTAAGTGATAAAGTAATTGCAATAGGTTGCGGTGAGAGGACAACACCACAGGCTATAGAGCAGCTAGCACGCAATCTTTTTGAAGGTGGATCAACTGTTGAACATATCCTTGTGGTACAAATACCTATCAACAGGTCTTATATGCACCTTGATACAGTATTTACAATGGTAGACAAAGAAAGATTCGTATTTTATCCCGGGATAAAAAGGGATTTAAGAGTGTTCAGCATAATAAAAGAGGATAAAGGTTTTTCAATAAAAAAGGAAAAAGATCTTCAGGATGCATTAAAATCAGCACTTAATCTAAGCAATATAGAGATAATACCAACAGGCGGTCTAAATACAATAACATCAGCAAGGGAACAATGGAGCGACAGCACAAATACGCTTGCTATAGCACCTGGCAAAGTCATAACATATTCTCGAAATGAATCATCTAATAAAATAATGGAGAAAGAAGGCATTGAAGTCATCGGGATAGAAGGCTCTGAACTGTCAAGAGGTAGAGGCGGTCCAAGATGTATGAGTATGCCGCTAATAAGAGATTAGGGGGCTTAACCCTCTTTTTAATAATTTCTTAATATTTGTATTATATAATTATAAGTAAAAATACTATAGAGGGTGTGTTTTATTTGAAAAGGGTTATTATTGCTTTATTGCTCTTATTAATGTCTTTTACTTTAATGCCTCAAAGAGATTATGCAGCTACAAACAGTAATAAAAAAGTTGTTCTTGTCATAATCGATAGAGTAAGCCTTAACGATTATATAAAGTATGATGCAAAAAACATAGAGAAGCTAATCAATAACGGCACAGTTGGACTTATGAATGTAAGAAATGCTGACGGTTATGTTGACGCATCTGGATATTTAACATTCGGAACAGGAACCAGAGCCAGTGCTCATGGTATTAGCGCAATAAATCTTAATGTAAATGAAAATTATACTTTTGGAAATGCAGGCGAAATTTACAAGCTTAACACAAGAAATGACTATGGCAATAATAATATTGTAAATATAGGCATATCAAATCTTATCAGCAGCAGCGAAAGTGCCGATTATAAGATAACACCCGGCCTTTTAGGGCAATTATTAAAGGACAACAACATACCTACGTATGTATTTGGGAATTCTGACATTGCATCAGACAATTCCATTACGTATAGAAGGTATGGTGCTCTCATCGCAATGGATGAAAAAGGTACAGCTTTTGGTGACGTCAGTGAAAATATATTAATGTACGACAAAAACAGTCCATATTTTATGAGGACTGATTACAACAAAATTCTCGATTATTTTAAAGAGTATGAAAAAAATGGAGGATTTTTTGTAATAGACACAGGCGATACTTCAAGAGTCGACAGTTATTCAACTAATGTTTCAAGTGAAATTGCATCAAAATATAAAAAATACGCCATCATCAATGCAGACAATTTTATAGGTAAATTATTAGAAAACATAGATACTTCAAAAGATTTGCTTATAGTTGCAACACCATGTCCTTCCAAAAGCGCCATATCCTCCAGCAATCTATTGGCACCTATAATTATCTATGGTCATGGATATAATGGCCTTACAACGTCTTTGACCACAAAAAGGGATGGCATAATAACAAATATAGATTTGGCACCAACGATTCTCAGCTATTTTAATATTAAACCACCTGTTGAAATGCTAGGTCATCCAATAACAAATATAAAAGCTCACGACAAAGTAAACTATCTGGAAAATTTAAACAGTAAAGTCGTGTCTATTTACACAGCACGGCCTATCGTCCTTAAAAGTTATGTAATTTTTCTCATTATAATTTTAATACTTTATCTGATTACATTATTTTTAAAGATTGGATATTTAAAATACTTAAAACCAATAGTACTAGGTGTAATGATTGTTCCTTTGTCTCTCTTGATTTTATCGCTTTTTAGCCCCTTGTCCATTTATTCCAGCATTATTGTTTTAATTGTAATAACAACACTTTTATTGCTTCTCATTAAATTGGTTGTAAAAGATGAATTCAATATGCTGATAGTCATAAGCCTTTTGACTGCCATAATTATTGCAGCAGATATTTTTACAGGTGCACACCTTATGAAGGGCTCTATATTAGGATATGACGTTATTGCAGGTGCAAGATTTTACGGTATAGGGAATGAATACATGGGCGTATTAATAGGATCCACCATAATGGGTGTTATGACATTTATTCAAAAATACGACAACAGAGCTAATAAATTATTAGGTGTTTTGTTTTTCGCCTTAGTATTTATGTTGATGATACTTCCACAGTACGGAGCAAAGATAGGCGGTTTTATAACAGGTTTTATGGCATTTGGCGTAACGCTTTTGCTTATGTCAGAGATTAAAATCAATTTTAAAAATCTATTATTATTGTCTCTTATTATGATTGTACTTTTGACCCTCATGTTCATAGCATCCATGTTTATGTGCACCATCACCCACATGGCACAAACAGCATTGATTGTAAAAAATGAAGGAATAACAGCACTGTACAAGATATTCGCCCGCAAATTAAATATGGAACTGACATTAATAAGATATACCATATGGTCTTGGGTTTTAATCATAACAATAATAAGCTTGTTTATCCTGTCATATAAGCCTACAGGAATACTTAAGAGCATATTTAAGAAAAATAAATACATCTACTACGGTTTTTTCGGCAGTATTGTAGGAATGCTTTTCGCTTTAGCATTTAATGATGCTGGTATAGTAGCCGCATCTACAATGTGCATATATGCATTTCCTCCTATATTGATAATGTTAGAAAGAGAAATAAAACAAAATGAAATTTAGGAGATGATAAAGTGATATTGACATCTTTAATTATACTTCTCATATCAATTGTGGCTGGAGTCTTTGGATCCCTTCTTGGATTAGGCGGCGGCATAATAGTAATACCAATGCTTACGCTGCTTTTAGGAGTAAATATAAAATACGCAATAGGCGCTAGCATCGTTTCTGTAATAGCGACTTCCAGCGGTGCTGCCGTAACATATGTCAAAGACAAAATAACAAATATGAGAATAGGCATGTTTCTAGAAATTGCAACGACTACAGGTGCTCTCACAGGAGCATATATTGCCGGCTTAATAAGCTCAAAATATTTATACATCATTTTCGGCCTTCTTCTTTTATATTCTGCATTTACAATGTTAAAAAAGCGAAATGAAGAGCTCCCTGAAGGAGTAGTCTCCCAGCCCATCGCAAAAAAGTTAAAGCTTGAAGGTTCTTACTACGACAAAGTTCTTAAAAAGGAAATAAAGTACAACGTCACTGGTGTAAACAAAGGGTTTGGCATGATGTACATAGCAGGTGTAATATCTGGATTATTAGGCATAGGAAGCGGCATCTTTAAAGTAATGGCAATGGATCTATTTATGAGACTTCCCATGAAGGTATCAACTGCCACCAGCAATTTTATGATTGGCGTTACTGCCGCTGCCAGTGCTGGAGTATACCTTGTAAGAGGCAACATAGATCCAAAAATTGCAGGTCCTGTTGCACTAGGTGTGTTAATAGGTGCAACATTTGGCACGAAAATCATGACAAATATGAAAAGCACAACTATAAGAAAGATATTTATACCTGTTTTAGCCTATGTTTCCATTGAAATGCTTTTAAAAGGATTGGGGGTATAGCTGTGGAGGACAAAAAAAATCAAAATGAAAAAATAGAAAATATGGAGATTATAATAAGCAAAACTTTAAGAACAGGAGTTTTATTAAGTGCGCTAATCATTCTCATAGGTTTAATTCTATTTTTTGCAACAAAAAGTAGTGGCTATCCAGCAAATACATATCCTACATCTGTAGGGGCAATAATTAAAGGGTTAATATCCTTAAAACCATATGCAATAATTATGACAGGGCTTTTAGTTCTTATACTGACTCCCGTATTTCGAGTCGGTGTGTCCATCATCACATTTTTTCAAGAAAAAGACTACATGTATGTATATATAACATCAGCAGTCTTCATCATCTTAATATTCAGCTTTCTGTTGGGTAAAGTTGAATAAAAAAGAGAGGTTGACTCTCTTTTTTATCCGATGAAATCATCGCCTAATATTTCATTGTAAATCTCAGAAATTTCATCTTTTTTATTTTCTTTACTGTCTTCTATCACAATCACATCTTCAGGATCGTATTCTTTTGTTATCTCTATACCTTCTGCATTTTTCATCTTGACTTTAAGCTTTTTTCTTACAACATCGACTTCCGTTATCCTCATTTCTTTGTCATCGACTTTTATAAGGCTTCCTACAGAAGGCAGTTCAGATCTCACTTCCTCATAAGTATCCTGTTCATATTTTAAACAGCACATTAACCTGCCACACAAACCTGATATTTTCGTAGGATTCAATGACAAGTTTTGGTCTTTTGCCATTTTAATCGAAACAGGCTCAAAATCGCCTAAAAAAGTTACACAGCATAAAGGTCTACCGCACGGTCCAAGGCCACCCACAATCTTAGATTCATCTCTTACACCTATTTGCCTAAGCTCAATTCTCGTCTTAAATACCGCAGCAAGATCTTTTACAAGGTCTCTAAAATCTATTCTGCCATCAGCAGTAAAATAAAATATTATTTTGTTGTTGTCAAATGTGTATTCAACATCGATCAATTTCATATCCAGATTGTGCTCATTTATCATGTCCATGCAGACACCAAAAGCCTCTGCTTCGCAAGCCTTGTTCTCTTTATAGTGTTTTAAATCCTCATCTGTTGCAATTCTCAGTACCATTTTCAGCGGAGCTATTATTTCGTCATCATCAACCTGTCGTTTTCCAACGACAACTTCTCCAAATTCTATTCCTCTGGCTGTCTCAACAATAACATTATCCCCCACATTTACAGGCAAATCACCTGGATCAAAATAATATATTTTACCGGCTTTTTTAAACCGAATTCCTACAACTGTATACAAAATTAAAACCTCCTAAATATTTAAGAGAAATTTTTCAATAGCTAATTGATAATTTACATTTGACTTAAGATTAAAAGCAAGCTGTTCTATCTCATTAATTATATTATTTAGCTTAAATCCTGTCAAATTGGTTGACAACATTCTTAATTTATCAGACATATCTTTGTTTATAATGCATTCTTCGCTGCCCAATAATTTTAATATCATCAAATCCCTCAAATAGGAAAACATTATATCGATTATATCACCTATCATTTCTCTGTTCTCATCAAAAAATTTAAAACTTTCAAGTCTCAATGCCTTGTCTTGGTTAATCACATTGTATAAAATATCTCCCAATTCCGACCTTACTTTAGAATAACCTTCATCAATCAACAGATTTGCCTTTCCGTAATTGCCATTGGCAATTGAAGCTATTTTTTTAGCTTTACTTATGTCAATTTTTTTTTCATTTATAAGATAATCTTCTATCACATCGTCTGTCTCTCTAGTAAACCTTATTATTTCACACCTTGACACAATTGTAGGTAAAAGGCCTTCCATCTTGGACGATGTTAAAATGAAAAGTCCATATTCAGGAGGTTCCTCTAGTGTTTTAAGTATACTGTTTTGAGCTTGCTCTGTCATTTTTTCAGCTTCTTTTATTATAAAAATCTTCTTATAAGAGTTGTATGGTTTCACATAAGCATTGTTTATTACGACATTTCTTAATGTCTCAACTTTTATTGAAATTCCATCAGGCTCTATAAAGAAAATATCAGGATGATTACCTGATATCATTTGAATACATGAAGGACAACTTAAACAAGGTTTAGAACCATTTTTACAGTTTATCATCATAGCAAAATATTTTGCCATAAATTCTTTTCCAAAACCACTTTCTCCAATAAAGAGATAGGCGTTTCCTATCTTTTGAGAACTTACAATTTTGTTAAATAACGCCAGAATATTTTTATGCCCATATATTTCAAACATCAAAATTCACCTACGAATATATATCTACCAACAATCCTCTAATTTCCTCAATAGCACTTAAAAGATCAATGTTCTTTTTGTTTCCCTCTATAAACTCTTTCGTCATCATTTCAAGCTTCTCATTCACTTTGTCTACAATAGTATAAATCTTCTTTCGTCCATTTAAACTGATGGATTCTCTCTTATTTCTTTGGAACATGCCATTTATGGAGCTTTGCAAAAATTCTTTAACTTTTTTCTTGTAAATTAACAAATTATCCAAGTTTAAATTTTCTTTTAATTTTTCGGCAGCATCATCAATCTCATTTAACATTTTATTTATAATACTGTCATTTACTTTACTTATTTCACTGTCAAAAACATCTTCAAACTTTAAAGCAGAAGTTCTGCTACTTATGTCATCTTTGGTATATCCCGCCGTTATTTTGTTGGAATTTATCTCTTGTATTTTCATACAAAACACCTATATCCTAAAAAATTTTTCAACATCGATGACAAAAACCGTAGCTCCTCCAATTGAAACCTCAACAGGCTGTGGAATAAAAATATCTGTTGCACCACCCATTGGAGTCGGAGAAGTAATAATTCTATCTCTCGTCTTACATTTTTTCTCTATTACTTCAATGGCATCATCGAGTTTTTCGTCTTCAACACCTATCATCAGTGTTGTATTGCCAGACCTTAAAAAACCACCTGTAGAAGCAACCCTCGTAAAGCTAAAACCTTTCTCTGTCAGTCCATCCATTAGCCGCCTTACGTCCTCGTCCTGTACTATAGCAAAAATCAGTTTCATTTTTTCCCCTCCTTATATGATTTTACTTATTTCTTTAACGATGCTTTTCTGTATATAATCAATGTCATGTGTGGCATCTATAACTAAATATCTATCCGGCCTTGATTTTATCAATTGTTTATACCCTTCATAAACCTTCTCATGAAATTCCAAATCTTCCATCTCAAGGCGGTCTTTGTCTTTCCTTCTATCAATTCGCTTTATAGTGTCTTTGGGCTTTATATCCAAGTATATAGTCAAATCTGGTACAAGACCAGCTATAGCGATATTATTTATCTCCTCAACGGCTTTTACACCAATGCCCCTTGCATATCCTTGATATACTATAGAACTGTCAACAAACCTATCTAATATAACAATCTTTCCATTATTTAAAGATGGTATTATCACTTCATTTACTAATTCTGCCCTTGATGCTGCATATAAAAGAGCTTCTGCAGTAGGAACTATCTTATTTTTTTTATCAAGGAGTATATTTCTGATTTTCTCACCTACATTAGTGCCGCCAGGTTCTCTCAATACTACAATATCCCGTCCAATGCTTAAAAGATATTTTTTCAGTAGATTGATTTGTGTCGTCTTTCCGCTACCGTCGATACCTTCAAATGCAATAAGTTTTCCTTTGTACATTATTTAAACACCCGTATATTTAAATTATCAATACCTACAATCTTTATACCTATATTATATAGTAATTTTATATATTGTACCATATCTTTTTTTATGATTTCACCCGGACATATAAGAGGCACACCTGGCGGATATGGAATAACATGGTCCAAAGAAACTGAATCTACTGCATCATCTATTTTTAGAAGTGTATAAGGTTTTTTAACTGCTTCTGAAGGTTTCATTTTCATCTCTGGTACATCAGGATAATAGTCAATAAGTCTAATTTCTTGATTCTTTTTGTATTTTAAAAGTCCTTCAACCGATTTTACTAATTCGTCAAACTCCTTTTCACCATCTGCAACAGTCATTATTGCCAGTATATTGTATAAATCAGACATCTCCATTTGAATATTGAAATTTTCCCGCAATATCCTTTCTGCTTCACTTCCTAATATCCCGAGGCCTTTTATACTTATGGTAAGTTTTGTTGTATCATAATCATTAATTCCATACTTGCCTACAACGTCATCTCCTATACACTTTACGCCTTCAATTGCATTTAATTTATTTCGAGCATCTATTGATAAATTTACGCATTTATCTAGTCTATCTTTGCCTTCTCTTTCCATAAAATCTCTAGCCAAGTCAATTGATGTCATTAAAATATATGATGGTGATGTAGATTGATAAAGACTTAAATAAAATTTTAATCTATCAACGTCAACTCTATCTGTATTCACATGCAATATTGAACTTTGCGTAAAGGCGGGTAAAGTCTTGTGAATGCTTTCAACAACAATATCAGCACCAGCTTTAGATGCTGGTAATGGCAACCTGTCTGAAAATGCAAAGTGTGCACCATGTGCTTCATCGACAATTAAAATCTTATTGTACTTATGTACTATGTCTACTATTTTTTTAATATCAACACAAAATCCATAATAATTTGGATATGTAATCAAAACCGCTTTTATGTCTTTATTATCTTTAAAAAGACCTTCAAGTTCATCAACAGATACTCCCATTGCTATCCCATCTTCATAATCAATCAATGGGGTTAAATATATCGGCGTAGCGCCTGTAAGTATTAAACCATTGTATACAGATTTGTGTGAATTTCTTTGAATAAGCACTGCATCACCATCGTTTAATACGGCAGACATTGCAGCATATATTCCACATGTGGTGCCGTTCACGAGAAAAAAAGACATCTTTGCGCCAAATGCTTTAGCTGCAAGTTTTTCAGCCTCCAAAATTGGTCCTTGAGGGTCATGCAGATTATCTGTGCCGGGAACTTCCGTCAAATCTATTTTGGCAAAATTCTCTATATATTTCCGGGAAATAATTCTACCTTCTTTATGACCTGGCATATGATATGGTATAGTACCATCTTCTACATACTTTAATAGCGCTTCATATAATGGTGCTGTCAATTTCATCACCTTTTTTCAAGTATCATAAATATATAATACCATACAAACCTAACTATTACTATAAAAAAATATGAGGACATGCCACTATCAGTCCTCATATTCAACATCCTTTGTATAGTTTCGCCAGATATCTATCATTTTTTTTCTGTAATATTCATATTCAACATCATCGGGCGACATGTCAACGATAATCTTCTGACAGTCATTGCATAAAAATTTTCCTAATACCTCAATACCATCCGTCTTTTCATGATTGCATATAAAGCACTTTTTAGTTTTTAACATGCTTTCCATATGCTACACCATCTTTCATAATATTCTATTATAATTATTTCCATTACAACCAGTATCTATACGCTCTCTTATTAACATTATATTATTTTGAGAATAAAAAAAGGCAGGTCTCAATGCATTTTGCACCAAGCCCTGCATGTATTTTTTAATAAATCATTTTGTCATATCTCATGATAAACCTCTATACCTAAAACAGGATATAATGTGATCATTTACTATTCCTGTAGCCTGCATATGAGAATATATTATCGTTGAGCCTACAAATTTAAAACCTCTTTTTTTAAGATCATTACTTATCTTATCAGATAATGGAGTCTTAGAAGGTATTTCTTCGATGCTTTTCCAATGATTAATGATAGGTTTCCCTTCTGTGAAACTCCAAATATAACTATCAAAACTCCCGTATTCTTTTTGAATCTTTAAAAAAGCTTTGGCATTTATAATTGATGATTCGATTTTTTTTCTGTTTCTAATGATTCCTTTATCATTTAAAAGCTCTAATATCTTTTTCTCATCGAACAAAGAAACTTTTTGTGGATCAAAATCAGCGTACGCTTTTCTATAATTATCTCTCTTTTTAAGTATCGTAAGCCAATTTAATCCCGCCTGGGCAGATTCCAGCACCAAAAACTCAAAGTGAATTTTATCGTCATGGACAGGCACGCCCCATTCCGTATCATGGTACTTTATGTATAGTTCATCTTTGAGGCACCACGGACATCTTTCCATTGTATCCTCCTTACAGTACAAGTGCAGCTGCACCAATAAGTCCAACATCTCCGCCAAGCTTTGCTTTGACAACATCGCAAATTTCTATGTTTGGCTTCAATGCTCTATCTTTAACTGTCTTCATCATCTTTTCATATAAAACATCCCATTGACTTGAAAGGCCACCACCTATTATTATCCTCTTTGGATTATAAAAAGCCATTATATTTACAATACCTACTCCTAAATAAAATGCTTCATTTTCTATAAGCTCCAAAGCTAATTCATCACCTGATTTTGCTGCATCAAAAATATTCTCAGCCTTTAATTTATCCATTGGTATGTTTTTAAGAATGGTATTTCTTCCTGATTCTATATATTTTTTAGCAAATTTAACTAGCGATGTACCAGAAGCATAAGACTCTAAGCATCCGGGATTGCCACAGTTGCACCATCTAGGGCCATCAAAGTTTATCGAATGGTGTCCAATCTCTGCTGCATTAGAGTTTGCTCCATTATACAATTTTCCCCCTATTATGGCACCACCGCCAATACCTGTGCTTACAGTTACATAAACCATATCATCTATACCTTGCCCTGCTCCAAATAAATGCTCAGCAAGTGCAGCAGCATTCGCATCATTATTAAGCTTGATTTCTGTATTAAATTCTTGTTTTAAGATGTCGACTAAATGAATATCAATCCATCCAGGTAAATTAGGCGGACATTCCACAACACCGCTATCCGCATTTAACGGTCCAGGCGCGCCTATGCCAATACCTGCAATCTGGTCTATCTCCAGTCTTGTATTTTTTAATGAATCTATTATGCTCTTCTTTATGTTGTTTATTACATGTTGGGGACCTCTATCAGCCTCCGTTGGAACCTTTACATTGTACAATATGTTACCATCACTATCCATTATACCGGTATTAATCTTTGTACCGCCAAGATCAACACCACAGGCCAGTTTTTTCATCAATATCGCCTCCAAAGCAAAATTCTCAAATTTTTATTTAGCTGCTTATGCTCTTCTATTTATATGTTCTTATAGCAGGTTTGATTTGTCAATAGTAAATAAATATAATTCCGCATAAATTAAAAAACTCCTGGATAAGGAGTTTTACTTAGGGGGCTAATATATGAAATTTTTACCGGCAGCGACCTACTCTTCCGAGTAATCAGTACCATCGGCGCTGGAGGGCTTCACTTCCGTGTTCGGTATGGGAACGGGTTTTTAACCTCCGCTATTGCCACCGGAAATCTTTTGTTCATTTATTCTTTTGCATATTTTGGAAAAAATCTTTTCTGTTAATTCTTTTCTATATAAGTATTTCCCTGAAAAATATTATCACAAGTGAACTATTAATTGCGTTTTCGTTATATACTCGGCGAACGCAGTGCAGTGAGGCGTTAAAAGCCGTCACAACGCATAGACGGCTTTAGCCGAACTAACGTAGTGAGCCGTTAGTATATAGAAAACACAATTTGCGAACGGTGATAATATTTTTCATATATATGCTTTAATGAACTTTGAATACTGCACAATGCTTAAGGTCAAGTCCTCGACTTATTAGTACCGGTCAGCTTAAAGTATTTCTACTCTTACACCTCCGGCCTATCTACCTCGTCTTCTCCAAGGTGTCTTACTCCTTTCGGATGGGAAATCTTTTCTTGAGGTGGGTTTCACGCTTAGATGCTTTCAGCGTTTATCCCTTCCAAACTTGGCTACCCAGCTGTGCGTACGGCTACGCAACTGGTACACCATCGGTTTGTCCACCCCGGTCCTCTCGTACTAAGGGCAGTTCCTCTCAAATTTCCTACGCCCGCGACGGATAGGGACCGAACTGTCTCACGACGTTCTGAACCCAGCTCGCGTACCGCTTTAATGGGCGAACAGCCCAACCCTTGGGACCTACTTCAGCCCCAGGATGCGATGAGCCGACATCGAGGTGCCAAACCTCCCCGTCGATGTGGACTCTTGGGGGAGATCAGCCTGTTATCCCCAGGGTAGCTTTTATCCGTTGAGCGACGGCAATCCCATTCTCTACCGCCGGATCACTAAGCCCGACTTTCGTCCCTGCTCGAATTGTCTTTCTCGCAGTTAGGCTACCTTCTGCCTTTGCACTCTTACGCGCGATTTCCTTCCGCGCTGAGGTAACCTTTGGACGCCTCCGTTACTTTTTGGGAGGCGACCGCCCCAGTCAAACTGCCCGCCTGTCAGTGTCCATATGCCGGCTTACGGCTCCTATGTTAGAATTTCGGTAATATCAGGGTGGTATCCCAACATCGGCTCCATATAGGCTGGCGCCCATATTTCTCTGCCTCCCACCTATCCTGTACAGATATTACTAAAATTCAGTGACAAGCTGCAGTAAAGCTCCATGGGGTCTTTCTGTCCTGTCGCGGGTAACTCGCATCTTCACGAGTACTACAATTTCACCGGGTCCCTCATCTAGACAGCGCCCAAGTCGTTACGCCTTTCGTGCAGGTCGGAACTTACCCGA